>JAAZBN010000280.1 GCA_012513795.1 Bacteroidales bacterium | reverse complement strand
CTGCTGCCGCGGAGTACGGTATCACGGGCCACAATATCCTCTCCAGCGGATTTAACCTTGAGATAGTCATCCGGGAGGAGGCAGGAGCCTTCGTGTGCGGAGAGGAGACAGCGCTGATAGCCAGCCTGGAAGGTAAAAGGGGAATGCCCGAGCTTAAACCCCCTTATCCTACCAGCAGCGGCCTCTACGGGAAACCAACTGTAATTAACAACGTGGAGACTCTCATGAATGTGCCTCTGATAATGTCTCACGGACCGGAGTGGTTCCGTGCTATGGGTACTGAGGGAAGCAAGGGCACCAAGCTCTTTTTTCTGGGAGGCAGGGGTCGTCTGACGGGCCTTATTGAAGTGGAGATGGGCACCACCTTCAGAACCATCACCGAGGGTATCGCTGACGGCATAAAGGATGGCAAGGCATTTAAAACATTGCAGATAGGAGGGCCTTCAGGCACCTTCATTACGGAGAAGAATCTCGACCTGCCGGTAGATTATGATCTGCTGAGCGAAAACGGCATCGCTATGGGTTCCGGAGGACTCATCATTATTGACGAGACCACCTGCCTGGTTGATTTTGTGAGGTATTACATGGCGTTCATTCACAGGGAGAGCTGTGGCAAATGCATCCCCTGCCGCGAAGGAACGGGACGAATGCTGGAGATACTTGAAAACATAGTCAGGAAGCCCCTGAGTGAGGACTCCAATGCCACACTCGAGAGATTCAAGGGAGTGATGCAGCTTGAGACCATCGCTGCGGTGATGAAAGACACTTCGCTCTGCGGACTGGGACAGACTGCCCCCAACCCGTTTATCAGCGCCCTGGCCAACTACCGGGAGGAGTTTGAGGAGCATATCTTTGACAGACGGTGCCGTGCCAACGTATGTCGCGGACTGAGAACATTCAGCATTGATGTGGAAAAATGTACCGGATGTACCGTATGTGCTTCCAAATGCCCGGTGAATGCCATCTATGGCACCAGACTACAGCCTTTCTTCATTGTCGAGGACAAGTGTATCGGGTGCGGTATATGTTATGATGTATGCAAGTTCAGCGCTGTAACAGTTAAATAAGCCATGCAGTTCACCATTGAAGTAAACAACAAAAGCATCAGGGCGGAAAAGGGTGAGACCATTCTTTCAGCTCTTAATCGCAACGGCATTATCATTCCCACTCTCTGCCGGATGGCTGAATTTACACCTACCGGTGCCTGCCGCATGTGCGTGGTGGAGGTTGAGGGTCGTGACCGCCTGGTGACTGCCTGTTCGGCGCCGGTGGAGGAGTGGATGAAGATAAAAACCCACTCTCCGAGGGTTATCAGGGCACGGAAGACCATTGTTGAGCTGCTGCTCTCAAATCATCCTGATGATTGCCTTTATTGTGAACGCAATCTCGACTGTGAGCTGCAGCGCCTCTCTGATGAGATGCAGGTAAGGGAACGGCGCATTCGCGGAAGCAAGATCAAGCCCCGCCGCGACCAGTCGAGCCCGGCCATAGTGCGCGAGCTCTCCAAATGCATCCTTTGCGGACGCTGTCTCAGGGTATGCGAGGAGGTTGTCACTGCCACCTCAATAGACTTCATCGGCCGCGGCCGCTACACCCACGTGGGGCCGGCCATGGACCGCGATTTCAACTTCTCAAGTTGTATCCATTGCGGTCAGTGTGTGCTGGTATGCCCCACAGGTGCACTCCATGAAAAGCATTACCTCTCAGAGGTACAGGACCAGTTGAGCAGGACAGATGTGACACGGGTCATACAGTACTCGCCCCTGGTGCCCTATGCCCTTGCGGAAGAGCTGGGAATCAAGTACAATCGCGATTTTGACCGGTTGCTGAATGCTGCATTGA
Source organism: Bacteroidales bacterium (assembly GCA_012513795.1). Lineage (GTDB taxonomy): Bacteria > Bacteroidota > Bacteroidia > Bacteroidales > VadinHA17 > SR-FBR-E99. The sequence continues at coordinate 1,041 of JAAZBN010000280.1, read as the reverse complement.
GAAAGGCCGGTTTTGACAGGGTGTTCCTCTCCGGAGCAGGCACCGATATATTGATTACCGAGCTTACTGATGCTGTGATCAAGGCGGAGGGTCAGGAGGAAAAGAAACCGCTGATAGTCTCAGCCTGCCCCGCATGGGTCAAATACTGCGAGCAGTTCACTCCTGAACTGCTGCCACTGCTCTCAACCCTCAAGACACCACAGCAGATTTCAGGGTCAATCATTAAATCGGTTGTTCCGGTGACCGATGAAAAACCGCGGGTCTACACGGTGTCAGTGACTCCCTGCACTGCAATGAAGTTCGAGGCCCGCAGAGACAGCATGACCAGGAAGGGAATAAGTGATATAGATACAGTATTGACTGTCAGGGAGCTGGCAAGGCTGATCGTGCTTTACGGCATTGACATCACCAATATTGATCCCGAACCTGCAGACGAACCTATGGCGTTGCGAAGCTCAGCATCACTCCTTGCCGAATCGGCCGGGGGAATTACCGAGTCGGTGCTGCGGTCACTGGCAGCACGAAAGGGGGAGAAGGAGGCTGACAGGCCGGCACTGAAGAAGCTGCGCAATACCGGTGTCTTTCGCGAGACCATGGTCACCATCGGCGGAAAGATTTATTCTGTGGCCGTGGTTGACGGCCTGAAGGGATTGGAAAAGATCAGGCAGATGGTAGATGCCGGCGCCAGGTATGACCTCGTGGAGGTCATGGCATGCCCCGGCGGCTGCGTCAATGGCGGCGGCATGATGCCCGCCGGATCAAGAGAGGCAGTCAGGCAGCGATCAAGATTCATATGGCAGACCGATGACCAGGAGGCGGTGCGCGCACCTGAACAGTCTGCCTCGGTGGCTGACCTGTATGGCAGGGTATTTGAACAGTGTTCCGAACTTGCTGATAAAAAGGTATTTCATACCCATTTCAGCAAGAGGGATGTTTTGCTTTAACCGGGTACCATTATGCTTGTATACACAATAAAAGAACTCTGCCGGACATGCTATACCTGCGTCAGGGAATGCCCTGCCCGGGCTATACGGATAGTCG
>JAAZBN010000279.1 GCA_012513795.1 Bacteroidales bacterium | reverse complement strand
GACAAGGGTGAATTTATTTCTGTCCCGGTTAGGAAAGAATAAAAATAAGAGATAATTTTACACCCGTAATCTTTAAAAACAGTAGTAATGGCTTACAAAATTTCAGATGATTGCACAGCTTGCGGAACCTGTATAGATGAATGTCCGGTTGAGGCTATATCTGAGGGCGATATTTATAAAATCGACCCGGATATATGTACCGATTGTGGTGCCTGCGCCGACGTTTGCCCTGTTGAGGCAATTCATCCGGCATAAACCGCATTCCCTTTTTTTTAGGATTTATGGGAGCTGTCCTGACGGGCAGCTCCTTTTTTTGATTGGCCAGGTCTCTCCTTTACCTTCCTGTGAGCCGGTTCATTTAGGTTTATACTTTGCGCCCCCGAGGATAGCCTGACAGTCAGTCATGGCCATCAGCTGCTCCATTGTCACATCAGGGTTGTTGTTCATAAATCTCTCAATGATTCGGAAACCAGTCCAGACCACAGCCCTTCCCGGCGACTCCTCCGTAAAGTAACTGGTGAAAGGTGATTCACCCGTAAATTTACGTATCAGGAATGCGTCAGTTGAGAAGAGCAGATCCCTGCTGACAAGATACTCCCACATAAGACCCTCGCCGGCAACGCAGAAATCAAGCTGCTCCCCTGTAAATCCGAAAAGGATGGTATCAGGCAACGAAGGCATCATCCTCCTGGTGAAATAGACAAGCTTTCCTTCATGGAGCATTGAGTTCAGCAGGTTTTTGGTGCCATATCCGGCCAAACTGTAATCCCACTCCGTTGCAGCCCATGCATAAATGCAATCAGAAGCAGTATATGCAGGTGTCATCTTGCGTGCCTGGTAGGAATAGATCCCCAGTGACGGATAATACTCCGAATCGGCTCCGAGATAACGGTCAAGACTTACCATCAGCAGCGAATCATCAACAATGATGCTGTTGTTGAATACAGAGATGCATGATATCACCTCAGGAACAATCCTGCCAGGGAAGTAGTACCGGTAGTGCCTGAAAGCATCGGTAAGCTCCTCCCTTAATCCATCCGTTTCAGGCCATACACGCTTCACATTGTCATAGAGATCAAGGTTGCGCAGGTCAGTGGCAAAGAGTATGAATGCCGACTTCCACCGTTCGTCTGACGGATCGCCCAGACCTATTACAGTGCTGTAGGTCTCCAGGGCACTTCCATACTCCTGCTTGAGTGTTTCAGCCCTGTCAGCCATCTCGTTTGGCGGAGTGCCGAAAATATCACCCGCCAGATCCCTGATGTCAACCTCAACCTCAATGCCTGTAAGGTTGACCTTGTAAGGATCACGCCGGCATGAGGCAGTGACAATCAGAATCAGAAATGCTGTTGTGAGGGTAACCAGTGATGCAAATCGGGTCATAAAAGCTGTTATGTCATGTTAACAGTGCAAAATAAGGACATTTATTTATAATTTTAGCCCCGCAACGAATGAGAAGATGAAAAGAAAAATCAACCTGACGGCACTGAGGGTTATGACCCTGATGCTGATAACGGTGCTCCCGGCACGCGTTCTGTCACAGGAGATTGTGTTCGTGGTCCATGCTGACCCGGTAATCTCATGGATTGGTTCAAATGAATCGGAATATTCAGGAGAAGGGGCCAGGCCAGGTTTTGACATTGGACTCAATGTTCTGCAATATTTTGCTGACAACTATGCAATTTCAACAGGTATAAGCTTCTTCTCTGCAGGAGGGAGACAGAGCGTTACCGAAGATCACAAGATGGTGTTCACCAATTTTGAACAGGTGATTCCTGCCGGAGATGAGATAAGGTATAATCTCAAGTATATGAACATCCCTGCAGGCGTGCGGCTCCAGACCAACCAGGTTGGCTATTTTACATATTTCACTGACATGGGATTTGACATAAGGATGCTGCTTAAGTCAACAGTTGACCTGCCCACCCTCCAGATAAATGACGAGAATGGCAAGAACGAGGTGTACGGCCTCAATGCCGGTTGGCATGTAGGCGGCGGCATAGAGTACGAGCTCCCGATTGACGCCAGTCTTATTGCAGGGCTAAGCTATGCCCAGGATTTCTTTGATGTCACCAAAGACCTGAGAGATGTGTACCAGCACCATGACAGATCAACCCTGAGAATGGTCAGATTCAGACTTGGATTGAAGTTTTGACTCATCCGGAATGAAGGTAGCTCTTGCACAACTCAGCTATATCCCCGGCGACATTGCCGGCAACAGCAGTAAAATTATTGCTGCCATCCGGCAAGCACGTGACGGAGGCGCAGAGCTGGCAATATTTTCCGAGCTTGCGGTCACGGGCTATCCTCCTCTTGACCTGTTGCTGAGGAGTGATACAATCACCGCCTCAATGGCTGCAGTGACCGATATAGCTTCACACTGTAAAGGCATTGCTGCCATCGTGGGGAGCCCGTCACCCAACACAGGCGTTTACGGGAAGAGTCTTCACAACTCGGCATTCCTGCTGGCAGAGGGGAAGGTCAGGGCAGTCATTCACAAAACTCTCCTCCCGACTTATGATATCTTTGATGAGGACAGGTACTTCCAGCCCGGAAACCATTTCGGAGCAGTCAGCCTCAACGGACATAAGATCGCAGTAACCATTTGTGAGGACATATGGGATGAACAACCCTTCGGAGACAAGGGCTTGTGGCGCCTCTACAGTGTCTCCCCCCTTGATGAGATAATGAAGGAGAAACCTTCACTGATAATAAATATTGCCGCAAATCCCTTCTCACACAACCGTATAGCCGTGAGAGAAGAGGTCTTTGTCCGAAATGCCAGGGAATTTAAGGTACCCCTGGTGTCAGTCAACCAGACCGGCGGCTACACTGACCTTATCTTTGACGGATCATCCGTGCTGATTGATGCCGATGGCACTGTACTTGAGAAACTTGCCTTCTGCTCTGAAGAGATCAGGATAGTGGAAATTCCCTCACCGGGATGTGACAGGGGAAGGTATGAACTGCCTCCGCCACTGCCGGAAGAGATGACCGGACTAATACACCGGGCACTGGTAACCGGTATAAGGGACTTTTTTACCAAGGGAGGATTGAAGAAAGCCATCATAGGGCTCTCAGGAGGAATCGATTCAGCAGTGGTCCTTGCCCTGGCAGCCGAAGCCCTCGGTCCTGAAAACACACTGGCACTGCTGATGCCCTCTGTCTACTCTTCGGATCACTCCCTCTCTGACTCGGTGAAAATGGCTTCAGCCCTGGGAGTACCTTATCACATAGTGAGCATTGAGGAGGCAAGGCTGGTGATGGAAAAGACCCTGCAGCCCTACTTTAAAGGCATGAAGCCGGACGTTACGGAAGAAAACATACAGTCGCGCCTCCGGGCAGTAATACTGATGGCCTTCGCCAATAAACTGGGTTACATGCTTCTGAATACCTCCAACAAAAGCGAGGCAGCCACAGGTTATGGAACACTTTACGGAGATATGGCCGGCGGCCTGTCAGTAATAGGCGACGTCTACAAAACGGATGTTTACCGGCTGGCCAGGGAGATAAACACCCACAGTGAGATAATACCTGAAGCCATCATCATCAAACCCCCGTCAGCAGAGCTTAAGCCTGATCAGCTGGATACCGATTCACTCCCTCCCTACAGTATCCTTGACCCTGTCCTCTATATGTATATTGACCTGGAATGGTCAGCTGACAGGATTATCAGAGAGGTTCATGATAAGGAACTTGTTGAAAAGATCATCAGGCTGGTGAGAACCAGCGAGTTCAAGAGAAAACAGACACCTCCCGTTCTGAGAGTCTCCTCAAAGGCGTTTGGCAGCGGTAGGAGAATTCCCATAATATCACGCTACCGCTGATAATCCCCCTGACGCTCAACTATCTGAGAGATAGTGTGTTAAAAAACGTTAATTTCGCCCTTTGTCCACATTTTTAATATCTTTGTATGTTGTTTAACATAAGGGGAAATGTTATATACCAATCCGTATCTGGAACAATGTATTGAAGGACCATTCTCTCTTTTCAGGGAGTTGCCGGACAAGGACAAGGAGTTCCTGATCCAGGATCATTACTGCTTTTCGTTAAAAAAGGGGGAGATGATTTTCAACGAGGGAGCCAGGCCCGCAGGTTTATACTGTCTTGCTTTCGGAAAGGTTAAAGTTTACAAGGAAGGGATAGGCGGCCGGGAGCAGATAATAAGGATGGTCAGGCCGCAGGGACTGATAGGTTTTGCAGCCTTTATCAGCGGCAACACCTATTCTGCTTCGGCGGTAGCTATTGAAGACTCGGGTATCTGCCGCTTTGAAAGGAATCCTTTCATGAAGCTGATCAGGCACAATCCGGATCTCTCTGTGAAGTTGATGCGGATGATGGCTGTTGAACTCTCTTTTTCAAACAAACGAACCGTATCACTTACGCAGAAGCATATCCGCGGCCGTCTGGCTGAATCGCTTCTTGTTCTGCGTGACACTTACGGCCTCGAAAATGACGGGCGGACGATAAGGGCATATGTCTCGCGTGAAGACCTGGCCTGTTTTTCGAACATGACCACTTCCAATGCCATACGCACCCTCTCAATGTTCGCCACCGAGTCAGTCATCTCACTTGAGGGAAAAAAGATAAGCATAGTAGATTCTGCCAGGCTCGAAAAGATCAGCAAGCTGGGCTGAGATTCACCTGTCAACAGCTTTCTTATAGCATGAGCGGCACAGTGGCTCGTAGATATCCTTTTCTCCAAGCACAACTACCTTTTCCTCGTTGGTCTTGCGGTGTGAGTAGTTTGCCAGGTTGCCGCACCTGACGCATATGGCATGCACCTTGCTGACATATTCGGCCACAGCCATTAGTGCAGGCATGGGGCCGAAAGGTCTGCCTGAGAAATCCATGTCAAGCCCTGCGACGATCACCCTGGCGCCCCCATCAGCCAGCATGGTGCACACATCCACCAGGCTGTCGTCAAAGAACTGTGCTTCGTCAATGCCAACAACCTCAATGCCATGTGCGAGAAGAAGGATTGATGAGGCATTCTCAACCGGAGTTGACATTATTGACTTCTCATCATGTGATACCACCCTGTCTTCCGAATACCTGGTGTCTATGGCAGGTTTGAATATCTCAACTTTCAGGCCGGCGAACATGGCACGCCGGAGTCTCCTTATCAGCTCCTCGGTCTTGCCTGAGAACATGGAACCGGCTATCACCTCCACTGATCCACGCTTGCCGGCGTTGTCAACCGAATTTTCGAGAAACTCCATACTTCAGATCGCGATTGTGCCGTTGAATACTCAGTCCTGGTCAAAGCAGGCCTGAAAACTAATAATGATTACTTTTGCAAAATAAAGAAAACGATCAGAATAAAAAACAGAGGGAGATGGATTTCCTGAAAGCTGTAAACATAATAGGAAGGGACCTGGATGAGGCGATGG
>JAAZBN010000278.1 GCA_012513795.1 Bacteroidales bacterium | reverse complement strand
GTCTGCCAGCTCATTGTTATGATTGGCCGTCCGTATGTTGACAAGCTCGTCCTGCCCTTTCCGCGCAACAATATTCCTGGTGATGCTGTCTTTGGCCGCAGTGTATTTCAGGTAGATCCTACGTATAACCTTCTGCAGCGAGTCGAGGTAATCACTGACAATGTAGGAAGCATCCGTTGTGAAAGGTTCCTTTTTTATCACCCTCATTGCCTGTGCCGGATCAAGCCCGGCCTCTTTACTGAGCTCCCCGATATGGGTCTCCAGCTTGTACAGGTTGCTCCGGTATATTTCCTGAAACTCTGGCCGGCCGGCTGCCCAGGCACATTCCCTGCTCTTGCGCTTCAGCTCGGGAACCAGGAAAGCCGACTGCCAGTCGTAACGGCTGATCATCATCTCCGTTTCAAAATAGGGTTTCATATACCTGTTTGAACGGAACTGCTCCACGGCAATAGCCTCGTAAGACCAGCGGGTGGTCATCACATCACCCAGTACAGGAACATATACCTTATGGGTCAGCGAGTGGTGGAGGTCATCAAACCGTATCATGGCGCCTCCCAGTAACAGCTGGGGCACAAGAACCAAAGGAATGAGAATGTAGATGCTTATGACCGATCTCATTCCGGCAGAGATGTTCAGTCCCACCATATTCCCGAAACAGGATGTGGTAAACAGGATGAGCCAGTGACGCCACATCATGCCCTGCACATCAAGAATCTGCTGGGCAATGATCACATACATCAGGGTCTGCACCGCTGACAGCCCAAAGAGAAAATTTATCTTCGAATAAAGGTAGCTTGACCGGCTGATGTTGAGGTATTTCTCACGCTCAAGGATCTTTCTGTCCCTGAAGATCTCCTCAGCGCTGACAGTAAGCCCGAGGAAAAGGGCTACCACCACGCTCATGAACAGGAAGACCGGGTAGCTCTTGTTGTCAGAGAAGAGATAGACCCCGTCAGAGATGTATTTTGAGACGAAGGCAAGGATAAAAGCCAGCAGGGGTGGCTGGAGGAGATTAATGACCAGGTACTGCTTGTCGGCATACTTCCTGACCAGATTCCTCCTGACGAAGGTACGTATCTGCTTCATCCTGCCGGGGATCTTGAAGTTGCTTGGCGGCAGAGGTTTCATCTCAGGCCTGCCTGCCAGCGAAGGCTCCATCTTTTGTCTGTACCGGTGGTACCACTCTACCGGTGACACCTGCCTTTCCTGTCCTCTCCTTCCGTCAGGGTCAACCACCTTTCCCTCAACAATCTGGAGTATCTCCTGTGTCTCCACATTGCCGCAGGTAGGGCACTCGCTCTCCGCCGCATTGGCCTGGGAAGTCTCTGTTTTAAAGTAGACGATGGCATCCACGGGATCACCGTCATAGATCATGTAACCGCCCCGGTCAAGCACCCAGAGCCTGTCAAACATCTTGAGTATGTCTGATGAAGGCTGATGGATAATGACAAAGACCAGCTTGCCATTTATTGCCTGGTCCTTAAGCAGGTCCATGACATTCTCCGAGTCGTGCGATGACAGGCCTGAGATGGGTTCATCAGCAAAGAGCACTGCCGGCTCACGCATAAGCTCCAACCCAATGTTCAGCCGCTTGCGCTGCCCTCCGCTTATCTTCTTGTTCAGCGGATCACCAACGAGCAGGTCGCGGTAATCATACAGATCAAGCTGCTTGAGCATGGAGACAACCACCTCGTTCAGCTTCTCCTCATCATAATCGCCAAAAGTGAGCCTGGCATTATAATAGAGGTTCTGATAGACGGTAAGCTCCTCAATCAGGAGATCATCCTGGGGGACATATCCAATGAGTCCGTTCAGCTCCTCTGACTCATTGTGCAGGTCATAGCCGTTGATATATACGGACCCGCTCTCCGGCTTCAGCTTCCCGTTCAGAATGTTAAGCAGGGTGCTCTTGCCCACACCACTGCCTCCCATAATACCGACGAGGTTGCCCGACCTGACACTGAAACTCATGGGCTGGACACCGTTCTCCGAGCCCTTGAAACGGTATGATATGTTGTGGCCTTCGAAAACGATATCCTCAACGAAATTGGCCTTAATGAACTTTCTGAAGATGACAGTATAGTAGAGAGGAGCCATGCCCTGACCACGTATATTCACCCCGGGCTCAAGAAGGTAAGGTCTCATCGGAACCACGTTGAGGCCCTTGAAGTGAAGTTGCATCTTCCCCTCGTACATGAAAAGGATGTGGCCCGTGCTCTTTATATAGAGAACATAGAGTGTTCCCCTCAGTCCCCTGGAAACCATATGGTGCCACTCATGGTAGTTCGAGTAACGTGAGGAAGCTTCGCCTACGTTGCCTTCACCTTCAATGGCAAGGAACGACTCCGGGCTGATCCTGTCAAATTTCATCCCGAGCATGAAGGCATGGGCGTTGGTCTTCTCCTGCTGCGAGATGTTGAATGTACGGGCTACTATGTCAATGATAGACGACTCCTGCTCAGAAATGGTGCCGTCCTCAAAGACAAACTCCAGCAACTGGAGAAAGACGATCATCCTCTCTTCAATGAAGAGACCCTTCTTTATCTGCCTGCAAATGTTGGTGATCTGGAAGGTGATAAGGGAATCCTCATCTGACAGCTCACCCTCCTCCACCGCTTTCAGCTCCCGCTCATAAAAATGGAGGTTATTCTCATAGAGCTTGAAGTACTCCTCTTCAAGTTCCTGATTGAGGTAACGCCTCAGATAACTGCGAAGGATCTTTTTGCCCCTTGTTGTAACCCCCGCGGGATTTACAGTAGAGATAATGGCAAAGATATGTATCAGTGCATGTAATACTGATTCCCTCATAGACTCAAAAAAAGACCGCAAGCTTTGTTTGCGGTCTACCGGTATCTTATGGTTTTTACTTTATCAGTTCAGACCTCACCGAATTCACGGCTTTCTTCAGGCTCTCTATTTCATCCATTGTGAGGCTGGTGTTCAGGGTGTCATATACATCCTTCACCGGCTGCACTGCCGCCAATATCCTCTCAATGAGCGGATCACTGCTGTGAGGTGAGGCAAGCTCAAGGAAGAGCTCAAACGACTTCTTCTGTTCGAGGAGGGTCGATTCAAATCCTGACAGGTGCCCGCCTGATTCTGAGACAGAAAGGGTGAGGTACATACCCTCCACCCAGGCGCCTCCTACCATCAGAAGAGCCAGGTTTGCCTGCCCGGCATCAACCATATATGCATAGGTGCGGTCAAAGGCATCAGTAAGAATGGTCACAAGCGTGTCCCTGTTGTCAAAATTCTCCTTGATCCTGTCATAGAGTGACTCATCATAGATCTTTGAAAGATTCTGCTCAAGGGCAAGCGTCCGTATGGCCGCCAGGTAGTCAATCACATCCTGCTGCATATTGTAGAGAGTGGAATAACTGAGATCGGCTCCGTAAACACCCAGATTGACGGAACGATTGTAACTCTCCACATAATTGCGGGCATTGTCCGGAGGATTGGTTGCTCCAAGAATGTAACCAAGGTCCATGTCAGTAAGCTTCTTGATCACTTCGGCGGAGGTTGGAAGAGGATAAACATTCTCTTCAATCTTCTTTTCAAGGGCCTCGAGCTCAACCGGATTGATCTCTTTCTGCTTCCTTGATTCACCCCTGTTCTTACAGGAGGATGCACCGGCAACTGTCACAATCATCACAGCGACCAGTATCTTTGCGAGAGTCTTTTTCATATAACTGCTGTTTGGTACTATTGTTTGGCTTCGTAAAAATAAGACTTTTTACACATTCAGCCGGCATAATATGTCAAGAATAATTCTATGTTGAACCGGCACCTGAGACATGTGTACATAACACCGTGGCAGGCCGGTTGTTCATTGTCATTTTCTGCTAACTTTGCAACCCTAGAATTGAAAGGTCCATGATATACAATTTTGACGAGGCCCCGGTGAGGGAGAACACTGACTGCCTTAAGTATGACAGACGGGAAGAGGTCTTCGGCAGAGCCGACGTGATCCCCATGTGGATAGCCGACATGGATTTTGCAACCCCTCCGTTTATTATTGAGGCTCTCCGCGAAAGACTTAATCACGAGATACTCGGATACTCTTTCAGACCTGACGGCTATTTTGAATCTTTCATCACCTGGGTTGCAGCGCTGCACGGCTGGGAGATACAGCGCGAATGGATAGAATTCAGCCCGGGAGTGGTTCCGGCACTCAACATATGCACCCACGCCTACACCTCGCCGGGCGATGAGATCATTATTCAGCCACCGGTCTATCCTCCATTTTACGGGGCGGTCTCTGATCACGGACGCCGACTGGTGTTCAATCCACTGATTGAGACGGATAAAGGATACCTCATGGACTTAGAGGGTCTACGAAGGGTCATCACCCCGAAAACCAGAATGCTCATCCTCTCAAATCCACATAACCCGGTGGGCAGGGTGTGGACCAGGGATGAGCTGTCAGAACTGGCTGAGATATGCCATGAAAAGGGGATAGTGGTTCTGTCCGACGAGATTCACTCTGACCTCACCATGCCGGGTGTGAAGCATGTGCCACTGGCTTCCGTTTCAGAGAAAGCGGCTATGATGACGGTGACATGTATGGCTCCAAGCAAGACTTTCAACCTTGCAGGACTGTCAACCTCATCAATGATAATCTCCGACCCGGATCTGATGAAGCAATACCGTGCCACCCTCGTGGGTCTCCATCTGCACCTGGGGAACATCTTCGGAAATGTTGCCTCGGAGGCTGCATACACCGGTGGCCGCGAATGGCTTGACCAGCTGATGCAATATGTCGAGGGGAATGTTGACCTGGTGATGAATTTCTGCCGTGACCGACTGCCAGTTATCAGGCCGTTGCGGCCTGAAGCTACATATATGATATGGCTCGACTGCCGGGCGATGGGGATGAGCGGCACGGGACTCAACCGTTTTTTTGTTGATCATGCCGGCGTAGGGATGAATGAAGGATCACGATTTGGCCCGGGAGGCGAAGGATTCATGCGGATGAACCTGGCCTGCCCGCGTGCGACGGTGCAGAAGGCTCTTGAGCAGATAGAAAACGCAATAAAGAAAGCAGGGTGAGAGACAACAACAGACTGAGTGTTAAACTGACTCTTGAGGACGGCACCGTCTATCGCGGCTGGTCGTTCGGCGCACCGGTGGCTGCCGCCGGGGAGGTGGTCTTCAACACGGCCATGACAGGCTACCCCGAGAGCCTGACTGACCCCTCCTACAGGGGACAGATACTCTGCCTCACCTACCCTCTGGTGGGCAACTACGGAGCACCGGGAAAGAACGAACAGGACGACCTGTTTATGTTTTACGAATCGTCTGGTGTGCATATCTCCGCACTGATAGTCTCCGACTACTCCTTTGAATATAGTCACTGGAACGCCATCGAGAGCCTCGACGAGTGGCTGCGGCGATGCAACGTTCCGGGCATCTTCGGCATTGACACCCGCGCGCTGACAAAGCGTATCCGCGAGAAGGGCGCCATGCTGGGCAAAGTGGAGCCTGAAGGGATGACAGCGGAGTTCTATGACCCTAACAGAGTTAACCTGGTGGCTGAGGTGAGCACCTCTGAACGCAGGGTGTACGGCAACGGGAAATACCGGATAATGCTGGTCGACTGCGGGGTTAAATACAATATTATCCGTAACCTCCTGAAGCGCGATACCACTATCATCCGTGTTCCATGGGATTATGACTACAGCACTGAAGAGTATGACGGACTGTTTCTTACCAACGGTCCCGGCGACCCGAAAATGTGCCGGACGGCAATAGACAACATAAGAAAGTCGCTTGACGATGACCGCCCCATTTTTGGAATCTGCCTGGGCAACCAGCTGATGGCCCTGGCGGCGGGAGCTGATACCTACAAGCTTCGTTACGGTCACCGCAGTCACAACCAGCCGGTGCAGATGGTTGGTACTGACAGGGCATATATCACCTCACAGAACCACGGTTTTGCCGTGAACAACAATACACTGCCCACCGGATGGGTGCCGTTGTTTGTCAACGTGAATGACAATACCAACGAGGGGATGAAGCATGTCTCAAAACCCTTTTTCTCCACCCAGTTCCACCCGGAAGCCTCCGGAGGACCCACGGACACGGATTTTTTGTTTGATCTCTTTATTGAGAATATTGCTCAGGTATCCGGCAGCAGGCTATAGGTAAGAGGCAAGAGGCAAGAGAGGGCCGATCTGCCAGCTGTCGGAAACACAGCCAGGTTGCAGGGAATACAATAGCATTGACAGAAATAGCTCATAGAGCTATAAGAATTGCAGAAATCATACCCCGACCAAATACCAGGATGGCCGTAGGCCATCAAGAATTGTAGAAGTCATGTCCCAACAAAAGACCAAGATGGCCGTAGGCCATCAAGAATTGTAGAACAGAACCGCACAGGGTGACGATGGCCGTAGGCCATCAAGAATTGTAGAACAGATGAGCACAGGGTGACGATGGCCGTAGGTCATCAGGAATTGTGGCACCGGATACACATCCGTAGGGATGGCTGTAGGCCATCAAGAATTGTAGCACCGGATACACATCCGTAGGGATGGCTGTAGGCCATCAAGAATTGTATAACCGGGCTCGCACGGGTATACCCGCCTGCAACTCCTCCGGGGAACACCCGGCCATGAATCCCTTCATCAAATCATCAATCCGCTGCTGAATGATTTTCCGTCCCGTATTAACTATGCTGCCAGTGTGCGTATAGTCGGCCACAGAAGCAACAGAAAATGAACCAGATCCTGCCTTCTTTGCAGCTTCCCGGTAAGCCACCCTGAAAGGAACGCCTTCACGGACCATCCTGTTTGCCTCCTCCACGGAGAAGATATCATTGTAGCGGGTATCGCTCAGAATATCCTTCCTGACTACAAGCCCCTCCAATGCACCGCGGATAGCATGTATCAGTTCTGTTATGCCATCAAAGGCATCAAAAAGCACTGCCTTCAGCTCCTGGTAATCGCGGTTATAGCCAGGTGGCAGTCCGGCTGTCATCAGAGCTATTTCTCCCGGCACAGCCAGCAGCCTGTTGCAGCGAACCCGGATCAGCTCAAACAGGTCGGGATTCTTCTTCTGTGGCATTATTGATGAACCGGTGGTGAGGTCTTCAGTGAGAGCGACAAACTGATAACCCGGTGACATGAACAGGATCACGTCCGAGGCGAACCTTCCAATGGTGCCTGCCACCGATGCAATGGCGCCAGTGACCTGTCTTTCGGTGCGGCCGCGGCTCATCTGGGCATAGGGTGATGAGACAATAAGCCTGCTGAATCCCAGAAGTTCAGCCGTCATCTCACGGTCTATCGGAAGGGAGGTGCCGTAACCCGCAGCAGTTCCCAGCGGAGAGGCATCAGCGAGGGCGGCCGCACCGGAGAGAACATGCAGATCGTCACAAAGACTCTCGGCATATGAGGCAAACCAGAGTCCGAATGATGTTACCATAGCAGCCTGCATGTGCGTGAATCCTGGCATCAGATCACCTTTATGGGTCTCACTCAGATCAAGGAAATCCTCTGCCAGTTTCTTAAGATCATGTGCCAGCAGAAAGGATTGATGCCTGATATACAGGTGGAGATCAGTCAGCACCTGGTCATTCCGTGAGCGGCCGGTATGAAGTTTGCCTGCGGCATCCAACGCAATTTGATTGCCCTTGAAGTTTGCCTGCGGCTTCTCTGCCGGTTCCCCGGCCATGGCATGAAGGCGGTTCTCAACCCAGGAATGGATATCCTCAAACTCCTTCCCTATCGAGAAATCGCTCTGCGCTGTTTCCTCAAAGAGCCGGGCCAGGCCGGCAAGGAGACTATCCTTCTCGCCGGCTGAAATCAGCCCACACCTCTCAAGCATGACTGCATGAGCCATTGAACCAACAATGTCATAAGGAGCCAGCCTGGCATCATAAATCCTGTCATTGGCACAGGTAAAGCTGATGAGTGATTCCTTCGTCTTGCCTCCCTTATCCCACAAGTGCATCTTCAGTCACTTTCTTTTTGTTTGCCTCCATGATGGCATGGTGAGCCATCAGTCGTATGGCGTTGATACGTATGAACCCGAGGCTGTCAGCCTGGTTGAATCCTCCCTCGATATCCATGCTCGACAGCTCCTTATTATATAATGACGACGGCGACTCACGTCCTTCAATGATTATATTACCCTTGTACAGGGTCATATGCACCACCCCGTCAATCACCTCCTGGCTCTTGTCCATGGCAGCCTTCAGGAACTCCATTTCTGGCGAAAACCAGAACCCGTTGTAGACCAGCTCGGCAAAAACCGGCGCCAGCATATTCCTCAACCGCATCACCTCGCGGTCCATGGCTATCCCTTCAATATCCTTGTGAGCTGCATAAAGGATGGTCGCACCGGGGGTCTCATAGATACCTCTCGACTTGATTCCCACAAACCTGTTCTCCACCATGTCAAGAAGGCCTATGCCATTGGCACCGCCAAGCTTATTAACATAAGTGAAAAGTTCCAGCGGATCGCTGTAACTGGTGCCATCATCCTTGTTGGTAACATTTACCGGGATCCCGTCCTTGAAAGTGATGGAAATATGTGTCTCTTTATCCGGCGCATCCATCGGCATTACAATCTTCTGAAGAATATCCTTCCCGGCGAAGTAGAGTGGATCCTCCAGGATGCCTGCCTCATGGCTGATGTGCATCAGATTGTCATCTTCGCTGTATGGCTTTGAAATGGAAGCCTTGACCGGGATGCGATTGCCGGCGGCGTACCTGATCATGTCTGACCGTCCCTGGAACTGCGAGAGGAACCCGGCATCCTTCCAGGGAGAAATAACTTTGATATCAGGCTTCAACGCATAGTAGGCCAGCTCGAAGCGCACCTGATCGTTGCCCTTCCCGGTTGCACCATGTGAAACATAATCAGCACCGTATTCAATGGCAGCCTCTATCTGCTTCTTCGCGATGAGGGGGCGGGCCAGCGCCGTCCCCAGGAGGTAGCGGTCCTCATATACCGCGTTTGCCTTAACCGCCTGGAAAATATAGTCAGTAACAAACTCCCTTTGCAGGTCCTCAATTATCACTGCCGAGGCGCCTATTGCAAGTGCCTTCTCGCGGACCGCCTCAAAATCATCATCCTGCCCCACGTCAGCCACATATGCAATAACCTCGTATCCTTTGTTTATAAGCCATTTGAGAATCACGGAGGTATCAAGTCCCCCGGAATATGCAAGCATTACTTTTTTCATCAGTTAAATTTTTTTCGGGACAGAGACCGCAAACCGTAAAACCAGGCTGACAATCATTAGCATGTACAAGGTCTGCGGATTCTGTTTTAAGATTTTGTTATTGTTCTCAACTCGAATATTGTGCTGAGGCACTCTTCAACCGCCTCATTGCTGATATTGTCACGCGGGATCAGCAGGATAGTGTCATCTCCGGCAACCGTTCCGGCTATCTCATACCGGCCGGCACGGTCTATTCTTATAGCTACTGCCGACGCGAATCCCGGCGGGGTGCTTATCAGCAGAAGTCCTCTTGCCCAGGTAATCCCGGTAATTGCTGCCGTTGATGTGTCCGGAAGAACCTCCACGGTCTCCCCTCTTCCAGAGGGAAGGAGATAGCGATAACCCCCGCTGCCGTCAAATCCCCTGCTGATACCCAGCTGCCTTAAATCGCGGGAGAGTGTAGCCTGCGTACACTTCATCCCTGTGCCCTCCATCATCATGAGCAGCTCCTCCTGTGATACAATCACATTCTCTCTGACAAGCTTCTCTATCAATGCCAGTCGTGATGCTCTGTTAATGTTTGTATTTTTATTCATTTATGATGCAAATTTATACATTTTTTATTATTGCAACCATTCCGGCAACAAAAAATTGTATTTTTACACCCCAAACGGGAATGATGAATGAGGATATAAAGAAGGTACTGTTGCTGGGCTCCGGAGCTCTTAAGATAGGTGAAGCAGGTGAATTTGACTACTCCGGCTCCCAGGCGCTGAAGGCCCTCCGTGAGGAGGGAATCTTCACAGTACTTATCAATCCGAATATTGCCACTGTACAGACCTCAGAAAAGATTGCCGACAAGATATACTTCCTGCCTGTCACGCCTAAATTTGTGGAGAGGGTCATTGAGCGTGAGAAGCCTGACGGGATACTGCTCTCTTTCGGCGGCCAGACTGCTCTAAACTGTGGCACGGCTCTATTTCGCAGCGGGGTGTTTGACATCCATGGAGTTAAGGTGCTGGGCACACCTGTGGATGCCATCATGAACACTGAGGACCGCGAGCTCTTCGTCAAAAAGCTTGACGAGATAGGCGTGAAGACCCCGCGCAGTGTTGCTGTCACCACAACGGAGGATGCCTTGTCAGCGGCAGGGCGGCTGGGATTTCCTGTCATTATCCGTGCCGCATATACCCTCGGCGGGCAGGGCAGCGGATTCTGCACCAATATTGAAGAACTTAAATCCCTGGCGGCCCGCGCCTTCTCCTACTCTGACCAGATCCTGGTGGAGGAATCACTGAAGGGCTGGAAGGAAGTTGAATACGAGGTTGTGCGTGACCGGTTTGACAACTGTATCACCGTATGCAACATGGAGAACTTCGATCCGCTCGGCATTCATACAGGCGAGAGCATCGTGGTGGCCCCGTCACAGACGCTTACCAACAGCGAATATCACAAGCTTCGCGAACTCTCCATAAAGATCATTCGCCATGTGGGCATCATCGGCGAGTGTAACGTGCAGTATGCCCTCGATCCGAACTCGGAAGACTACCGGGTCATTGAGGTCAACGCCCGTCTTTCGCGCTCCAGCGCACTGGCTTCAAAAGCAACGGGCTATCCGCTGGCATTTGTGGCGGCAAAGCTGGCGCTGGGTTATGGCCTGCACCAGCTTAAAAATTCGGTTACAAAATCAACAACTGCATGTTTCGAGCCGGCGCTTGACTATATCGTCTGCAAAATACCCCGCTGGGATCTCAACAAGTTCCAGGGCGTGGCTCACGAGATAGGCAGCAGCATGAAAAGTGTGGGCGAAATAATGGCCATAGGACGTACCTTCGAGGAAGCGATACAGAAGGGATTGAGGATGATCGGGCTGGGGATGCATGGGTTCGTCAGCAACCGCAACCTGAGTTTTGATGATATCGGAAAGGAGCTGTCACAGCCTACTGATATGCGTATCTTCTCCATTGCCGAAGCCCTGGAAAAGGGATATGACATTGACCAAATATGGGAACTGACAAAAATTGACCGCTGGTTTCTTTACAAGCTTCAGAATATTAATAATATTATGGTGATGCTTGAGGGTTTTGACTCTCTTGAGAGCCTGCCTGACAGGGAGCTGCTCCATGCCAAGATCAACGGGTTCAGCGACTTTCAGATAGCAAGGCATGTGCTGAAACCTGACAACCGCTCCATCAACGAGGCCATGCTCAGCGTAAGGAGGCACAGGAAAAGCCGCGGAATTGTCCCTTATGTGAAACAGATTGACACCCTGGCGGCTGAGTACCCCGCCGTGACCAACTACCTTTATCTCACCTACAGCGGGATGGAGCACGATATATGGTACGAGAATGATAAACGTTCAGTGATTGTGCTGGGATCGGGAGCCTACCGCATAGGCTCAAGCGTGGAATTTGACTGGTGTTCCGTCAATGCTATAAATACCATAAGAAAAGAGGGCCTGCGCGGAGTGATGATCAACTACAATCCCGAGACCGTCAGTACTGACTATGACATGTGTGACAGGCTTTACTTTGACGAGTTGTCTTTTGAGAGAGTGATGGACATCATTGACCTCGAGACACCTCGTGGAGTAATACTGTCTATGGGTGGACAGATACCCAACAACCTGGCTATGAGGCTGCACGGGCAGGGCGTGCCTGTTCTGGGCACGCCGCCGGAGTCTATTGACCGCGCCGAGGACCGCCATAAGTTTTCTTCCATGTGTGATATGCTTGATATAGATCAGCCGCGCTGGAAGGAGTTACGCAGCCTGGAAGAGATCAATAAGTTCGTTGAGGATATCGGGTTCCCGGTGCTGATCAGGCCTTCATATGTGCTTTCGGGCGCTGCCATGAACGTGGTCTCAAACAGCACCGAGCTGGTCCATTTCCTTGAGCTGGCAGCCAGTGTCTCCAAGGAACACCCGGTGGTTGTGTCGGAGTTCATTGAGTACGCCAAGGAGATAGAGATTGATGCTGTAGCTTCTGGCGGAGAGGTAGTGGCATATGCCATCAGTGAGCATGTGGAATATGCCGGGGTTCACTCAGGCGATGCCACCATTGTCTTCCCGCCGCAGAAGATTTATTTTGAGACGGTACGGCGTATAAAGAGGATCTCGCGCGAAATAGCAAGTGAACTGAAGATCTCCGGACCATTCAACATTCAGTTCCTGGCTCGTGAGAATGACATCAAGGTCATTGAGTGCAACCTACGCGCCAGCCGTAGTATGCCCTTTGTGTCAAAGGTCCTGAAGACGAACCTCATAGAGCTGGCTACAAAGGTCATGCTCGGCACACAGTGGGAGAAACCGCACAAGTCAGTCTTCGATCTCGACTATGTGGGGGTAAAGGCATCGCAGTTCAGCTTCTCCCGGCTGGCCAAGGCTGATCCGGTGCTGGGGGTGGATATGGCATCCACCGGGGAGGTGGGATGCATAGGCGACAGCTTCCACGAGGCTCTGTTGAAGTCTATGTATTCAGTGGGTTACCGCATGCCGGTAAAGGCGGTGCTGATATCCTCCGGGCCGGCAAAGTCGAAGGCCGATTTGCTGGAGGCGGTGAGGCTGCTGGAGCGAAGGGGTTACCAGATTTTTGCCACCCGCGGAACGCAGCAGTTTCTCTCCAACGCCGGGATTGCGGCAAAGGTGGCTCACTGGCCCGATGAGGATGCGTCGCCAAATACGGTTGCGCTGATACGCCAGCGGGTGGTTGACCTAGTGATAAATATACCCAAGGACCTGTCTGCCACTGAGCTGAGCAATGATTATCAGATACGGCGAAGTGCAGTTGATTACAACATACCCCTGATCACCAACGCGAGGCTGGCATCAGCATTCATTAACGCCTTTTGCAGCGTGCCTGAGAGTGAGATGGAGATCAAGGCGTGGGATGAGTATTGAGGATTTGCGATTGTCAATGTGCAATTTTGGCCATAGGCCATTAAGAATTGCAGACCGGAACATGGACAGAATTCAATGGTCATAGACCATAAAGAATTGTAGATCAGGGATATCAATTGTATTTTTGGCCATAGGCCATTAAGAATTGCAGACCGGAACATGGCACAGAATTCAATGGTCGTATTCTAAGATAAAAACAAGCAGCTTGAAAGATTTTTCGAGTTTTTTATGACTCAAAAAACTTTCAAGCTGCGTACTGGCACAAAGGAACATATGGCGATCCTCTCCTGACAACGGCAAACACCC
>JAAZBN010000038.1 GCA_012513795.1 Bacteroidales bacterium | reverse complement strand
GTGGTGACAGCCTGGATGGGTACGGTCAGCACGCCTGCCTTGCTGCTGGTGTAGATGTCCACTGAGGCCGACATGCCCGGCCTGAAAGGACTGGGATTTTTTTCTGTTATCAGATCCTCATATGATTCTTTCAGGATGAGTATCCTGACCTTGAAATTTGTCACCTGGTCAGATGTTGTTCCGAGAGTGTTGGCCGAGTTGGCTATCTCGGTAACAATACCCTTGAACTCACGGTCGAGATAGGCGTCCACATCAACAATGGCAGTATCGCCCAGCTTAACCCTGATGATGTCATTCTCATTGACGTCAACCACCACCTCCATACGGTTCAGATCAGCCACACGCAGCACCTCGGTACCGGTCATCATATTGGCGCCCACGACTCTTTCGCCAAGCTCTACCAGGAGGCTTGAGATGGTACCGGTCATGGGTGAGTATACTGTTGTTTTCACCAGATTCTCATTGGCCTCCTTGAGTGATGCCTCGGAGCTTTTCACGGAGAATTCCGCACTTTGCTTCTCAGCCAGCGCAATCTTGTACTGTGATTCAGCCTGCTCGAAATCAGCCTGCGAGATGGTATTCTCTTCATACAACTTCTTGCTCCTGTTGTAGGCCAGCTCAGCCTGGAAAAGCTGGGCCTCCACCTGCGCCAGACGTGCCTTGGTTGAGTTGAGGGTGGCAGCAGCACGGTCACGCGATGAGATATAAATCTCAGGCTTGATCTTGAAGAGCAGCGTTCCTTTCTGCACGAAATCACCCTCCTTGACATGCAGCTCAACAATCTCGCCTGAGACATCAGGACTGATCTTGACCTCGGTCTCGGGCTGTATCTTGCCGTTGGCAGTGACAGCTTCAATGATCGGATTGACAGCCACCTTTTCAATGGCCACCTTGATGGTTGCCTCTTTGCCGAACCATCCGGCTTTCTTGCCGATTACAGCGAGGATGAGGAGTAGTATTACAGCGGGAATGAGGATCTTAAGGATTTTATTGTTTTTCATCGGATGAGTATTTTCTGGTGTTAATTGGCAAGAAGGGTAAGATGTTCGAGAGTAAGGGGTATTCCCTTGTAGAAATCGAGAACCTTTGTCTTGAAGACATACTCGTATTTTGCCTGGGCCATCTCGCTCTGGGCATTGAGCAGCTGGGTCTTCGACTGGTTGTATTCAATGGCGGTGACGAGTCCTACGTCAAGCTTCTGTTCAGCATAACGGAAAGCCTCCTCCATTGAAGCCACGGCCTTCTCGCTGGCGTGGAACTTCTTAAGGGCCCCCGTGGCGTCAGTGTATGCCTGCTGGATATTCTTGTATAGCTGCTTCCTGGTGTTCTCCAGGGCATATTTGGAGTTTTCAATGCCCAGCTTTGAATTTTTGATGCCGGCGTTAACCTGCCATCCGTTGAAGATCGGTATGTTCAATGAGAATCCAAGGCTGTAGTTGAGGTTGTCATTAAGCTGTTCGCCGAAGGGATAACTCTCAAAGGTGACCGGCTTCAGCCGTTTGTCTGAATAACCGGTAGACATGGAGGCGCCCAGATTCAGCCGCGGGCTCCTGTTACCTCGCGCTATGGCCAGATCATACTCGGCGCTCCTGAGCTGGTATTCAGCGCTCAGTATCTCAGGACGGGTCTGCTCCGCTATGGAGAAGATGGCCGCGGGATTGCCGTCAACAGCCTCATCCCTGACACTAATGACGGGAACGGCTATATTAAAACCATCCATACTCTCAAGCTCAAGCATCTGAGCCAGGCTGAGAAGCGAGAGGGTAAGCTGGTTCCGCAGGTTCACCAGCTGAAGCTCTTCCCGTGCAGCCTGGGCCTCTATGTCAAGAAGGTTGCCGCCGGCTACACTGCCCGCATCAACCAGCTTGCGGGTGCGCTCTATCTGCTGCATGGTGAGATCTACCTGTGCTTCCGTGGCTGTCACCAGCTCCTGGTTGAGAAGGATCTGGAGATAGGCAAGAGCTATGTTCAGCGAGATGTCGTCACGGAACTGCTCCAGCTCCTGCTCACTGGCAAGGACCTGGTACTTGTTCTTCTGAATGGTGTTGTAATTCACCAGGCCCCTGAAGAGGGTGACATTGCTGCCGGCATAGAAGTTGTTCGACTGAACCGTCTCGTTCTCGGTGAACTCATAGGTGGTTTCGTCAAGGGCACGCCCGAAGGCATAGTTGTGCGATGCACTGCCGTTGAGGGTGGGAAGCAGGTTGAGCTTCGACTGCTCAAGGGCATTGACCTGGTACTTGGTCATTATCTCCTGCTGCTTGATCCGTATATTGTTCTGAAGGGCATGCGCAATGCACTCCTCCAGCGTCCAGGCCTTTTCCTGGGAAAAAAGGGCAAGCGGACTCAACATAAGGACAACGCCCAGAGAAAGGATCTTTCTTTTCATTCGTCTGTTAAATATTTATTTCCCGGTTCGGTGTAAAATGCATGCAAAAATACTCAGATACTATGGTGAGCCTTTCCTCATGCAAGTTTCTTGTTATTAATGACAGTATTAATTGAGTGTACGAAGATAGGAAATTGATCAGTAAATTAAAGACTGCAAAGATATCATGTTGTTGCATAGGTGGGATTATTGCAGTCGATCAATTTTATATATCTTTGCCCTGCCTGACAAAAGAGTACTAATCAAACATATAAAATAATGAGCAACAAGGGAATAAATCTGGAGCCCGGCGTAATCAGCGGCGAGGATGTAAAAAAACTGTTTGACTATGCCAATAAGAACGATTTTGCCATTCCGGCAGTGAATGTGGTTGGGACAGACTCAGTCAATGCAGTGCTGGAGACTGCACGCGAGGTCAATTCGCCGGTCATCATTCAGTTCTCCAATGGCGGAGCCCATTTCTTCGCCGGTCAGGGACTGACGAAGGAAAATCATACCGGCGCCATCGCCGGAGGCATCTCCGGGGCGCTTCACGTGCATAACGTTGCCGAGTACTATGGTGTTCCTGTTATACTGCATACTGACCACGCAGCACGTAAGCTTCTTCCATGGATTGATGCACTGCTGGAAGCGGGGGAGGAGTTCTATGAGACCAACGGCAAGCCGCTCTTCAGCTCACATATGCTCGATCTCTCGGAAGAACCGCTGAAGGAAAATATAGAGACATGCAAGAAGTACCTTGAGCGGATGGATAAGCTGGGAATGACACTGGAGATAGAACTGGGTGTTACCGGCGGTGAGGAAGACGGTGTAGACAACACCGGAGTGGAAAGCTCAAGGCTCTATACCCAGCCAGAGGATGTGGCTTACGCATACGAGGAGCTGCTGAAGATCTCTCCCAACTTTACCATAGCTGCATCATTTGGTAACGTTCACGGTGTATACAAGCCCGGTAATGTAACCCTCAGGCCTGAAATACTAAGGAACTCGCAGGATTATATTCAGAAGAAGTACAAGACCGGTCCGAACCCGGTGAATTTTGTATTCCATGGCGGATCAGGGTCAGAGAAGCATCTTATCACAGAAGCCATTAAGTACGGTGCCATCAAGATGAACATAGACACTGACATGCAGTGGGCATTCTGGGCGGGAGTGAAGGATTATTATGAGGCGAAGAAGGATTACCTGCAGGGCCAGATTGGCAATCCCGAGGGTGAGGACAAGCCCAACAAAAAATATTATGATCCGAGGGTTTGGCTCCGCAAGGGACAGGAGAGCTTCATTGCAAGGCTCAAGGAGGCTTTCGCCGACCTGAATGCACTTGACAGGCTTTAATACTTATCAATAAGCTAACAATCAGCAGGTCAGCACATTGCGGTTGGCCTGTTTTTTTGTTGTTAATAAATGACAGGTTAACTGCCCCACGGGGTGGATGCATGGGGCTATTTTAGTATAAAATTTATAGCGGTATTGAAACGCGGACCGATCACTGAAGCTAAGATAAAGAGGACCACAACGCTGACTCTCCGGCTAAATGAGAGGGAGGCGAAGGCGCTCAGCATCTACTGCAAGCGGTTCAGGGTCAGGAGCAAGTCGGACTTCATGCGGCGAACCATCATGCAGGCCATAGTCGGAAGGTTTGATGCGGAGCATCCTTCCCTGTGGGAGCAGGGAGAGCTGAACCTTTTTACGCGTGAGCTAAAAAAAAACCGGGAGGAATAGCCTCAGTCATTAATTTGTTATTTTTGTAATCTGCGGATTGGGGGGATAGGTGCCATCCGGAAAAAGGAAAATGGAGCTTGACATTCTAAAAATAGAACCCACAAGGGTCACGCCGCAGGTGTTGTTTCTTGAGGGACACCTGGAGATCAGGGGCAGGTCGATTTCAGAGAATTCCACTGATTTTTTCAGGCCTCTGGAAGATTGGGTTGCATCATATGTGGAGCAGACAGAGGTACGCACGAGGGTGATACTGGCCTTTGATTTTATAAATACTGCTTCCACCAAATGGCTGTATGCCATTGTCAAGAGGCTGGCACAATATCCCAATGTCAGGGAGATGGTTTCCATAGAGTGGTTTTATGAGAAGGGAGATGAGGATCAGTATGAGCTGGGGCAGATAATTCACTCTTTCATTGATTGTCCGTTCATCTTTTACGAGACTGAGCAGACCTGATAATCCGAAAAAATATTATTTTTGCCACGCCTTATCAGGCGACGATTGACCCATGGTGTAACTGGTAACACGTCTGATTTTGGTTCAGAAGAGTCGGGGTTCGAGCCCCTGTGGGTCAACAGGAGCCGGCAGAAATGCCGGCTTCGCTTTTTCTGGCCGGGGCTCGAATCCGCTTTCCCGCATCCCGGCCCCTTCGCTGAGGGTGTCTCAAAAGGGCACCCTTTTTCTTTTGGGATTACTGTTCATTTCTTTTGGAGGAGCAAAAGAAATGAACCAAAGAAAAGGAGGTCGGAAAAGACAACCACCCCCTGTTTGTCTGCCCTCTACACGGGGCCTTAATGGCTCCACCAAACAGGGTGTGGTTCGCACCTTTTCCGGTTTGCCCTCGCTTCCTATTGATGGTTAAGAAGTTGATAATTAGTTAAAAGCGGGTGTCAAATTACATTATGAGTCGCCCTTTCTGTTTAAAGGTCGGAAGAAATCAGAGGAGCGGGACGCCTGAATCACAGTCCGGCATACTCGTAATCCCGACATTAAGTGTCCGATTCAAAAAATAATACCGTTGTTGTAACTGACTACAGATTGGTCAGTATCAATGACAATTGCATACGGATAGTCTGATTTTTCCGGTTTTACCAGCCAGGCCAGCACATAATCCGGAGTTGAACCGCCTGCCATTTTAGCAAGGTCATAGTAAACAAGCTCACAGATCATACAACCGTTGGCCACTCTTTTGCTGTTGCTGTAGAAGCGGTCATCATTCACTCTCTCCAGAAACCGGGCTTCAACTTCAGACAGATCCATAGATGGTGATGTTCCGACATCAATGGCAGAAACAATTTCTCCCGTGAGACTCTCATATTTTCCATCTTTGTCAAAATGGAAGAACAGGTCGCCGGTCCATAACTTCAGGTTGTTTACAAACTGGTGGCAGCTGACAAGGTACTGACCTGACATGTTGCTCTGCAGCCCGTAGAACTGATAGTTTTCATAAGGCAGGTCACTTGCCTGGAAGAGGATTTTAATTTTTTTCAGCTCCCGGTCATCAACCAGGTGGCCATCCGGTTTCCCCATGATAAGTTTAGGGCAGTCATTCAGGATTTCGCAGGAAGCTGTCAGAACCAGCAATAGCAGAAGGATGATTCTTTTCATTTTATTAACGGTTAGGGGTCAGAGAGTTTGCCACAATAATTGTACCACAAATGCCAGGCAATCCGGCCTGGTTTTGTGTTAGCCGGAGGTGGAGTAATTCACACCTTTAATGATCCCCGGAATCCCCTGGCGGCATAATATGATGTTGCTCCGTTATGATAAATGAATACCCGGCCGAAACGGCGGTCGCCGAAAATTGCTCCGCCATGATTCCTTACGTCAGCAGGTGTCTTAAGCCAGCTCGATGTTTTTGTGTCGAAATTTCCAAGCTTCTGCAAATCATGGTATTCCCCTTCCGTGAGGAGTTCGACGCCCATTGCGGCAGCCATCTCCATGGCGCTGCCGGCAGGTTTGAACTCTTTTCTGGCATCAAGGGCTTCCCGGTCATAACAGAGATTCCGGCGGCCCTTCGGGGTCTCGGATGAACAGTCATAGAAAAGATACAGACCGGTTGCATTATCATGTCCGACAACATCCGGCTCGCCGCCGGTGTGCTCCATCTCATAAAGCGACCGGAGCTTCACCGGGTCAGATTCCAGCTTCTGCTGCACTGCCTCCCACTCAATACCTTTATGCCGCTCCGGATTCTTAATGAAACGGTCCCTGAGCAGCTTGATCAGCTGTTCATGCTCTTCGGACGCCATCTCCTTGTGTCTGTTGTTCTCTGACATATTTTCCGATCACCCCCGGGTGAAATGGTTCCATATCATATAACAACCGAAAGGCGGTTTTGTTAATTCTGCGGGAAATATGTCTCCTTCGCGTAGACCCTTACATAGTCAATGTCATGATATTGAGGAAAAAC
Source organism: Bacteroidales bacterium (assembly GCA_012513795.1). Taxonomy (GTDB): domain Bacteria; phylum Bacteroidota; class Bacteroidia; order Bacteroidales; family VadinHA17; genus SR-FBR-E99. Next base: position 24,848 of record JAAZBN010000038.1, on the reverse strand, counting down.
AGTTGTGGAATCAGGATTTCCCGGCCACCCGCCGCCGATGGCAGTGTTCAGAATGAGGTAGTGCGGTTTATGGGGAATGCCGCTGGCGGTTGCATGGATCCGGTTGCCGTCAATGAACCAGCGGATTGAGTCAGGCTCCCATTCCAGGGCATACACGTGAAAGTCTGCGGTGTAGTCAACCGTGCCTCTCCACGTTCCCGAGCTTGATCTCCTGGCACCGTCATAGGCGCAATAGTGGATTGTGCCGTAGAGGACAGCAGGCTCATGACCGAGGAATTCCATGATATCTATCTCTGTATACCACGGCCTCTCTTCCGGAATGAGCCGTTCTTTCCCGGCGGCAACGGCATCTTCCATTGTTTTCTCCATAAGCCAGTTGCGCTCCTGCGGGTAGAGCCAGTGAGCAGGCCAGAGTCCCTGACCGCCCGGAAGTTTGGCCCGTATCTCAAATCGACCGTATACTGGGGCAAACTTGCCGTCTGTGTCAAGCCTGCCACTTGTGTATTCCTTTGATCCGTACCTGCGTACATGGCTCCGGATCCTCAGGATGCCGTTTTCAACGTAAACCTCATCAGGCAGATAGTACTGCAGTTCATTGTGTTTGCTGGTCTCGCGGAGCAGCACGTTCCATTTCGTGGTGTCAAGGCTTTTCCCGTTGAATTCATCCTGCCAGACAAGCTGCCAGCCATCATGTGCTTGTGCATGTTTCTGTGCAATAAGGCAGCCGGGCATTAACACCACAGCCAGCAATAGAAGCGGAATCATTCTGGTTTTCATAGGGGCATAAGGATTTGATAAACATTAACAGTGCTATTTACTGTATAAAATTAGCACTTAATACTGTCAAATGGACCGGCATATCAGTCAGATTCCAGTATTGCCGTCATTGTTTGTTGTCTTGAACATAAACGGCACTGTTTTGTTTAAGTATTAATAAACGGCACCAAATAAACCTGATAATCATGGCATATTATTTTTCAAAATCACTTGAGACGACATTCACTGATGCAATTGACAGGGTAACTGCTGCACTTTCCGGGGAGGGGTTTGGCATAATCTCAGAGATTGACATGGATGAGAAAATAAAGAATAAGCTTGGTGTCGACTTCAAGAGGTACCGCATCCTTGGGGCATGCAACCCTGCCTATTCCTATAAGGCCATGCAGGCCGAAGACAAGATTGGGGTGATGCTTCCGTGCAATGTACTTGTAATAGAGCAGGGAGAAAACGAAATTGAAATAGCCGCCGTAAACCCGGTCGAGGCAATGATGTCAGTGCACAACGAAACTGTCTCACAGGTAGCGGCAGAAGTAGGGACGAAGCTTAGAAAGGCGGTTGATCAGCTGTAATGAATCTTCGCATACCTGTACTCATCACAGATCTTCCCGTTTTTGATGACAGCAGACTTCAGCACGGCTTCCCTCTCAAACCCACATTTCTCAAGTACCCTCTGCGAGGCTGTATTGAAAGAGAATACCCCCGAAAAGATCTTTATGATATCCAGCTCCCGGAAGCCGTAATCACATATAAGATTGACCGCCCGGGAGGTTATCCCCCTGTTCCAGTAAGGCTCACCGATGAAATAACCAAGCTCGGCAGTCTTGCGGTAGACATCATCCTGCCTGTGTAACCCGATATTGCCCACATATTCCCCGCCATACTCTATAGCAAAGACCTGATAAGGCACCTGTTTAAGACACATTGAAATGAATTTCTGAGCGTCTTCAACACTGTATGGCGAAGGGAACGCATCCCGCAGATTGGCAGCCACCTTTTCATTATTGGCTATCTCCGCCATGCGAAATTTGTCATTGCGCCTGAATTTACGAATAGTGACAACGCCGTCAGTGAACTTCAGTTGGGTTGGTTTCATGATGTGGAGGCATTAAATATGGAATCAAAGGTATATAAATGCCGGCATCTTCTTGCCCATACTGTGGAGTGAGGATGCTACCTTAAGATGCCACGGCCGGGCGATTCATTCAATATGCGTCCGGTTTTGTGGATGATCAGTCCGTCAGAGGTGACGCCCTCAATCAGCACTCTGTAGCTGGCCGGTGTGTCAGCAGTGCAGAACCCGAATGTGGCCACTCCTTCCGGGGAGATGTTTACGTCAGGCTCCCAGTGAATTGTCGTTCGAAGGTCCGGGGGCCCGATGCTCCTGCTCTGCTCTGTCTCATAGCGAGGAGAATAAAACTCTGCCGGAGCCTGGTACCCCAGGGGATTGATCACGTCGATATTTGATAATGGTGTATCCGGATCCTGGTACCTTCCCCTTTTTGTTGTTATGACTATCGCTCCGCCGGTGGCGTCACTGCCAAGCATGATTGCCCTGGTCCCCCTCAGCACTCCAATGCGCTCAACATCCATCGGGTTGAACAGGTCGAGGTCATAATCATGGATTATGATATCATCAACAATCAGTGCCGCATAGTGCACCTGGCTTCCTGTAAGCGCATAACTCATCCGCTGTACCACAGCCTTCTTCTGACCATTGGAGTCGGCAACTATCTCAACGTGTGGAATGTATCTGAGCACATCCGACAGGAATACTGGTTGCAGAGCCTCAATCTCTTCTCCGGAAAGGATGTCTTTATCCGATGTTGGCATATAGTATGAGTAGGCATAATCCTTTGTTTCCGGCGACTTTGCGGTGATGACCACCTCGTCAATATATACGGTGCGCATACCGTTTTCCATTGTATACCTGGTGTCTGCACGGGTAATGTAGTCTCCCAGTTGCTGCATCTCTTCATCCTGCTGTTCAGCTTTTAGCGGAGAAGAGGGAAGGGGGATTACTCCCGGGAAGAATTCCCTGTCAGGGACAATCTCCACTTTGTTGTTGCCCTTTTGATTGAGTGCCTGAAGCAGGAACTGTGTGCTGTCAGGAAACTCTATGTTCCTGAATGCAAACCTGCCCTCACTGTCGGTCACCGTCTCTTCATAGTAGCCCGCGGCCCATGAGAATGCCGAAACCACATAGTTTTCCAGGGGTTTGCCCAGGATAAGCGACCTTACCCTGCCGGTTATCTCCATACCCGTTTTAGGGGTTGACTCCGGCCTGTGCAGGTTGCCCTTCAGCACTTCCGGGATGTCATAGCGCCGCCACCCGTTGGTAAGCATCAGCAGGTCGAGAGCGCGTGCGGATCTCCTGTTGCCGGGGAGGAAGTAGAATGCAGGATTGTTTACCTGACCCCTGATGTCAGAGGTGAGCAGCAGGGTTGTCATTATGTTGACAGAGGTGTCAGGGTCAATGGCTGCATCATCCGTTACGGACACCGAGAATGATCCGGTCCGGGGCGCTCCGTCAGGACCGGTCACGCTGACGGCAGCAGTCACCGGACTTCGTTTTTCATAGTTCTGCCGGTCAGTTCTCAATGCTGCTATCGCCTGGTCATTGTTACGGATGAAAACGAGCCGCTCGCTCAGCGGGTTCATATGACCGTCAAACAGGATGACCTGCATCACTCCTGACGGAAATCTGCGGGTGTCAAATACCAGTGTGCTGAATGCCATGTCCCACGGTGCCGCATAATGAATTATGCCACGTGTATGCATGACAAGGAAAAGTTCTCTGTATCCGTCCACGCGGGGAGAGGAGAGTGCACTCACGAAGAGTGTGTCAGCGCTGTTTCTGATGCTGAGAATATGGACGTCACTGCGGGACTGAGGCAATGTAAAGGTCTTCTCAGTGCCATGGCTGTCCGTGCATACAGCGCGGTAGGTGACGCCCCTGGCGGGAATCAGGAAGAATGATCCCATACCGTCATGGTATGTCTGCATCTGGGCATATTCATTTCCTGAATCGTCTATAATCCTGCCTGTGATCTCCACAGGGTTGCCGTCGGAGCCCAGAGCCCTGAAGGCTACCAGCGAGGCTACTCCTTCTGCCATATAGCCACCTTCCGGATAGAAGCCCACTTCATAATCGCCGGGCGGATAAGGGACAGGGAAAGACTCGCTGCTCCTTGTTGTTTCAACGTTCAGCATCCTCGGGCTGCTTCCGGCTGACAGCCTGAAGGTGAGGCGGGCTGTCGTGTCCGGACTGATCCTGACATCTTCCGGAATCTGGTTGTTGAGGTACATCCTTACCCTTTCCGGGCGGACCTTGTGGCCACTCCTGATATCCCTGAACTCTGCCAGGGCTGTTATCTTATCATCACTCTCAAAACTGAATGAGGTTTCAGTCCTGACCGTGGCAGACCATGGCCCCTCTATCCTGATCTTCCTGCGGAAGAAATAGTCGGGGCCGGCCTCCTGCATCCTTTCACTGTATGCAGTCAGGGTGTATTCGCCGCCAGGCAGCATCTGGTCAAGCTTTATGTTTCCGTGGTAGGCGTTGTTCTTAGCTCTGACCCTCACGCGACTGACCACTGTTCCGGCCTGATTGATCAGCTCGGCAGTTACATACTGGTTAGCCACCGGGGTATGGATGACGGCGTCAGTGACCCAGGCCCTGAACCAGACAGTCTCCCCTGACAGGTATACCTGCCTGTCTGTATGAAGGTGTATTTTTTCCTGGGGCCAGGCCAGGAATTGCTGTACTATTTTGGCCGTCAGAGAATCAGTAACCGGACGGTCATTGACCTGTCCGGCGATCTCCCCGGAAAGAAGCAATAAGGTTGCAAAAACTGCAGCGGTTGTGCGCATTGACCCTGCCTCCCGCCGTTAATGGGAGAGGCAGCTCAAAAATATCAATAAATTCTTTTCAAAAATAAAGAACCCCCGTTTGGGCGGGGGTGCTTTAGAAAGGGAGGCTGCCCCTTTTTGCTTTGAGACAGCCTCTCATGTTGTTCAGTATATTATTTATGAATTATCGGATCAGGATTACCGTCAGGGTCACCATTTACTAAGCCATCAGCCTTGGGATGGCCACCCGTTGCCAGCAGTACTCCGCAGGCGTGGGGTGCTGACATTGAGGTGCCACTCATGGTTGTATATCCACCATTTTTATAGGTGGAATAAATACTCATACCCGGAGCACAGTAGTCAATCGGCGGATTGCCGTAGTTTGAAAAATAGGCCCAAACGTCATTTTCTCCACAGGCTGAAATCGTATAAATTGTAGGAGCGTTTGCCCGGGCAGGAGAGTGATAATTGGCATTATCGCTCTCGTTGCCTGCAGCCAGGGCTATAAAAAGACCTTTACCAGCCATGGCAATTACAGCATCGTCAATATCTGCAGAGACACCTCCGCCAAGACTCATGTTGACCGCATCACCCGGGGAGGCATTTCCGGCAACATAATTAACACCTGCAATAATGGTTGAATATGCGCCCGAACCGCGTCTGTCAAGTACTTTAACAGCAACCAATTCTGCACCTGCAGCCACTCCGACAACCCCAATGTCATTGTTTTTGGCGGCAACTATGCCGGCACAATGAGAACCGTGCCCGTTGTCGTCTTCAGCGGTTGTGGTTCTGGTAACAAAAGTTTTTGACAGTGTTTTATTGACATTCAGATCAGGATGATCCAGGTCAATGCCGGTGTCAATTATCCAGGCCTTAGCACCTCCGGTGTACGTGGCGCCACCGCCAACCCTGGTTATTCCGTATGGAGTCACCTGGGCAGCAGGCTCATCAGGTACGGTGCCGGGTTTTTTAAGTATGAACATCTTGTCCGGGGAGATGGAACTTACACCCGGGTTATTTCCAAGAGCAATAATCTCGGAGTCGCTAAGTTTAACGGCAAATCCCTGAACAGCAGTTGAATACACGTGTAGCGGTTCGCGGTCATAGATGCCTGCCCTGGCAAGGATGTCTTTTGTAACGGCAGTCATGGCGAGCTGCGCTTCATCATAGCCCATGGCTCCCGACTTGACATAACCAAAGTCGCCCTTGAGCATTACAATGTATTGTCCGGGGATTATTTCATCTGATGTCGTGATGTAATCATCCTCCTGAATGACTGGTTCAGGGGATCTCTCGCATGATCCCAGCAGCAATGCTGCTGCCGCAAAACAAAGAACAAATTTTTTCATCTGAACAGGTTTAGGTTTAACTTGAGATTAACGCTCCCCCAAATTACCTAAAACATCTGTTTGTTATCCATTTCGTTTTAAGTTTTTTTAACAAATTCAGTTCCGGCTGTTGAAAATGCAATTTTTTGCTGTCCATGTCCCGTTCTTCCGGTCGGGATCTCCGCTATGCTCCGACACGACTGCTCGACTGCATGACCGCATGACCGCACGACCGTACGACGGAGCGAAGCGACCAGACCTTCCGACCTTCAGACCTTCCGACCCATATAGGGATACCTGAAATCCGTGGCCGGAATGAAAGTTTCCTTGATGGTCCTCGGTGAGACCCACCTGACCAGGTTCAGCCTGCCGCCGGCCTTGTCATTGGTGCCTGATGCGCGGGCTCCGCCGAAGGGCTGAAGCCCAACCATGGCTCCCGTGGGCTTGTCATTGTAATAGAAGTTACCGGCTGCGAAGCGAAGTACCTGGCAGGCTTTTACCAACCCATGACGGTCAGTTGAGAAGACTGCCCCGGTCAGCCCGTACGGAGAGGTCTCATTGCACAGCTGGAGAGTCTCCTCATACTTCTCATCCTCATAGAGATAGATAGTCATCACCGGACCAAATATCTCCTCCTGCATTGTAACGAATTTAGGATTGGTTGTCAGGATGATTGTCGGTTCAATGAACCAGCCTCTGCTCTTGTCTCCTTTCCCGCCGTGCAGGATCTCGCACTCTGATGATTCCCGTGCAAGATTAATGTATCTCATGATATTGTCAAAAGACTTCTCATCAATTACAGCATTCATAAAAGCGGAGAAATCATCCGGGTCACCTGTTTTCAGTTCTGACATCTGTTTGCCAATGTGAGCAGAAATGTCAGACCATAGTGAACGTGGAATATATGCCCTCGATGAAGCAGAGCATTTCTGGCCCTGGTATTCAAATGAACCCCGGACAATAGCAGTGGCAGCTGCCAGCGGATCACCCGAGGGATGGACAATTATAAAATCCTTGCCCCCTGTCTCGCCCACTATCCTCGGATATGATTTATAATTCTCCAGGTTGGCGGCAGCCAGCTTCCACAGTTCATTGAACGTGCCATTAGAGCCCGTGAAATGAATGCCGGCCAGATCAGGGTGCTTCATCACTACCGAGCTGATCACCGATCCCTTCCCGGGCAGGAAATTGACAACACCGGCAGGCAACCCTGCCTCCATGAAGACCTTCATCAGTATCCAGCTCGAGAGCAGGGAGGCGGTAGCCGGTTTCCAGACTGTGGTGTTGCCCATCAGCGCTACTGACATGTTCAGGTTTGACGCTATGGCTGTGAAGTTGAAGGGTGTAATGGTATAAACAAAGCCCTCCAGCGGCCTGTATTCAACCCTGTTCAGCTGGTCTGTCTCCGAGCCGGGCTGCTCTTCATATATCTGCCCTGCAAAGTAGGAGTTGAACCGTAAGAAGTCTATTGTCTCACCTGCTGCCTCTATCTCGGCCTGCTGAACACTCTTGCTCTGCCCGAGCATGGTGGCAGCCACAATGGTGTGACGATACTTTTTTGATAACAGCTCTGCCACCTTGAGCATCACTGATGCCCGTTCAATCCATGAAAGCGCCATCCAGCTCTCCCTGGCCTCCAGGGCCGCTTTAATTGCCTCACCGGACTCCTTCTCCCCGGCCATATGATAGGTGGCCAGGACATGACCATGATTATGGGGCAACACTACTTTCCCGGTCTGACCTGTTCTGACAGGCTTGCCGTTGATTATCAGGGGTATCTCAATTGTCTCTGAAGAGAGCCTCTTCAGCTCCTTCTCCAGCTCACTCCGCTCCGGAGTACCCGGCGCATAGGATAACAAAGGCTCATTCTTGGGCCTGTGAAGCGAATAAATGGCATTGTTCATATCTTCATTATTTAGTTCAATATGCAAAAAAATGCATAACGCAAATCCGATGCAATATAATTCTAAAGTTCATATAATCAAGCAACAATTGTCAATGTGAAATTGTTCCCGGCGGGCAGGGGCGAATGCCGTCATGGCAACCGGCGAAGGCCAGGTGTACTGCGGCATATAATCTGCAAAAAGAGTCCTGCAGGAACCAGTTGCACGGTGTTATTAATCACGGCATTCCGGTCACCTCTTACTCAGGGCGGGGCTCTGATAGTATATTGATTGCCAGAGCAATCATCTCCGGTTTTCCCAGGAGATAAATAATATCATTGCCAAGGATCACTGACGATGGATCAGGATTGGCAGTAATTCTGCCGTCATGATTAATTGCCACAATAGTTACGCCGGCGGTTTTGCGCATGGCGGTCTGGGCAATGGTCTTGCCGGAAAACACCGATTCTTCGCCCACCCTGGCAGCTGCAATCTCAATGTCAGGGATATCCTTCAGCAGTGAATATCCCCCCACTTTGGTCCTGTCCCTGAAGATGCCGTAATTGTCCTCCCGGGTGCGGGCTATGGCTCGTTCAATGTCCATTCGCGGTATAAGATACTTGCCGAGTATCCTTTCAAAAAAGTCAATTGCCGTTTCAAACTCTTCGGGGATGACCTGGCTGGCACCGAGTTTATATAGCTCTTCGATGTCAGTCACATGCCTTGTCCGCACAATGATGTGAGCATGTTTGTTCATCTTCCTTATGTGTTCCACAATGGAGAGTGCGGTGATCAGGTTGCCCACGGAGATAACAATCAGTTCGGCAGTATGCGCAAATGCCTCGCGGAGCACCGGCTCAAATGTGGCATCACCGAAGACGGTAAGGTTGCCCTTCTCCATCTCCCTGCGTGCCAGATCAGGATCAAAAACGATTGAAGTGAAGGGGAGCCCCATCGTCTTTATCATTGAGGCAAGGTTAATGGCTCTGGAGTCTTTGCCTATCAGCACCGTATGGTTGCTGATTTCAGGAATTTCCACCTGCTTAAGCGGGAAGAGGCCATTGACGATCCTGGGAGGCAGTGGCAGTCTTAGCATCAGGTTGGCCAAAGGCCTGGAGATCTGTATCATCAGCGGTGAGAGTGCCATTGAGGTGATGGCCACCGCCAGGAAGAGCTGATAGTGGTAAGGGGTGATGATGTTGTGCATTAGTCCCAGCCCGGCAAGGATAAAGGAGAATTCACCCACCTGGGCGAGTGAGAGGCCCACCACTACAGTGCCGAAGAAGGTATGACCCAGGGAAAAGGCTGTCATCCCTGCAACGAAAGCCTTTAATACTATCACCAGCAGCACTGTGCCAATCACCAGCCATGGATGCTCGGCTACGAACCCCAGGTCAAGGAGCATTCCTATTGATACAAAGAAGAAGCTGGTAAAAACATCCTTGAACGGGATGAGGTTACCGAAGGCACTGTGGCTGTACTCGGTATCTGAGATCATCAGTCCGGCCAGGAAAGCCCCGAAAGCAAGCGACATTCCAAGTTGATGAGTGAGCATGGCCACTGCCAGGCATATCAGCAAAAGGCTCATCAGGAAGAGCTCCTGGCTCCTGGTCATGGCTATAAGATGGAGCAGCCAGGGCATCAGCCACTTCGTTCCCACCCAGATGAAAAACATGATGCCGCTTGTTTTAAGCATCAGTATAAGCAGGTCATGCCCGACATCAGCCGTAGCTCCCCCCAGCATCGGGGTAAAGAGCAGGAGAGGAATAAGTATTATATCCTGAAAGATCAGTATCCCCACTATTGTTTTTCCGTAATGGGTCGTCAACTCGGATCGCTCCTGCAACAGCTTCATGACCACGGCGGTACTGCTGAGGGCGGTGAGGAAGCCCACAAAGAGTGACTCGGTCCATTCAAAATGAAAGACCCGTGCTGCCAGCATCGCCATGGTCGCGGTCAGCAGCAGCTGCATGAACCACCGAGAAAAACAACCCTACGGATGTTAAGAAGATGATTGAGAGAAAACTCAAGTCCAATGGTGAACATCAGAAGTATCACCCCGATCTCAGCCATCACCTCAACATTTTCAGGTGAGCTGATTAGTTTCAGAAGATAGGGACCCGCTATAATCCCGGTGATCAGGTATCCGATAATTGCAGGGATCTTTATCCGCGTGAATAAAAAATTCACAAAGGTGGACAGAGCAAAAATTATAACGATATCCTTAAGGACACCCGGTTCCATTTCACAGGTCAGATTGGTGCATTAAAGATATGAAAAGATGCTCATCGTTGTTTCAGGATGGCTTTGTTGTGTCACTGCAGAGTGTATTGTCAGAGAGGAGGCATTCGGTTACCGCTTCAAGGATGTTCTTGTTTCCTGCTAGAACAATAAGCTTGTCTTCCGGTTGGATGACCGTCATTCCGTCAGGGATGACGTACTGATTTCCCCTCTTTATCAAAGCTATACGGGCGTTCTGCGGGAAGCCGAGATCAATTATCTTCATTCCCGCCACTACACTGTCAGGGGAAATTGTGAATTCAGCCAGCTCTGAATTAATTGGATCTGACAGCAGGATATCAGCAGCGGTAACATTCTTGACCCGGGCGGGCAATGAAACGTGGAGCCACTTTGCCACCAACGGAATTGATGTTCCCTGCAGCAACACGGATGTGAGGGATATGAAGAAAACGATATTGAATATCATCTCCGCCTGCTCCAGCCCTGCCATAAGCGGAAATGTGGCAAAGACTATCGGCACGGCGCCACGCAGCCCCACCCATGAAACAAAGAATTTCGTTCTGGTCTTCAGCCTGAATGGAGCAAGAGTGAGAAAGACGCTCAGCGGACGCGCAACAAAGATAAGAAAGCCGGAGATAAGCAGTCCGATGCCTATAACCGGTACTATATGACTTGGAAAGACCAGCAATCCCAGCACTACGAACAGGATGATCTGCATCAGCCATGCCAGCCCGTCAAACATCTTCATGATTGTCCTCTTGTGCAGCAAATCCTGGTTCCCCAGGTAGAGGGCTGATATATAGACCGCCAGGAAACCGTTGCCGCCAACGGCGGTGGTTGTCGAGTATGTCAGCATCATAAGGGTGATGGAGAGCACCGGGTATAATCCTTCGTAATCAAGTTTTATGTTGTTGATGACATATTTGCTGGCCAGGCCGAAGAGAAAGCCGAGAGCGCCACCAAGCAGCAGTTGGGTGAGAAACAAAGGCAGCACTGACCAGAACGACTGCTGCCCGTTCTGCACCAGGCCTATGAAGACGATGGTAAGAATATAGGCCATCGGGTCATTGCTTCCACTCTCAAACTCCAGGGTCGGGCGGATATTCCCTTTCAGTGCCAGGCTCTTTGACCTGAGGATGGAGAAAACTGCCGCGGCATCGGTTGAGGAGACGATAGCCCCCAGGAGCAAACCCTCATATATAGAAAAATCAGTCACCCACCACACGAAGAGACCCAGGGTGAGGGTTGTCAGCAAGACACCAAATACTGAGAGGGTAATTCCCTGCCACATGATGGGCCTGACAGAATGCCAGTCGGTCTCAAAACCACCAGAGAATAATATAAAATTGAGTGCGATTATCCCGATGAACTGTGCAATGCCAGGGTCATCGAAGGGTATTTTCCCAATCCCTTCCGAACCGGCAAGCATACCTATTGCCAGGAAAAAGATCAGCGTGGGGACACCAATACGGAATGAGGTTTTACCAGCCAGTACGCTGATGAACACAATTACTGAGCCAATGAGAAGTATATTTTCTGTTGTGATAGTCACGGGCCGGTTGAATTTGGGTAGCTAAAGATATGAAAATGCACTTTCAGCACAAAAAAATCCCGACAGGGTATGCCGGGATTGTGAAGAGTAAAAAAACGCGGATACTTGAATCTAACCCTGTTCAGTCGTCAAGCGGACAGGGATATCCGTCCTTTATTTTCCATGCGGTCGTCTCGTGGGCGTAAGTTCTGAATTGCATTATCTCCGGCAGGATTCCCGGCACAAACCTGATGACAGTACCCTCGGGCAGACTGACATCAATGTCAACTATTGAACCGTTCCACTCCGTGCCGGGTGGCAGTGAAAAATACTCGTCGAGATAAAGAGTATCACCTGAAAATTTCCAGTCATAACGTACCTTCCGGGCATTTTCACGCGCCTCCCTGTCCGAGTTGCTGCATGCCTTCCTCTCCACGGAGATATGCCCTGTGCCGTTGTCATTTCCGTTAATATCCAGATCCACCGAGGCATAGAGCATGTCATTCCCGGCATCAATGAAGAACCTGAAATCATCCGCTGAAGCGTACCTGTCATAGGTGATATCCGACTGTTTTTTCATCGGGGCTATCCAGATTGTTCCCGGCGCCGGCTCAAGAGTAATCCTCTGCTCTGCCGATTCGGTGTTTGCATATATTGAGAGCTGCAGGCTGAGTATAACGGCCAGGGCGCAAAGCGAAGCTATCCAGATCACGAAGAGGGTTATGCTCATAACCCTGAACCGCTCTTTGATGTTGAATATAAGCTTGATACCCAGCCATATGAGACCTGCCAGCGGCAGCAGTGTCACCAGCGCTGCGAGAATAATTACCGGCCACACCGTCTGACTGTTGAGTACTATCCCCAGCAGATCATGCACATTTGTCATCTCCGGCTCCATCACCGATGCAAAGAACGGCACATGATTGAAGAAAAGCAGAATTACGAACGTAAACAGGAGGATGAACCCGGTAAGGGTGAACAGAGCCCCGAGGATGATGGCAATCACCCTGAAGATGGCAGACATCATCTTCCCGAAAGCCCTGAAGAAACCGGAGAGAGCCCTGCCGAACCTTGCTGAAGGAGAGTTGGGATCATACATCGACTTCCTGATATAAAGAGACTTGTCCACTGCTGCCGGACCGTCATCATAATAGTCCTCCGGCGCACCCATGATGTTGATCATGCTGGTGACCATATCCCTGGAAACCAGCGTGGGAGGCTCTTTTCCCCCGCCAAAGATCTCGGCTATCCTGGCCTCAATGTCCTCAAGGGTCTCCTCACCCCCCTGTTCAGTCCTGAACCGTGCGGAGACATGATCAAGATAATGCTTCAGGATCTCCCAGGCATCCTCATCAACGCGAAAGAGCTGCCCGGCAATGTTTATGTCAATATTCTTCTTCATGGCTGCCTCTATTTCCGGTCACGTATCTGGTTAACTGAATCAACAAGCTCATCCCATACCTTGTCAAGCTCCTTGAGATATATCTTTCCCAGCTCGGTCAGCTCGTAGTACTTCCTTGGCGGACCCTGCGGCGACTCCTCCCAGCGGTAACTGAGAAGACCGGCGTTCTTCTGCCTTGTCAGCAAAGGATAAAGTGTTCCCTCAACAACTATCACCTCGGCTTTCTTAAGCTCATTGATGATGTCAACGGCATAGCAGGAATTCCTCGAGAGGACTGCCAGTATGCAGTACTCCAGGATCCCCTTGCGCATCTGTGCTCTTGTGTTGTCCGTATTCATGGCAATTTCTGTTTTTTACTTCATTTTCAGCCTTCGGCGAAGGTTACAGGTTCATCTTCTCCTTTACGGTGTTGAACTCCTCCCTGACCGAATCCTTGATGTTCTCAATCGTTACCGGGTCACCACGCATCTCCAGCTTCTGAGCTGTTGTCCTGGCTTCAGGCAATACAATCCAAAGGATCAGGTAAAGCCCCAGCCCAAATCCCCCGGCAAAAATCAGCACGGTAAATATGATCCTCATTATCAACGGATCCCAGTCGAGATACGCCGAGATGCCGGCACATACCCCTCCGAAAATCCGCCTGTCAGGATCACGGTACATCCTCCGCTGCGATCGCGGAGGCACTTCACCCGACGGCTCTCCACCGCTGATGTCCTCCGGAGAACCAAGAATGGACATCACCTCCTCAACATCCTTCATGGTGATGACCTGCTTGTAACTGCTTAACCTCATCCTGAATAGCTCAGATATCCTTCCTTCAATATCTGACATTATCTCCCTGACTCCCGGCTCGCCGGAAAATTCCTGCTCCAGGCGCTTCATGTACCGCCGGAGCCGCTCGTAGGCATCATCATCCAGATTGAACGCGTACCCCCCGAGATTGATGTTGACTGTCATTTTCATGGTATTATATATAAGGTACCTGTTAATGCAAGTTAATTTGATAATGCAAATATATATAATTTAAATAATACTATGCAATACATAGAAGTAAAATTTAAAAAATATTTTTTTTGGCATATGACTGAACAGATCATAACGGTGGTGGTTAGTTAGGGGAGGAATGACTAACTTTAGAAAAAAATAGAGATATGAAAGCCTATAACTGGGGAATACTTGGCACGGGCAACATAGCCCACAAATTTGTTCGATCATTGATTTTGCTTGACAATGCGAACCTTTATGCTGTGGGTTCACGTGATGCCGGTAGGGCAGAGCAGTTTGCAGGCGAGCTCGGGTTCCGGAAACACTTTGGCAGTTACGAAGAGATGCTGGCGGATCCGGGAGTAGAGGTGGTTTATATCTCTTCGCCGCACTCATTTCATCTTGAGCACACTCTCATGGCTCTCCGGAACGGCAAGCATGTCATCTGTGAGAAGCCGATGTCACTCAATGCGGGGGAGGTGTCGCGGATGATTGATGAGGCGCGCAGGAGTGGTCTCTTTCTCATGGAGGCTCTCTGGCCACCCTTTCAGCCGTCCTATCTGAAGGCTGAGGAGATACTGAAGAGCGGCAAGATGGGCAAGCTGCTTCACATGCGGGGCAGGTTCGCATTTGTCTCTCCGTATGATCCGGAGCTGCGCACCTATAACCTGGCCCTGGGAGGGGGATCATTGCTTGACATAGGCATTTACCCGGTGATGGACATACTCAGGTACATGGGTGAGCCCGAGTCAGTCAGCGCTGTCTCGCTCTTTGCACCCACTGGCGCTGATGAGAGCACTGCCATGATCTTCAGGTTCAGCGACGGCCGCATGGCCGAAGCGTACAGCTCCTTTGCAAACATGGCCGGCATAGCCACTGAGTTCAACTGTGAGAACGGCAACCTGATTCTCACCCGTGGCCGCGACAGGAACCAGCATCTCATAATTGAATTGCCGGGTGATACTGACAACCGGATCTTCACGCCTCCCGCGCAGGGATACCAGTATGAGGCTGCCGAGGTGATGAGCTGCCTTGACAGGGGACTAACTGAGAGCGCTGTCGTCCCCCTCTCCTTCAGCCTGACGCTGGCCCGCACCCTTGATGATGTACGGCGCAAGGCGGGCATACGATACCCGGGGCGCGACCGGTAAGTGATTCATCTGCTGAAAGGTCATGACTGATAGTTACTCAGAGGCTGAAAAGAAAAGGCTGTTGCTCAGCATGCTCATCCCCTTTCTTATGGTGGCCTTTATGTGGCTTGTTAAGGGAGCAGAATTATTGTTTGATACCAATTTCCACTTTCTGGGCATCTTCCCTGGCAGGCTCACCGCACTTTCAGGAATTATTACTTCGCCCTTCATCCATTCCGGGTTAAGGCATCTTTTCAACAATACCATTCCCTTGTTCATCCTGGGGACTGCCCTTTTCTACTTTTATTCTGAGGTCTCATTCAGGGTGCTTCTCCGGGTCACTCTGCTTACCGGCCTGGCGGTATGGATTACCGGCAGGCCTGCATGGCATATAGGTGCCAGCGGTATTGTCTACGGCCTGGCCTCCTTCCTCTTTGTGAGCGGCATCATCAGGCGCCACATACCCCTCATGGCTCTCTCTCTGCTGGTGGCCTTCGTCTATGGTGAGATGGTATGGGGCATTTTTCCGGGATTCAGGCTCGAGATATCATGGGAGTCTCATATGCTTGGTGCGGCAGCCGGAGTCATTATGGCAGTATGGTACCGGGCTGAGGGCCCGCAGAGGCCTGTTCCCTTTTATGAAAGGGAAGGGGAGGAGGAGTCTGATGATGAAGAAAATGAGGCCGAACCGGCGGATCAAGCAAATTAATTGCTAATTTTAACGCCACTTAACCTAACTCCAAAAGACCGGTAATGTACGTCAGAACTGGAACTCCGGCATTTGATGAGCTTATCCCGAGAATAAGCCGCTTCCTTGAACAGGACCTCCTGGAACTTAATATTGATGGTGAGAGAATCAGAGGCTACCGGTCACCCGATGCACGTTCAGTATGGATAAGGAACTATTCAGACATGATGAGGGCATTGCGCTACACCGAAGAGGATCTCCTCTCCGTGGTCAGGCACTTTGCCGACAACCAGGCGCGCAACGGCCGCATCTTTGACTATTTTACCACCTTCCCGGAGAAGCTGCCCTGCGAGAGGGAGAACTGGACAAAGTATGTCAGGACCCCCGTTGAGGCCGACACCGAGTTCAGGTTTATCAAGGCTGCCTGGCTGGCCTGGCAGGCCACCGGCGACGACAGTTTCATCCGCAACCTCATGCCCTCCTTTGAGAGAGCCCTCTCCTACGTTATGGACGGCCGGTACTTCGACAGGGAGAAATATCTCTTCCGCAGACCCTATACAATTGATACGTGGGACTTTGCATACACAGCAGGGCAGCATGACTGGCTGCAGTTCCAGATAGATGACAAGACCTTCTGGGGTTATTTCCACGGAGACAACAGCGGCTATTACGAGGCTTTCCATTGCATGTCACACTGGTACAACATGTTCGGTGACAAGGTGCGGTCAGCATTATGGCGTGACCGTGCACTGAGGCTTCGCAAGAGCCTGAACACCGTCTGTTTCAACGGATCATTCTATACCCACTTCGTGAAACAGACCCCGGTCACCATTGAGGGTGTTGATGAGGCCAGCCAGCTCAGCCTGAGCAATCCTGCCGCAATCAACAGAGGTGCCGCCTCACCCCGCATAGCCACGGCAATAATAAATGAATATATCCGAAGGCGTGAGACAACCACTGCCTTTGCCGAATGGTTCTCCATTGATCCGCCTTTCCCCGCCGGCATATTCGGCGACTACAAGCTGGCGCGCGGCGCCTACTGCAACGGTGGGATTATGCCACTGACCGGCGGCGAGCTGGCCCGCGCAGCCCTCGAATACGGGTTCGAACAGTATGGCATTGATATACTGATGCGCTACTATGACCTTATCTCGCGTAACGGCGAGACCTACCTCTGGTACTTCCCTGACGGCAGACCCTCGTCAGTTGAGACAAGCACCTCCCCGGAAGCCAAACCCACTGACGGCTGGGGCTCCTCGGCAATGCTTTATGCCTTCGTTGAGGGACTGGCCGGCATACAGGACAGGGACAAGCTCTTCAGAAGGCTTCGGCTCTGCCCCAAGTGGATAGCCGCCGGAATAGAAAAAGCCGAAGTAATGGCTGATTACAAAAGTTCAGGAGCCTTTGTCAGGTATACCTGGAACAATAAAGGAGACCAGGTGAGCATCAGCCTCGAGGGAAGCTACGAGTACATACAGCTCTCACTGCCCGTTCCGGGTAACTATATTCCGGGTGAACTGCGGCTTAACGGGAAGAAGAAGAAATATATCATGGCTTCTATCAACCAGAGTAACTACCTGATTGCCGATGCGGATGTAAAGGGTCAGTGTGAAATCGCGCTTACCCTGAAGAAAAAGCCTTGATCCCATAACCAGGGTTGACATATGAATTCAAAACCGGTAGCCATAATCACAGGGGCAAGCAGGGGGATAGGCAGGGCCGTCTCACTGTCACTGGCCTCGGAGGGATTTGACATAGCAGCCATCTCCCGAACCCCTGACAGCGAATGCATGCTTTCACTGCAGCCTGAGACAGAAGAACGGGGGGCACAGTTCTTTCCCGTCGGTCTCGATGTGGCACACACTGACCTTCATGATGAAGCCATCTCAAACATCCTTGAACGATACGGCAGAATAGACCTCCTGGTGAACAATGCCGGGATAGCCCCCATAGAGCGGCGCGACCTGCTCGATATGGATGAGGAATCATTTGACCGCGTAATGGGTGTAAACCTTCGCGGACCCGTATTCCTCGCAAGACGCGTTGCAAAAGAGATGATATGGCTGAAGAAGAAAGTCCCGGGCTGCCGGCCCGCAATAATGTTCGTAACATCATTCCTTTCATATACATCATTCACTCATGGTCTTGATGTATGCGTCTCAAAAGCCGGACTCAGCATGGCGGCACTCGTCTTTGCCGACAGACTCTCCGAAGAGGGCATCAATGTGTATGAGATCAGACCCGGCCTTATAAAGACCGAGATGGCAACCCGAAGCAAGTATAAATTTGAACGGCTCATTACCGAGGGACTTGTTCCGCAGAAACGGTGGGGCACCCCGGAGGATGTTGCAAAGGCAGTGACTTCACTGGCACGGGGCGACTGGTCGTTCTCATCAGGCACAATCTTCGAGGTCAGTGGCGGAATGAATATCCGCAGCATCTAGAAAAATCAACGTCTTATAATGTTGTTTTCTACGTGGTTGCGCCTGTTTGAGTAACTATTGTTGAACAAAACATGTGGCCTGGCCGTTTTTCATCTGAACAAACAATGAATAAGATGAAAAAGACATTACTGATAATACTGGCATCAATTGTTACGGTTACCATACTCCCGGCACAGGACAAGCTGGAGGCGGATGCCGCGGCTACCCTGATTGAATGGAAAGGAAACAAAATCGTGGGTAGTGAGCATACGGGAATAATAGATCTTAAAAGCGGATGGCTCTCTTTCAACGGCGACGCCATTACCGGAGGCGAGTTCATAGTTGATATGAACAGCATTAAGAACAGCGACGTGAAGGATGAAAAGATGCGCGAAAGGCTGGTTGGTCACCTGAAGTCGGACGATTTCTTCGGGGTGGAGAAATATCCGCTTTCGAGGCTTGTCATTACCGGCAGCAACAGGAACGCCGACGGTAAACTGTTCATCACAGGCAACCTTACAATCAAGGAAGCTACCCATCCGCTGGAGTTTGTTGCCGTTGAATCCATAGCCGGCCAGACACGAACATATTCTGCAGCAATCACTTTTGACCGTTCACTCTACGATGTGAGGTTCGGGTCAGGCAGGTTCTTCTCCAACCTGGGCGACAATGCAATCAGGGATGAGATACTGCTCAATGTGAAACTGGTGGTCAGGTAAGCTTCACCCGAGAAGCTCGCAGTAAAGTTCAAAGGTTCTGTTCACGGTCCCGTCGTGGTGGAACTCATTGCTGACAGTCTCTCTTGCCTTCATCCCGATGGAGGCAAGGGAGTCCCTGTTTTCCCAGCAACGCACAATGGCTTTTGCCAGTTCGCCGGCTGACCCCCTGGGGACAACGAAACCATTATCGCCTCTGGCAAACAGCTCTTTCGCTCCGCCACCGTCTGTCACTATCACCGGTTTAGCCAGGCACATGGCCTCTGTTATTGCTCTTCCCAGGCCCTCGCTGAGGGAGGGCTGCACGTACAGATCACATGCTGCCATCCATGCAGGAGGGTTTTTGATATGACCCATATGAATGAACCGTTCAGGCACCCCGCTCTCCCTGGCCAGCCTCAGTGTGTCAGGTGAGTCAGTTCCGTCGCCAATCAGGATAATTCTGAATGGCATCTCTTTCGGGAGCATTCCGGCTGCCTCTGTCAGGTACCTGATACCCTTGACCTTGCGGAGTATACCTACGGTGCAGATGAGAAAATCTTCTTCGCCCACCCCGGCATCGGTGCGGTTAGCCGGTACGAGACCATTGAACCATTCGGGATTATATCCGCGATAGATGCGCACGGCCCTGTTCCTGCGCCATGGGGGAAGCTGCCTTTTAACATTGGCCTCAACGGCATCGCTGGCGCAGATGAGCCTGTCAATGCGCGGATTGAGAAATGTGAGCCATGCAGAAGGGTCATGCCAGTGCAGGCTGAGGGAGCCGTAGTAACCGATTATCTTTACCTTCTTTCCGCGGGCTGCCAGCAGGGCGTTGGTCATGGCCTTGCCGAAGGTGACATGTATCAGTTCAATCTGCCCGGCGTCAATGATCTCCCGCAGCCTGCGTATGATGCTTCGGCTGATCTTTTTGTCAAAGCTGATGTATTCAACCTTTATTCCCTCCTTTTCCAGCTCCCGGGTCTCTTCTGTGGGCCGCCGGGTAACCACGGTCATGTCAACACCACGGACATGGAGCTTCCGGATAAGCATCCGGTCAGCAATGGTATTAAGGGGCGAAAGAGATATATCGCTTATAAACAGTACCCTGTGTGCCATCTGTCCGGCTCAATTGGTCAGTAGTTCAGTTGATCGGCATTGGCCATCTCAATGAATGCAAGGTATATCATTTTGGCCACATCCTCCATTATCTCCGGAGTGACCGCTGTCTCATCGTCGCCCGGGAGATGATAGAAGACGGGCTTGACCCCGTCGGTGGTCGACAGACTCATGGTCCGGTACCCTTCAGCATGGAAGACCAGCCCGTCGCTTCGCGGCCTGCCGTAATAAGTCCCCCTGGAGAGGGAAGACCTCATGGTCCGGTGGATATACTTGTCATTGGCGGCAGTGAAATACTCCCTGAGGCCTGCACATGATTCAGAAGCACTGACGGCCAGTCCGGTGCCGTTGCCAACCATGTCAAGATTGATGTAGGTCACCGTCTTTTCCTTGGGGAACAGCGGATTCTTCGTATAGTGCGTGCTTCCCAGCAACCCCACCTCTTCGCCGCCGATCAGCAGGAACAGAACTGTCCGCCTTAGCTTTATGCCTGATGTAGCCAGCGCTTTGGCCGCAGCCAGGATATCTATAACCCCGCTGGCATTGTCAAGGCCGCCGTCAACGAGGAGCCCGCCTGCATTGCCTACCGCATCAAGATGGGCGCCAATGATAATAACCTCATCCTTCAGATCAGGGTCCGTACCTTCAATCACTCCTGCCACATTGCAGGTCCGGCCTTCAGGATGTCGGGTGGTGTTCGCCTTCATTGTCATAACCCTGCCGGTGGCGAAGGAGGCAGGCTTGAACGATTTGTCAATCTGGCTCAGCAAAGTCTTGTTATCCTTGCCCAGGCCGGCGAAGAGGTCTGCCAGCGGTTCCGGGCCAATACCGGTCACAACAAGGTTCTCATGGTATGATATGTTAGGATTGGCGCTGTTGCCGTCTATGTAAAGCATCCCCACGGCCCCGTGACGGGCTGCGTTCTCAGCCTTGTAGTGATGGTAACAGTATTTTACCCATTTCGAATACTCCGGATTGCGGACATCCTTATAGGGAACATCACGGTTCATCAAAACAATCTTACCCTTGACGTCAACATTCTTGTAGTCGTCATAATTAAGCTCGGGTGCAGTGGTGCCATACCCTGCCCAGACCACTTCAGCGGTCACCTCGCCACTGCCTGAGTTCATGCCGGGGTAGAAATCTTTAGGGGCCGAGTAACTCTTTTTGATTGTTGCCCCATCCTTTTGCGGTAGGTGAAGCCATAGCCCGCCGACCTCATTGACCACCGTGTATGGATGATCAAACCACTGGAAATATGAACCATTGTCGCCGGCCGGCCTGATGCCCCATTCGTTCATTTTGGCTGCTGCCCATTCCGCAGCAGCAAGATACTCAGGCGTTCCGGCAAGTCTGCCGTTGTATTTCGGCGAACAGATCTCTGTCATCCACTCAGCTATCTCGCCACTGCTGATGGAATGAAAATATTTGAGCATCAGCTGTTCATCAGTCTGCTGTGCAGGAGTCTGGCTGGCAAAAGCTGTAAGGAGAAAGAGAGTGATAGCAATGAAAATAGTGCGCATGTCAGGAAGTATTTTTAAGAGTGTTCCGCTATTAACCAGTGCAAATATATCGTTTTAACGGTTCAGATTAAGGATCAGTGAAAGGTCATGCTGATGCCCGTATCAATATTTGCCTGATGCTTCTCGTTGTATAATTCGGGTATAATGATAAATATTGCATATAAATATCCCCGCACATGACAGGCGAGACGAATACCAAAACGAACAGGCGACTGGTAACGCGTGAGTTCATCTTACCATTTATCCTTGTAACAAGCCTCTTTTTCCTGTGGGGTGTGGCTCACAGCCTGCTGGATGTGCTTAACAAACATTTCCAGGATATCCTCGGCATCACCAGGGCAAGGTCAGGACTGGTTCAGGCGGCCCTGTACGGTGGTTATTTCATCATGGCCATCCCGGCAGGAATCTTCATGAACAGGATGGGATACAGGAAAGGCATCATCACCGGGCTGCTGCTCTATGCCACAGGGGCATTCCTTTTCCTGCCTGCCACTTACATCCAGACATTTGAGTTTACACTTTTCTCACTGTTTGTCATTGCATGCGGACTGACCTTCCTTGAGACCGCTGCCAATCCATACTCCAGCGTGCTTGGCCCGAAAGATACTTCCGAGCAGAGACTCACCCTATCACAGTCGTTCAACGGCCTGGGCTGGATTATCGGACCGGCGCTGGGAGGCATGCTGATCCTCGGTGGTGACGGAGCCACGGAAGCAAACAAATTCTCCTCTATGGCTCTGCCCTATATGATTGTAGGGGGTGTGGTTCTGGTGGTGGCCATTATGTTTATTATCACCCGTATGCCTGATATTCACGAGGGGGAGCATGACAGCCATGGCGACAGGGGCACGTACAGGGGATTGCTCCGGGTGAGGCATTTCAGGTATGCCGTTGTTGCACAATTTCTTTACGTGGCAGCCCAGACAGGCATTAACAGCTTCTTCATCAACTACGTGGTGGAGACCATGCCTTCTTATTCGCCGGAGAAGGCTGCTTACCTGCTCTCGCTGGGTTTTGTCTTCTTCATGTCAGGCCGCTTTATCGGCTCACTCTTCATGAGCTGGTTCAGCCCTCGCGTCATGCTGGGGATTTATGCCCTGGTCAACACTGCTGCCATGACCCTGGTGATACTTGGCCTCGGCTGGCCCTCACTGGTTGCCCTGTATCTTAATTACTTCTGTATGTCTATAATGTTTCCGACAATTTTTGCGTTAGGATTAAAAGATCTTGGAGGAATGACAAAAAAAGGCTCTTCGGTTCTGGTGATGACAATTGTCGGAGGGGCAATCTGCCCCGTTATAATGGGACGAATAGCTGACGGTTCGGGCATGGCGGCCGGATTCGTGGTGCCGCTTGTATGCTTCGCTTTTGTAGCATGGTATGCTTTTTACAGAGCGAAGAGTATCAATATTTTAAAAAAATAGCATCATTCGCATGTTTAGAAATGAAACATTTTTGGTCATTTTTACGTTGCTTTTAGCTTCAGTCACCAGCAGCGGACAGAAAACATGGTGGGGCGAATATTCAGCTTTTGCCGGAGGAGGCGACAATGAAATATTCAGGTTTCAGGAGCTTGACGGCTCCGGTTCGGTGACCGGTCAGGGCTACTGGACTGCAGGTGTGGATCTGCGGAGACTGGTTGGTGATCGGTTCAGCATAGGAACGGGTTTATCTTATTCACATCAGTATTATTTTACCTCTCCGGCGCCGGGGATAGACGGGGAGGACAGGCCGGGGAGTTTCGGGCTGATAACGCTGCCGTTGACTTGCAGGGTTGATTTTTTAAAATGGTTCTTTGCTGATGCGGGGCCTGTTATTTCGTTCCAGGCCGGTCTCTCTGGCATTGATAATTTGACCGGGCTGGGTGCAACGGTGGGTGCAGGATTCCAGTACCGTTTCAAAACGGACGTTTTTTTCAGTATCAGGGCTTATGCTGCACAGTACGGACTGTTGCACTTCATACCTGAGGATCATCCGCGCACCCTCACCAATGCAGGAGTGACCGCAGGTGTAGGGTACCGGTTCATCCGGCTGGGCAAGTGCAACTGTCCTGCCGACAACAGTCCGCGGAGAAGGTAGAAACCAGATGATAGCAGGTGCCGGATGTGAGCGGTCAGTAAAGTGATTATTCCGCGGCAATCTCCCGGATGAGCTTTTTTGCCTCAGCCCATTTCTCCTCGGGCATGCGTGCCCCGATCACCTCTATGACTTTTCCCGCCAGTATGGACCCGAAAAGGCCGCACTTGTCAAGGCTGAATCCGTTGGAGAAGCCGTAGAGGAATCCTGCAGCGTAGAGATCACCGGCGCCGGTGGTGTCTATGGCTTTTACCTTCAGGGCATCCACTTTTATCACCTCGTCGCCGCGCTTTATCCATGATCCGTCAGGACCAGTCTTGACAACAGCTATATGGCATTTTTTTGAAATTTCATTGAGTGCATCCACAGGGCCGAGTCCGGTGAAGGCTCTTGCTTCCTCCTCGTTGGCGAAGACGATGTCAACGTATTCACGGACCAGCCGGTCGAATTCGGGGTGCATCTCGTTCACCACATTAAAGCTGGCCAGGTCGAGGGCTATGCACATGCGGTTCTCCTTTGCTATCTTAAAGGCTCTCTCCACCAGTGGCAGGTTATAGATGAGATAACCTTCGGCGTAGAGTATGTTGTATCCCTTGAAATAGCTCATATTCAGCTCGTCAGCCGAGAGTTCCGTGGCTGCGCCGAGGTGTGTTGCGAATGTCCGCTCAGAGTCGGGGGTCACCAGTGCCACGGCTGTGCCGGTAGGCGACTGCAGTGACCGTATAAGCACGGGAGTCAGTCCGGCGTCAACCATATCCTTTTCGTAGAAGTTACCGAACTCATCGCGTCCCACTTTCCCGATGAATGATGAGTGGACGCCCATGATGCCGAGGCCGTAGATTGTATTTCCTGCCGAGCCACCGGATGCGAGGGTTCTTTTGAGGCCATTGATAGCCTGTTTGATCTCGCCTGAGCGGGAGGCGTCAACCATTGTCATGCTTCCTTTGGGAAGGCTGAAGCGGTTGAGGCAGGTTTCGTCCGGAATAATAGTCATCACGTCGACAAGAGCGTTGCCGATACCCAATATTTTCTTCATCAGGAAATTTTTGTCAAAGATATTGCTTAATTCGTTTAAAGCGGTTAATTTTGCCACGCTTTTCGGAGCAACGAATCTTCCTCAGTAGCTCAGTTGGTCAGAGCACCTGACTGTTAATCAGGGGGTCCTAGGTTCAAGTCCTAGCTGGGGAGCGAAG
>JAAZBN010000277.1 GCA_012513795.1 Bacteroidales bacterium | reverse complement strand
GTAATTAATGCAGTGAGAAACAAAATCATACATCGATTATGTGCCGTAATAAATCGTGGTTATGAATATCAACCAGAAAACCTTTTCAAAGAACATTTGGTTTTATCATAGAAATCTGAAGGTCTGAGGTCTGAGGTCTGAAGGTCTTGTAATTCACAATTAATCAGTAACTTTCACTACTGCCTACTGCCTACTGCCTACTAATGATAGTGCCATCCCCGCAGCCGTTCCTCCATGCGTGATTTCTCGGACAGGAGCTCCGACGCCTTTCTGAGCTCGCGCTCGCTGCGCTCCGCGACGGTCATCACCCCGGCGGCCCGGCGGATGGCATGCCGTCCGAAACGGTTCCGAAGATTATCCATCGTCATATACAGACTCACCATCTCGGGTGTATCCTCGAACATATCCAGCTGCTGCACCCCGCGCACCAGGCCGCTCACCTTTACCCCGATGAGCCTGATGAGCATGCGCCGCTGCCATAGACGCCGGAAAAGACTCTGTGCCTCGCTGATGAGCACATGGTCAAAGGCAGTGTAGGGGATCCTCTGCTGCAGCGTGTGAGTGTCGAAATCAGAGTAACGTATCCGCACCGTCAGGCATGATGCCAGCTTCTCCTGGCGGCGCAGCTCATAGGCCAGCTTCTCGGTCATGCTCACTATCATCTGGTTGAGCATAACCGTATCAGTGGTGTCGCGCTCAAAGGTATGCTCGGTGCTGATAGACTTCTGCTCGGAATAGCTGATTACCGGCGTGTTGTCAATGCCGTTGGCTTTCTTCCATATCTCCGTGCCGTTCCGGCCCATGAGCGACTCCAGCATCCCGGCCGGGATGACACGCAAAGTATGTATCGTGGAGATGCCCATTGAGCGCAGCGTGTGGTAGGTCTTCTGGCCTATCATAGGTATCTTTCTGATGGAGAGAGGATCAAGGAAGGGGAGGACCTGCTGCTGCGCCACCTCCTTCTCACCGTTGGGCTTGGCCTCGCCGGCAGCTATCTTTGAGACGGTCTTGTTAACCGACAGTCCCAGGGAGATGGGCAATCCCGTCTCGGTTATGATAGTGTCACGCAGCTCATGAGCCCAGCGGGCACAGCCGTGAAAGCGCTCCATCCCGGTGAGATCAATGTAGTGCTCATCCACTGACGCCTTTTCGTAGAGCGGTGCCTTATCGGCGATGATGTCAGTCACCATCCTCGAATATTTCGTGTACATCTCCATGTCGCCTCGGATGAAGACTGCCTCTGGACACATGGTACGCGCCATCTTCATCGGCATGGCCGAACTGACGCCAAAGCTGCGTGCCTCGTAGCTGCAACTGGAGACCACCCCGCGGTCAGAGCTGCCGCCGATGATCACGGGACGGCCATTGAGCCGGCTGTCGCGAACCCTTTCCACCGACACGAAAAAGGTGTCAAGATCAAGATGCAATATGCTGCGTGCGTCCATTGTCCAGTCTCCGGTCAGCAGTCAGCAGCCGACAGTCAGTCAGTTAATGACTGAGGATTGCAGGCTGCCGATTTATGGCCATTTATTGATTTGTTGTCATACTTTACAATTATTTCTCTACTGCCTGTTGCCTACTGCCTGTTGCCTTTTTTTCATTTTTTTCTTGTTATTTCAAAAACTTAATTTATCTTTGATTAAAAATTAATCAAACTTGTGATTACAATATAATCATTTTTTCAATATGTACTTCTCATCGAACATAAAATTTTTAAGAAAGCGCAGGGGGCGCACTCAGGATGACGTGGCATCAGCCCTGCAGATGAAGAGGTCAACCCTCAGCGGCTACGAGAACGGCGTGGCACAGCCCGGTATAGAAGCCCTGGTGGCCTTTTCAGGTTATTATAACATCTCTCTTGACACCCTGCTCAAGATTGACCTCACACACCTCTCAGAGAGCCAGCTGGGTGAACTGGAAAGGGGATATGATGCATATATAAAAGGAAGTAACCTGAGAGTGCTTGCCACCACAGTCACTCCTGACAACCGTGAGAATATTGAGCTAGTCAGTGAGAAGGCCAAGGCAGGCTACACTACCGGCTATGCTGACCCGGAGTTTATCGGTGACTTACCCCTGTTCAACCTTCCCTTCCTGTCACCCAACCGAAAGTATCGCACCTTCCAGCTGAAGGGCGATTCCATGTTGCCCATACCCGACAAGGCGTGGGTTACCGGTGAGTTCCTGCAGGACTGGCATGATATCAGGAGCGGGCAGGCATATATAATTCTTACGTCAAATGACGGTATCGTCTTCAAGGTGGTAGAGAACAACATCGAAAAAAGCGGCAGGCTGGTGCTCTATTCCCTGAATCCGCTTTATGAGCCCTATGAAGTCCATATTAATGATGTCAGGGAAATCTGGAAATTTGTAAATTACATAAGCAATGAGTTGCCGGAGCCGGTGCTGCCGGAGAAACAGCTCCTTCGCACAGTAGCGTCCATGAAGCAGGACCTGTACCAGCTCAAGAAGAGCATTGGCCGTGATATAGCAGATGCTGAAGAGATGTGAGCCTGGAACTGTACAGGCACTGAAAATAGAGTACCAGTGAATGCTCTATAGCATGATTTTTGATGTTGATATATAACCTTAAAAAGAATCTGAAATGAGAAAAGCTGCCATTCTGCTGGTCATACTTCTTTTTATGGCCCCTGCCGGGGCTCTCTGCCAGATACCCCTGAACCTGAAAGCCAGGCTTCGCACTACAGGTGAAGAGGTTACATTTGAAAATGTCAGGCGATCCCGAGGATTCCTTACACTTCAGACTGCCCCGGATCCGGTTACAGGAAAAACTTCTGACGTCAGTCAGCCTGAACTCAGGCAATATGAGCTCATTCCCGGGGATATTGAATCACTCTGGCAGAAGTTATTACTGGAGACACGGGTATATGACCAGCTCCTTAAATCAGGCTATGATTATGAGCAGAGGTTCGCTATGGAGGAGATGATGAAGGACTACATCAGTACTGTAGAACAGGCCAACTCATTCTATATAGACAGTTACCTTGAAGCAAGGCTTTACAGTATCCTTAGGATGGTCTATCCGGTCCGCCATACTGATAAACGACCCGGAATACTGAGCCTCCGTATACTTGCGGAAATTACCCCCGATGCATGGGTTGGTCCAGATGGCACAATGATTATCACCACGGGCATGATAACTGCAGTGAACAGTGAGGCAGAGCTGCTGGCACTGATGGCCCAGGAGGTAGCACATTTTGCCCTCGATCACCATCTGACAAGATATGAAACAAGTCGGGCCAATGGATTGGAGCCGGACCTGGGCAATGTCATCAGGTATACCACACAGCAGGAACTGGAAGCAGACAACTGCGCGGTGTCAGTCCTTCTGTCATACCGGATGAAACCGTCAGTCCTTGCCTCAATGCTCAAAAAAGTGCTTGAGACAGGTGAGCTGATGGGTAGTTATTACCTGGGATTCACCGGCGGTTACTTCCCTGATGCTGCCAGAAGGGCAGCTACCTTTGCAGACACGGTTAAATACTTTTCGATTGATTATGAGAGACTTATTGCACCGGTAATGTCATTTAATGCATTCAGGGCATATAACCAGTCGCACTACCTTCTCTGTCGCAGGCTCCTTGAAAGAAATATTGCCTCAGGGGTTGCAACCACTGATGACATGGTTCTTCTCTCACAGGCGATGATGAACCTCTCCGGTTCTGATACAGAGGATGAGAAGGCACTTTCAGTGGTACGCTCTGTTACTGAAAGTGTCTCAGAAGCGCCTCCGGGGGCATTCAAGCAGGAAGCCCTTCTTCTCTTAAGGATGGACCGCAGGGAAGAAGCAGAAACAGCCCTCCTGAAATGCATTGAGGCATTGGACAGGGAGGCGCAGAAGTACTCAGCCATGCCGGGCGACTGGTCACAGATGCTGAGCTACCTGCAGTCAGAGAGAGAGTGGGTTAAAAGAACTCTCCGGAGATGATCAGTGGATGATCTTATCGGTAGTGAAAAACCAATGGGAAATTATGAATGATTGACGTGACCGGTACTGCACCCGGTCGGATGAACCTACTGATATGCTTTTCTGCGTGGTGACCCCGGAGTCTGACACGGAAAAGTGATCAGCAACAGGGATGTGATATTTACATATGTGGACTCTTTTCTGAGGCTGATGGCAAAATATTAACCCTGACAAACCGTTTGAATACTCCAGATATACATTCATCATGCCAGCTAAAGACTATAATCCAGCCATGCATACCGCGGAGCATATCCTTAACTCTGTAATGGACAAGATGTACCATTGCGGCCGTTCGTTCAACAGCCACATAGAGAGCCGGAAGAGCAAATGCGATTATCGTATCAGGAAAGGTCTGTCCGAAAATGAGGTGAGGGCTGTGGAAAAAACAGTAAATGAGATAATTAAGTTAAAGATACCAGTGGGAGAGGAGTTGATGAGCAGGAGGGAGGCTGACGCGAGATACTTCACCGGTAAACTTCCGGAAGAAGCGGGGGATATGATAAGGATTGTCCGAATCGGTAATTTTGATGCCTGTCCCTGTATCGGAGAGCATGTATCAAACACTTCGGAAATAGGATCATTTCTGATAACCTCGGCTGACTTCAATGAAGGTGTTTTACGGATCCGGTTCAGAATAAACCAGGAGATAACTTCAACAAATAACTGATCAGTTTCAACAAATAACTGATCAGTGCATTTTGCTGCAGCTCAGGCGATAGACGTCTCCAGGCATCAGGAATAATAGTTATAAAAAAAGAGGCTGTCCCGTGATAATCAGGGGCAGCCTCTCTTGTTTTTTCAGTGAAGCCTACTCTTTGGTTAGCTTCACTATCATATCAATAATACCCGGTATGTCGCCGTCAGCTATCTTGCCCTTGTATACACCCCGGACAATGCGGTTCTTATCCACTATGACAATGGTGTAACTGTCCTTCGGCATGTCCCAGTTCTCATGAAGCAGACCCTTGTAATCAAAGAGGATGGTTGTATCGTACTTTTTTGCTTTCCTGCCCGCAATGGCGCGTACCAGTCCGTCAGGCAGCTTGGTCGACTGCAGGTCTACAATCCCGAATCCCTTGAAGGCGTTCTGATCAATAACCTTATCCACGTCAACTGCCTTGTCAATGGCATCATTGAAGGGATCATTCAGATCATCATTGTCGGGGTCAACATAATTGATCTGAAGCACTTTACCAGGCCAGGAGTTCATGGTGAATTCTTTCTTGGCGGCATCAGTCAGCACCCATTCAGGAGCTTTCTTACCTATTTCAAGCTTACTTTGGGCGGCTGCGAATGGCAGTATCATTGCTGCCAGAACAATAGTGAATAAAAACTTTTTCATTTTCGAGTTTTCTTATTTTATGCCGAAAGATAATATTTTTTGGAATTCAAGCACACTTATGGAGGAAATGTGCAGACCCATGATCCGGCCAGGACCTGTCACATGACCACACCTTATAGTCAGAAGAACTGTCAAGCGGCGCGCACCACCTTCATGACCTCACCTGCAAGTGAGCAGGACCGCTATCAGGCCCGGCTACCCGCACTACAACCATAGCAACCGTAGCATCAAATTCCTTCACTGAGGAAGTCGTTCAGCGGCTTCATGGCATGGAAAGCGCTGGTGACCACCCCGAAGAATTCAGTAGAAACAACCTCATCATCGGTAAATAATTTCTGCGGGAGGAAGCTTTTCATCTTAATGAGCTCAATATGAGGATGATCCTTTGAATGGCCCCGGGGTGGTACCTTTAGTTTTTCACCTTCAATCCCGTCAAAATATTTCCTGTATTCTTTGCTGGTTATTATTTCAACAAGCCTGTTGCCATTGACGGATATATTCTCACGTATTCTGTTCAGCCATGGCGGGGGCGGTATGTAAGCCCCGCCGGAAACAAACGACTGGCCCGGCTCAATATGAAGATAATAACCAGGGAATCTCACTCCATTCTTTTTGCCACCGCGCACGATGAAAGCGCCAAAATTCGTTTTGTAAACCGACTTATCATGGGTGAACCTGATATCACGATTGATCCTGAAGATGCAGCTCTTCGCTTCAAGGCCACGCATTATGGGTTCAAATTCAATTATGTCATCTATAACTGCCTGAACGAAAACAGAGAAATTCTCACGGGCGCTTTCATATCGAGGGCGATTTGCTGAGAACCACAGCCGGTCATTATGCCTGTTCAAATCATGCAGAAAACTGATTGTTGACGGGTCTATCTGATATTTCTTTTCCATGGGAGCGGGGTTAATCTCTCTAACTAAACCAAACTATCCGGGATGATTCATCAACTGCGCATCTTAATGCTCCGGTGACAGAGGGTGAAAGTACAAAAATCTCCTGAACGGATGTCAGCTGACATGCTTCATTTTGATAATCAGTTTAAAACCAGTGAACAAATAACAAAACCATATGTTTTAGTTGACGAACCGGATGCATTATTAACCCCTGATAATAGTAACTATGAAACAGTCCAGAGTCTTTGCAGCCATTCTGCTGCTTGGTTCCATTATTGGAACCTCAGGATGCAGCAAGCCCGAGGAACCCAACCATTTCAGGTACACAGTAAACGATTATCCTCTGGACCAGGGATTTATCCACAACTTTGGTCTTGCTGAGGACGCCACAGGGTATAACTTTGATGTTACCCTGTATTCAAACGGCGTCAGTTACAATCGTGACAAACACGAATTCAGAGGCACCGGTAATGTTGTTTTCTTCCAGCTCTATTCTTCATCTGCTACCGAACTGGCTGCCGGCACATACCAATTCACAACCGAAAGCAAGGCACCATCCACTTTCGATGTCGCCAATTTCGGGATGACCGTTAATTTTACCGAACAGACCGGGACAATTGTGAATGCAGTGTCCGGAATTGTAAAAGTCTCCATCGAAAGAGACTCCTATGTGCTGGATTTTGAATGCCTGACAGCGACCGGAGAAAAAGTAACGGGTCACTGGAACAGAAGCCTTACCACACATGACATGAGGGAGGCAAAGAAGTAATCAGGATCAATACAGCAGTCCATGAATACGGTAGTAAATCAAGCAGTCCGGATATTTGCCTATAATTAATATTATGTTAAGCAGAGTCCGGACTGGCATAGTTGACAAAAACAGCAGATAACATTGCTGCAACTATTTTCCTGGTTATCCCCTGCCCTTCTTCCGGCTGCATAAAAAAGGCACCTGCGTTGAGGTGCCTCTTTTTAGTTTTGATCAGTTTTACCTGTTGTTACAGGTTCTCAACTTTTGCCTTGTAGGCCTCGAATTCATCCATCATTTTCAGCTTAAGGTAGATTTCCCTCAGGAATTCAAGTGTTGGAACAGATGTGGGGTTTGCCTTCTCAGCCTCAAGGAAGAACGGGATAGCCTTCTGCATCTCCTCAAATGCCTTGTCTTTGGCAATCTCATACTCCCTGTTGTCAGCTATCATATTGGCTTCATTGAGCATCTCATTTGCTATTGAAACATAGCTCAGGCCGATATTATAGTTGCTTTCAAACTGGGTCGGGTTCTTGGTGAGTGATACCTTCAGGCTCTCAATCGCCTTATTGTAGTCTTCCAGTTTCATATAGAGGCTTCCCTCAACCAGGTACAGAATATAATTCTCAGGATCCATCTCCATTGCCCTATGCACGAACTCAAAAGCCTTTTCTGAATTGTCTGCATCAAGATAGAACTGGGTTGCCTGAAGGATAATGTCAAGGGTGTCAGGATAAGCCTTATAGCCTTCCATAAGTATTGCTTCGGCATTCACGGTATCCTTCATCTTCAGGTAGCTGTCGCTCATGAATATGTAAGGTTTGGTATCTTCTGTGCCTGACTCTGTGCATGTGCGGAAATGGGCAATTGCCTCCGGATACATCTCTGCGTTATAGGCAGCCAGTCCGGCGTTAAAGATCACGAGAGTGTCAACCATACCAACGTATAGATCACTTGCTGTGACTTTCACATTTCTTTCAAATGATTGCATTGCTTCCTTGAAGTTCTTGTCATTGAACTTGTTGATGGCATCGTTGAGGAAGGAGTTCCCAAGAAGAGCATAAGCATTCTCCTGAATAACGGTGTTCTTGATTTTGGGATCCATTTCTACTGCCTTCTCAAAGTTCCTGTAAGCCTCCATAAGAATATCAGGATAGAGTTCCATGAACTTCTGGTCTCCTGATTCAAAAGCGGCCTGGCAGAGCTTACCTTTTACATAATAGGTTTTTGCAAGGCCCATTGACTTCGGGTGGGCGATTGCTGTCTCAATGGCTTCCTTCGCCTTGTCATAAGCACCCTCCCTGATAAATGTTTCAGCGGCTCTGATTTTTCCCTTCTGCGCTATTGCAGCAGATGAGATTATTACTGCCAGTACCAATAGTGTGATCTTCTTCATGTCTAGATAATTTGCTTTTAAATGTTGTTCCAAAAATATAACTTTAGAATATATTCTTCAAATAATTTGCCAAATTAGTCAACGCTCTCCCCTGCCTGCTCCTCAAAACCGTCGCCCTGCTCTGTATCTTCCTCATTTACTTCCACATAAGCAACTGAGGCTATTGAGTCATTTTCCCTGATGTTAATCAGCCTGACACCCTGGGTTGCTCTGCCCATAACCCTCAGGCTGCTGACAGGTATCCTCAGTACGATGCCTGCCTGCGTGATTATCATCAGATCAAACTGGTCATTAACGCCCTTGAGGGCTATCAGTTTTCCGGTTTTGTCTGTGAAATTAATAGTCTTGACACCCTTTCCTCCGCGGTTGGTTATCCGGTAATCGCTTATTGCAGACCTTTTGCCGTAGCCGTTTTCAGAGACAACAAGCACATCGGACGACTCATTTTCGACTGTAATCATGCCTATTACCACGTCATCCTCTCCGGAGAGTGTGATACCGCGCACTCCTGATGCCGTACGGCCCATGGGTCTCACTGTAGCTTCGTTGAACCTGACGGCACGACCGGACTTCACTGCCAGCATTATCTCATGACGGCCGTTGGTCATCCTTGCCTCAAGGAGCTCATCTCCTTCCCTGACGGTTATGGCATTGATGCCGTTGGCCCTGGGACGCGAGTATGCCTCAAGGGAGGTCTTCTTGATGATACCCTTACGTGTGCACAGTACTATGTAATTATTGTTGATATAATCATCATCATCCAGTGTTTTGACGTTGATGAAGGCTCTTACGCTGTCATCCGGCTCTATATTTATAAGGTTCTGAATGGCTCTCCCCTTGCTTGTACGGGTTCCTTCGGGCAGTTCATACACCTTCTGCCAGTAGCATTTACCGTTCCTTGTGAAGAAGAGCATTGTGTTATGCATTGTTGCAACATACATATGCTCAATGAAATCTTCCTCGCGTGTGGTGCCTCCCTTTTTGCCCGTTCCTCCCCTGTTCTGTCTCCTGAACTCTGTCAACGGGGTTCTCTTGATGTAACCCATGTTCGATATGGTTATCACCATCTCATCGTCTGCGTAGAAATCCTCAGGGTTGAATTCTCCTGCTGCGGGGATGATCTCGGTACGCCTCTTGTCGCCAAATTTGTCCTTTATTTCGGTCAGCTCGTCCTTGATGATCTGCATTTGCAGCTTCTCATCGGAGAGTACACTGTTCAGGTATTCAATAAGTTTTTTAACTTCCTCATACTCAGCATGCAGTTTATCCTGCTCCAGGCCGGTAAGCTGCCTCAGACGCATCTCAACGATAGCCCTTGACTGCACATCTGTGAGGCTGAAACGTTCCATCAGCCTCTCACGGGCGATATCGGGATTCTGAGACGCTCTTATAATGGCAATTACTTCGTCTATATTGTCACTTGCTATTATAAGCCCCTCAAGGATATGAGCCCTCTTCTCAGCCTGGTCAAGATCATATTTCGCTCTGCGCACAATGATTTCATGCCTGTGGTTGACAAAATTCTCAATGATCTCCTTCAGGGGGAGAGTCCGGGGACGCCCCTTGACCAGTGCTATATTATTGACATTGAACGATGTCTGTAGCTGTGAGTGTTTGTACAGGTGGTTCAGTATTATATTGGCGGGCATCTCCTTCTTCAGGATGATCACCACCCGCATGCCGTTCCTGTCTGACTCATCATTGATGTATGATATTCCTTCCAGCTTCTTTTCATTGATAAGGTCAGCGATCTTCTTGATCATTTCTGCCTTGTTCACCATGTAAGGGATTTCGGTGACCACTATGCACTCCCTGCCGGAATGGGTCAGTTCAACCTCAGTCCTGGCCCTCACTACAATTCTTCCCCTGCCCGTCTCGTAAGCTTCCCTGATTCCCTGTTCACCGTAAATGATTCCGCCTGTCGGGAAGTCAGGTCCCTTGATATGATGCATCAGCTCATCCACTGTTATTTCCGGGTTGTCAATAAATGCGATGATTGCATCAACCGACTCCGTAAGGTTATGAGGCGGCATGTTGGTGGCCATACCTACAGCAATACCTGACGCCCCGTTAACCAGAAGGTTGGGTATTCTCGTGGGCAATACCGTTGGCTCCTGCAGGGTGTCATCAAAATTTGGCTGGAAATCAACCGTCTCCTTTTCAATATCTGAAAGAGTCTCCTCTGCTATCCGCTTCAGCTTTGCCTCTGTATATCTCATGGCTGCGGGACTGTCGCCGTCTATAGATCCGAAGTTCCCCTGCCCGTCAACCAGCGGGTAGCGCAGTGACCACTCCTGTGCCATCCTGACCATGGCGTCATATACTGAAGAATCCCCATGTGGGTGATATTTTCCCAGAACCTCCCCCACTATCCTTGCCGATTTCTTAAAAGGCCGGTTGGATAGTACTCCAAGCTCCGACATACCGAAGAGAACCCTTCTGTGGACCGGCTTCAGACCGTCACGCACATCAGGTAATGCCCTTGACACAATGACCGACATCGAATAATCGATATAGGCCGACTTCATCTCCTCCTCGATATTAACTTTGATTATTTTTGCCTGTTCTGACATATAATATTGATAATTAGTGTTTTATAGAATGAATTTCAATGTATGAAATTAATCCCCGAAAATAATCAAAATGGAGCATCTTTTACCCTTTTAAAGCCTCTATTTGTTAACATCCGGTGTTAAAAATTGGGCACAATTCTTGCCTTCTATTTTTTACAATAGAATTAACTTTGAAATCTGGCGTTTTATGTATTTATGGCAGTTTTACTGACACAATTGCATGAAACCGTAAACAAAACATAATGGACGCACATTTCTCACAGAGAGTCAATGATATTCTTGGATACAGCAAAGAGGAGGCCATCAGGCTTGGCAACAGCCATATAAGCCCTGAGCATCTCTTCCTGGGCATACTCCGCGAAGGCGAAGGTGTTGCTGTGGACATACTTTTAAATAATGGCGTTGACCTGCTGATGCTCAAGGGATCAATTGAAAAGAGCATCAAGGCCGAAAAGCCGGTTGCCATGGCAGATAATGACATCCTGCCGCTGCTCAAGAGCACGGAACGGGTGCTGAGGCTGGTACATATAGAAGCCAAAGCATTGAAAACCAGGGTTATTGATACTGAACACCTGCTCATGGCCATCCTTCGTGATGAGAGTAACCTGGTTACAAGGTTTCTTACAGAGCTCGATATTGATTACAGTCTTGTCAAAAAGGCAGTAGAGGCAGGAAATCCTGCTGCTCAGGCCGATTATCCCAGGGATGAGGATGAGGAGGGAATTTTTTCCAATCCGGGGCAGGGACGGCAGCCCCAGGGTGGCCAACAGGCGCCAAGGAGCTCCTCCGAAACGCCGGTTCTTGATAATTTCGGCATTGATCTCACCAAGGCTGCAGAGGAGAACAGGCTTGATCCGATTGTAGGCAGGGAGCGTGAGATAGAACGGCTTGCACAGATTCTTTCAAGACGCAAGAAGAATAATCCGGTGCTGATTGGTGAACCAGGGGTGGGTAAGTCGGCTATAGCCGAAGGGCTGGCTCTGAGAATCACCAAAAGGAACGTCTCCAGGGTTCTCTTCAACAAACGGGTTGTTGCCCTTGACCTTGCATCGATAGTTGCCGGTACCAAGTACCGCGGCCAGTTTGAGGAGAGGATGAAGGCAATCCTGAATGAGCTGGCAAAAAATGACAATATTATTCTCTTTATTGACGAGATTCATACCATAGTGGGCGCCGGAGGCGCCAGCGGTTCGCTCGATGCCGCCAACATGCTCAAACCAGCCCTGGCAAGAGGAGAGATACAGTGCATCGGCGCCACCACCCTTGACGAATACAGGCAGCACATTGAAAAGGATGGCGCCCTTGAACGCCGGTTCCAGAAGGTACTGGTTGATCCTACTACCATCGAGGAGACCATAGATATCCTGAATAATATTAAGGAACGCTATGAGGAACATCATAACGTAACCTATACCCCTGATGCCATTGAGGCATGCGTCAAGCTGACAAACCGGTACATCAGTGACAGGAACCTGCCCGACAAGGCAATTGATGCAATGGATGAGTCTGGCTCAAGGGTACATATTTCCAACATTGTTGTTCCGGAAAAAATCCTTGCCCTGGAAAAGCAACTTGAAGATACAAAGAAGGAGAAAAGTAACGCTGTCAAGAACCAGAATTACGAACGTGCAGCCAGCTTTCGCGATAAGGAACGTGACATCCTCGATCTTATAGAGGCAGAGAAAAAGCGCTGGGAAAAGGAACTGGCGCAGAACAGAGAACTAGTTGATGCAGAGAAAGTTGCGGAGGTAGTGGCCATGATGACCGGCGTGCCCGTTCAGAGAATCGCCCAGACTGAAGGAACACGCCTCCTCCAGATGGCTGATGAACTGAAAACAAGTATCGTGGGTCAGGATGAAGCCATAGCAAAGATAGTCAAGTCTATACAGCGCAACAGGGCCGGACTGAAGGATCCGAACAAACCTATCGGCACCTTCATCTTCCTTGGCCCGACAGGAGTGGGTAAAACTCAGCTGGCCAAGGTTCTGGCAAAGTTCCTGTTTGACTCAACTGACAACCTGATAAGGGTTGACATGAGTGAATACATGGAGAAATTTTCGGTATCACGCCTCGTGGGAGCGCCTCCCGGATACGTTGGTTACGAGGAGGGGGGACAGCTGACTGAGAAGGTGCGTCGCAAACCTTACTCAGTGGTGCTGCTCGACGAGATTGAAAAGGCTCATCCCGATGTGTTCCATATACTTCTTCAGGTTTTGGACGAGGGCCAGCTGACAGACAGCCTCGGACGCAGGGTTGATTTCCGGAATACGATAGTCATAATGACCTCCAACATTGGCACCCGACAGCTTACGGAGTTTGGCACAGGTGTCGGTTTCGAGACTTCCGCAAAGCGAACTACACGTAACGAGCAAAACAAGAGCATATTGCAAAAAGCCCTGCAGAAAACCTTCGCTCCCGAGTTCCTGAACAGGATCGACGATGTGATCATGTTCAACCAGCTTACCAGGGAGGACATAGATAAGATCATCGACATCGAGCTCAAGGGCCTGTTCGACAGGATCTCAGCCCTGGGATACAGGATGAAGCTCAGCCCGCTGGCACGTGATTTCATGGCTGACCGCGGTTTTGACGTTCAGTACGGCGCAAGGCCACTGAAAAGGGCAATACAGAAGTATCTTGAGGATCCCCTGGCGGAGGTGATAATCAAAAGTGACGTCACCGAAGGTGCCGTCATCAGCGTGGGTTACTCCAAGGGTAAGGAGGAGCTGACCTTTAAGGTTGGCGGCAAAAAGGACACCGAGGAGCCGGCAGAGGAGGAGAACAACAGTTAAGTCTGCAGTTTGAGACTCCGACGCAGGAGGTGGCTCAACCCCGCATCCGCCTGCTGGCGGATCGGGACGGCAGTACCAGTAGGCAGTCGGCAGTTTTATCCCGTACACGAAGTGTTGGGACGGCAGTACTAATAAATGTCTAATAATCAGGAGGTTGCTTGTATTGCCAAATGACCTTCAGACCTCAGACCCTCAGACCCTCAGACCTTTTCAGCATACAGATCGAACTCCGTTGACCCGGTTACCTTAACGTTGATGAAGGTGCCGGGTTCAATGTTTCCGGAGCCTGTGATCAAAATCTCCTGATCGATTTCC
This sequence comes from Bacteroidales bacterium, assembly GCA_012513795.1. GTDB lineage: Bacteria > Bacteroidota > Bacteroidia > Bacteroidales > VadinHA17 > SR-FBR-E99. The sequence continues at coordinate 9,352 of JAAZBN010000277.1, read as the reverse complement.
GGAGAGTCATGTTCACTTCTCCCGACAAGAAACAGCCCCTCCCTCCTGTCGGTTATCACCTTTATTTCCTTACCAACCATGGCGGCATTCCTTGCTGCAGATATCTCCTGCTGCAGTGCCATGATCTTTGCCACCCTCTTCTCCTTGATCCTTTCTGGTGTTGTATCACTGAAATGCAGGGCAGCATGGGTGTTCTCCTCATGAGAATAACGGAAAGCTCCGAGCCTGTCAAAGCGGTAGTCCCTTATGAAACCGAGCAGTTCTCCGAACTCTTTTTCGGTTTCGCCGGGGTGACCGGCTATAACCGTTGTACGAACGGCAGCACCGGGTACTAGCCTCCGGATATCACTCAACAGCTGCCTGGTACCGGCACTGTTGTGCTCCCGCCTCATCATCCGCAGCACCTTGTCAGAGATATGCTGTATAGGTAAATCTATATATTTGCATATCTTGGGATTATCCTGCATCATCTCAAGTAACTCAACAGGAAAGTCAGAGGGGTACAGATAGTGGAGTCTGATCCAGCCCAGCTCCTCTATTGCAGATAGCCGGCTGACAAGTTCAGGAAGCATCTGCCTGCCATAAATATCAGTTCCATAGAGTGTTATATCCTGCGCTATGAGTATCAGTTCCCTTACACCACCATTGGCAAGCAGCCGGGCCTCGTCCACTAGTTCTTCCATGGGTGTTGAGATATACCTGCCCCTGATGTCAGGGATTGCACAGAAGGCACAGGTGCGGTCACATCCTTCAGAGATCTTAAGGTATGCGTAATGGTACGGGCCGGTAAGGACACGTTCCCCGTTAAGCTCAGGCCGGTATGCCAGTCCCAGGTGACTTATTATCTCCTGTGGCCTGTTAACCCCGAACCAGCCGTCAACCTCAGGCAGCTCATCCTGGAGCTCCCGTCGGTATCTCTCTACCAGGCAACCCATTACAAGAAGCCTGCCCCTGCCCTCTCTCCTGATTGCCTCGGCATGTTTCAGGATGGTCTCAATGCTTTCCTCCCTGGCATCGTTGATGAAACCGCACGTATTGATTATGACAATATCAGCCGCGACCTCAGAGTCAGTCATCACACTATAGCCGCCGGCTTCAAGCTGGCGGATGAGTTTCTGTGAATCGACGGTGTTCTTTGAACAACCCAGGGTAACTATATTAACCCTGTTACCCTTCATCACGAGTTATTGCTGAAGAGTGAATCAACGAATGCATAGCGGTTGAAGATCCTCAGATCCTCCATCTTCTCTCCCACTCCGATATATTTGACAGGTATTCGGAACTGGTCAGAGATGCCAATGACCACACCACCCTTTGCGGTGCCGTCCAGTTTAGTGATTGCCAGTGCGTTGACCTCTGTTGATGCGGTGAACTGCTTTGCCTGTTCAAAGGCATTTTGTCCGGTTGATCCGTCCAGTACCAGTAGTACCTCATGTGGTGCAGAGGGAATTACTTTTTCCATCACCCGCCGTATCTTTGAGAGCTCGTTCATCAGCCCGATCTTATTATGGAGCCTGCCTGCCGTATCTATTATAACTATGTCTGTTCCGGCTGCCACCGCAGACTTGACGGTATCATAGGCCACGGAGGCCGGGTCAGATCCCATTTGTTGACTCACCATCGGTACGCCGGCCCGTTCAGACCATATCTTCAGCTGCTCAATAGCCGCTGCCCTGAAGGTGTCAGCTGCCCCCAGCAGCACACTCCGTCCGGCCTGCCTGAAGTTATATGCCAGCTTGGCTATGGTTGTGGTCTTTCCCACACCGTTGACGCCAACAACCATAATGATATAGGGTCTGACAGGCAGTGGAGCATCAAACCCCGATGAGACGTCATGCGTGCTGCTGTTCTCTTCAAGCAGCCCGGCTATCTCCTCACGCAGGATGGCATTAAGCTCTGAAGTATTTACATATTTGTCCCGTGCAACACGCTTTGACACCCTGTCAATAATCCTCAGGGTGGTATCTACACCCACGTCTGATGAAACCAGGACCTCCTCAAGGTTGTCAAGGACCTCGTCGTCAATCTTTGATTTGCCTGCAACGGCCCTGGTAAGCCTGGAAATGACACTCTCACGTGTCCGGGTCAGCCCTCGGTCAAGGATCTCCTTTTCTTCTTTCCTGAATAATCCAAATAATGCCATCACTCTGATCTTGATGCCTCAAAAGTAAAAAAAGAGACGCACTTGCCGGCGTCTCCCTGTAAAAACTGATCAGGAATCCTGACCCTATTTCTTTTCAAAGAAGTCCTTAACGTGATCGTTATGAACCATCTCTTCCTTGAACTGATATGCGCCTGTCTTGCCCGACTTCACCACCTTGATGCACTTGGTGAATGACTTGCCGGTTCCTGTCTTAAGTGTTGCAACAACTTTCTTTGCCATGACTCAAAATTTATTTTATCTCCCTGTGTACGGTGACCTTTTTGAGAATCGGATTGTATTTCTTCCTCTCAAGACGGTCAGGGGTGTTCTTACGGTTCTTTGTGGTAATATACCTCGAGGTGCCCGGCATTCCGGATTCCTTATGCTCAGTGCATTCAAGGATAACCTGCACCCTGTTGCCTTTGCTCTTCTTTGCCATTTTCTCTCCGGTTTATTTTATTTGACAATATATCCTTTTTCCTTTGCTTCCTTAAGCACGGATGCGAGGCCGTTCTTGTTGATGTTCCTCATTCCTGCTGCTGAAACCTTCAGGGTGATCCACCTGTCCTCCTCCGGAAGATAATACCTCTTGGTGAACAGGTTGGCCATAAACTTTCTCTTGGTCCTCCTCTTCGAGTGGGAAACATTGTTCCCAACAACTGCTTTCTTACCGGTGACCTGACAAACCTTTGACATTATTATTCTTTTTTTACTTGTTCTGAAAAGTCCGAAAATCGGTTCGCAAAATACGTGATTTTTATTCTATTAAACAAAAAAAAGATGCATTTTTTTTCAACATCAGCCGGCGGCACACCTTTAGTAACTGATTATCTGTTTTCTCAGGAGGTTCAGGGCACTGTGGGCCGACCGTGAGATATTGATCAGCCTGTCGTCTGCAAACCGTTGTTTTTCAGTTATTATACCTCTTCCGGAAGCTATGGCTATCCAGACTGTGCCAACAGGCTTCTCAGGTGTGCCGCCCGTGGGACCGGCAATACCTGTCACAGCGACCGCGAAATCAGTGCCGGTCAGCCTGCGAACGCCGGAAGCCATTGCCGCGGCAGTCTCCTCACTTACTGCTCCTTGCTTCCTTATTATTTCCGGATCAACGCCGAGCATGCCTGTCTTGATTGAGTTGTCATAGGCGACGACGGATCCTTTGAACCATGCGGAACTGCCTGGAACAGAAGTGATGAGTGAGGCTATCTTACCTCCCGTGCAACTTTCAGCGGTAGATACTGTCAGATTCTTGTTTAGTAACAGGCTGCCCACTTTTTCCTCAAGCGTAATTTCACCTTCGCCATAGATCACATCGGGAATTATTGTGTACAGTTTGCGGATCTGACCATCCATCATCAGCCCCAGTTGCCTGGCATTGCCACCCGTGCCCGTAAGACGGAGCTTGATCACCCCGTGTGAAGGAAGGTAGGCCAGCTTTATCACGGCAGGCAGCTCCCTCTCAAACTCTTCCAGCCGCTCGGCCAGCTTGGCCTCAAATGTGCCATAGGTCATTATGTTCCTGTGGATGATTGTCGTGTCCCCGGCCATGCCTGTTACCATTGGCAGTACATGCTCCTGCATGATGTATTTCATCTCGGAGGGAACACCGGGCATTGAGATCACTTTTTTGCTGTTTTTTTCAAACAGCATCCCCGGCGCAGTGCCCGCACGGTTCAACAGTACCCTGCAACATTCAGGCACCAGCGCCTGACGCCTGTTGTTCTCATTCATCTCAAGGTTACGCCTGGTAATCCTCTCGGTTACCTCCGCCAGTACTTCCTCATTCATGACCAGCTGAGAACCAAAGTATTCCGCCAGTGTCTCCTTCGTTATATCATCACTTGTGGGACCCAGACCCCCGGTCACAAGTACCAGCGACACCCTCCGCAGAGCTTCGTCAAGAGCGCTGATTATCTCATCCCTGCGGTCTGAGATTGATGTGATTCGGTTTACCCTTATTCCCCTCATGCTGAGTTGCATGCTGATCCAGGCCGAGTTCGTGTCCACTGTCTGACCAATCAGCAGCTCGTCGCCGATGGTGATTATTTCTGCACTGTTCATATCTTGTTATGGCCCCTTTTATGAAGGATGCAAAATTATCAATATTTTGTGTCACTTTATCCGATAATGACAGATGAAAAGTGAAGCTGAAATAATTGAGGAAGTCAGCCGCTTTGCTGAAGAGGCGGTGAAGCATCATGACAGCGGTCACGGCTGGTCTCATATAGAAAGGGTGAGACGACTGGCGCTGCACATACATGACCGAGAAGGCCGTGGTAACAGGCTTATTATTGAGCTGGGCGCCCTGTTGCATGATGTGGGAGATCACAAGTTCTCAATTCATGACGGACCCGCGGAGATACGCAGATTGCTTTCCGGCCTGGGCGTAGATACCGGAGTAATCGAAGAGGTGGTACTTATCAATGAAGAGATCTCTTTCTCGAAGGGGAAAAAGCCAGCCCCTGAAAATATTGAACTGCAGATAGTTCAGGATGCCGACAGGCTCGATGCCATGGGTGCCGTAGGTATCGCCAGGGCATTCAGTTATGGAGGGCTTCGCGGGAGAGAAATATATGATCCCCGGGAAAAGATTTTTAATCCTCCCCTGCTCCCCGGAACAAGCTCGCGCTCAGCTTCAACAGTGCACCACTTCTATGATAAACTACTTATGCTCAAGAACCTGATGAATACAGACACAGGTCGCAAACTCGCCAGTGAGAGACATGACTTCATGCTTAGCTACCTGGATCAGTTCTTCAGGGAGTGGAACGCAGAGGGTGACATGTAATAAAATGAGATAATGTATTAGAAAATACTATTTTTACTATCCAAATACTAAAAAATCAAAGCAATGTTATTCTATGTACTTTTAATCATCATTGTTGTACTTGCCCTTCTGGCTGTAACACTGTACAACCGCCTTGTAAGGCTGCGGAACAACAGGGAAAATGCATTTGCCGATATTGACGTACAGCTTAAACAGAGGCTTGACCTGGTGCCACAGCTGGTTGAGGCTGTTAAAGCCTACATGAAGCATGAGAGCACTGTCCTGACTGAGATCACCAACGCCCGTGCAAATGCAATACAGGCAAAAGGAATTGACGAAAAAATTGCCGCTGACGGCAGGCTCTCTTCAGCGCTGCAGGGACTGAGGGTTGCCGTTGAGGCTTATCCTGACCTGAAGGCAAGCACCAATTTCATGCAGCTGCAGGAGGAGATATCTGACATTGAGAACAAGCTGGCAGCCGCCCGCAGGTTCTTCAACTCGGCAACAAAGGAGTTGAACAATGCAGTGGAAGTGTTCCCGTCAAATATTGTCGCAGGCATGTTTGGATTCAGGCGTGAAACAATGTATGACCTTGCTGAAGCCAGGGCACAGGCTGAGGAGACGCCCAAACTGAACTTCTGAACAGAATGAGATATACAGGGCTGAACAGGCAGATATGGAACAATAATATCAAGTCGGTCATCCTTCTTACTCTCTTCCCGCTGGTAATTCTCGGATTGGTGTGGTTATTCGTTTTTTTGCTGCAGCCAGCCGCCGGGTTCAGGATAGAAATGGCCAACCAGATGTTTATAAGGTCAATACCATGGGTATTGATCGGTGTATTTCTCTGGTTTATTATTGCCTGGTTCTCACACTCTGCCATGATTCAGAGGGCTACTGACTCCGCCCCTCTCAGCAGGAAGGAAAACAAGAGGATCTACAACATGGTTGAGAACCTCTGTATAGCCAGTGGTATGCCTATGCCCAGGGTTAACATCATTAATGACGACTCCCTTAATGCTTTTGCCAGCGGTATTAAGACCTCCAATTTTACGGTCGCCCTCTCAAGGGGAATAATTGACAGGCTGAATGATGAGGAGCTTGAGGCGGTCATCGCACATGAGCTTACCCATATACGCAACCGTGATGTCAGATTGCTAATCATATCAATCATATTTGTTGGAATCTTTGCCTTTATCACAGAGGCACTGGTACGCTCTGTGCGCTTTAGCGGGAGCAGCAGCGGAAGAAAAGACGGCAGGGTGGTGATCATTGCACTGCTCCTGGCCGCCGTAGGCTATTTCCTCTCATCAGTCTTCAGATTCGCTATATCACGACAGCGTGAATATATGGCTGATGCCGGTTCAGCCACCATGACAAAGAACCCCCTGGCGCTCGCATCTGCCCTGGAAAAGATTTCCACAGACGCCCAGATAGAAGCAGTCCGGCGAAATGATGTTGCTCAGATGTTTATCGATAACCCTCAGGATAAGAAAATAAGACCGGTCTCCTTTCCCTTCGGCTTTCTCTTCATGACCCATCCGCCGATAGAAAAAAGGATAGCCCTTCTGAAACAATTCTGAAACTCCATGAAAATCAACAAGAAGAAGCTCTATGAGATAATATTTGAGGCTGACACAAGGGAGGGCAAGATATTTGACGTGATCCTTATAGCACTGATACTTTTCAGTGTATTTCTTGTTCTTCTTGACAGCATTGCATCAGTCCGCGAGAAGTATGGCTTTGTGATACATCTCATAGAATGGTTTATTACCGGCATCTTCCTGCTGGAATACATCCTCAGGATCTATGTCCTTGACAGACCGGTCAAATATATTCTCAGCTTCTATGGTATCATTGACCTGATGGCAATCCTTCCCAATTTCCTGGGCCTGATCTTCGTGGGAGGACAGAGCCTGATGATCGTCAGGGCGGTCAGATTGCTAAGGGTCTTTCGTATCTTCAAGCTCAGCCGGTACACCTCGGCAGGCAGGACACTGGCAAGAGCCATCTACAGGAGCAGGGAAAAGATATTCATGTTTATTGCTGTAGTACTGACCCTGGTGATGATCTTCGGCACTATAATGTACCTTGTTGAGGGTGAGAAAAATGGCTTCACCAGCATACCCGTCAGTATATACTGGGCTGTGGTGACACTTACAACGGTGGGCTATGGTGATATCTCGCCTGTTACGGGATTCGGACAGTTCCTCGCCAGCATAGTTATGATTTTGGGCTATGCCATTATAGCCGTGCCAACGGGAATCGTCACCTCCGAGATGATGCGGATGCCTGCACGCGATAACACGCAGGTCTGCCATAGCTGCATGTTCGACAGGCATGATGATGATGCCCTGTTCTGCAAGAGGTGCGGAGCCTGCCTGGACACCCGGAAGGATGATGATGTGCCAGAAGACGCTGGCAACAAATAGATTGGAGCGTATTGCACGAAATAACGAAAAAAGGTCCTGACTTTGTCGGAACCTTTTTGTCTGAGCGGGAAACGAGAGTCGAACTCGCGGCCCTCAGCTTGGGAAGCTGATGCTCTACCAACTGAGCTATTCCCGCCTATAGTTATCACTACTGCCTGCTGCCTGCTCCTCTCCGAGCCTCCCATGGGAGTTGAACCCACGACCTGCTCATTACGAGTGAGCTGCTCTACCACTGAGCTAAGGAGGCATATATACAATAAAAAAAGCAGGGCGCTTAAGAAATAAGTGTGGAATAATTATGTCTCGCTGCATTTCCTCGTGCTTGAGGGAATAGCGCCCTGCCGGTGCAAATATAATAAATTAATCAATTCAAAAACATTTTTACATAGCCATGCCGCCACACACATTAATGGTCTGCCCGGTAACATATGACGAGAGCTCAGAAGCAAGGAACAGAGCCACATTGGCTACATCCTCCGGCAGTCCGCCGCGCCTGAGGGGTATCTTTGCAATCCAGTCGCTCTTGACATCCTCGGGAAGCTTGCTGGTCATCTCGGTGATTATGAACCCTGGAGCAATGGCATTGCACCTTACATTGCGCGAGCCAAGCTCTTTCGCCACACTCTTGGTGAACCCGATGATGCCGGCCTTTGAAGCTGAATAGTTTGACTGCCCTGCATTGCCGCTGACTCCCACAACAGAACTCATGTTTATGATAGAGCCATGCTTCTGCTTCATCATCGGTTTTATGGCAGCCTTGGTGAGATTGAACACCGACTTCAGGTTTACCGTCAGAACCTGGTCCCACTGCTCCTCCGTCATCCTCATAAGAAGTGTGTCACGGGTGATTCCGGCGTTGTTGACCAGTACATCTACTCTGCCAAAGTCCTTCACAATCTCATTGATGACATTCTCGGCATCGGCAAATACAGATGCATCGGAGACATAACCCTTTGCCCTGACTCCAAGTGCCTCTATCTCCCTGACGGCATCAGTAAACTCTTCGTTGTCAATGATGTTGGTGAGGGCGATATTGGCTCCCTCTGAAGCAAAACGTAATGCTATGCCCTTGCCAATACCTCTTGATCCGCCTGTGATAACTGCTGTTTTTCCTTCGAGTAGTCTCATTTCGTACAATTTTGGGCACAAATATAGAAAATTATTTACGCAGCACTTTTGCCACTGTTATTCCAATATCGGCCGGTGATCTGACAACGTGAAGCCCGCATTCGGCCATGATCTTCATCTTGGCCTCGGCAGTGTCATTGGCACCGCCGATGATAGCGCCTGCATGCCCCATCCTCCTTCCTTTGGGAGCAGTCTGCCCGGCAATAAAACCTATCACGGGTTTTGTTCCGTGTTCCTTGACCCAGTATGAAACGTCTGCTTCCATCACTCCTCCTATCTCACCTATGAGCACAACTGCATCTGTAGCTTTATCCTCCATCATCAGCTTCAAAATGTCAAGAGAGGTGGATCCGATCACAGGGTCGCCTCCTATGCCCACACACGTTGACTGACCAAGACCCAGCTTGGTAAGCTGGTCAACAGCTTCATAGGTAAGAGTGCCAGACCGTGAGATAACTCCTACCCTGCCTTTCATGTGTATGAATCCGGGCATTATTCCAACCTTCGCCTCCCCGGGAGTGATTATGCCGGGACAGTTTGGACCAATAAGCGTAACGCTGTAGTCGCGCATCAGCTTTTTTACCCTGACCATGTCAGCCACCGGGATACCTTCAGTAATTGTTACTATCAGTCTGATACCCGCTTCGGCGGACTCAATGATTGAATCGGCGGCAAAGGCAGGAGGTACGAATATCACAGAGGTGTCAGCTCCGGTGTCCCGGACAGCCTCCCTGACGGTATTGAACACCGGCAGACCAAGGTGAGTCTGACCACCTTTGCCCGGAGTCACTCCTCCCACCACCTTCGTTCCGTATTCAATCATCTGACCAGCATGGAATGTGCCTTCGCTGCCGGTGAAACCCTGAACTATTACTCTTGATT
>JAAZBN010000037.1 GCA_012513795.1 Bacteroidales bacterium | reverse complement strand
TGCATATGCAGAACACTATATGGCTGGTGACGACGCTGCAGGATCTCAACAAACCCTTTGAGATGATGATTTATCCGGGCGAGCGTCACGGCTGGGGAGGGCCCAAGCGGGTCTTCATGACACATGAGGGCAATAACTTCTGGATGAGGCATTTTTTCGATAAAGAACTCAACTGAAAAGCATTGTGATGTCAGGAGGAATATACAGGAAGAGGCTCGCGGAGGTGCGTGCCCTGATGAAACGCAGGAAGACAGATGCAATTATTATACCCTCATCCGATCCGCATCTGGGCGAATATGTGCCCGATCACTGGAGAGTGATCAGATGGCTGACGGGATTCACGGGCTCAGCAGGAACTGTTGTTATTACACGCACCTTTGCCGGACTGTGGACCGACAGCCGCTATTTCATCCAGGCTGAGGAACAGCTGGCCGGAACAGGGTATGAGCTCGTGAGGCTCAGGATACCACATACCCCGGAGCATATTGACTGGCTGAAGGAGAAGTCGCACCGGGGATGGAAGGTTGGTGTTGACGGCAGGCTCATCTCCATGGGGCAGATGAGGCTCCTTGCTGCTGCCATGAAAGATGCCGGAGTGCGTCTGGACCTGAAAGCTGACCTGATCACACCGTTGTGGAGAGAGAGGCCCGCCCTCCCATCCTCAGAGGCTTTTGAGCTTGACGTGGAGTATGCCGGCGTTACACGCAGACAGAAACTGGCCAGGGTAAGAGAGGTGATGGCCCGGATGGATGTTGATTATCAGCTTCTGACAGCTTCAGATGATGTGATGTGGCTGCTGAACATAAGAGGCGATGACGTCAGATATTGCCCGTTGATGCTCTCTTTTGCCCTTGTTGGTCATGACCAGGTGATACTCTTTGCGGATGAGGATAAGCTCCCGGGATCCCTCAAGAGCTCCTTTGACAGAGAGGGAATTGTATTGCTGCCATATGATACTGTCACATCCCTTCTCGGACACCTTGAAGAGGGCTCCGTTCTGCTACTTGCTCCGGGTACCACATCGGCGGCATTATACAGGTCCATTGCCGTCAAAGTGACCGTTGTGGAGGATCTCAGCATCCCCACAAGAATGAAAGCTGTCAAGAACGAAACGGAACTGAAGAATCTGCGGGAGGTGATGGTCAGTGACGGGGTTGTGCTGACACGCTTCTTTCACTGGCTGGAGAAGGCAGTAGCTAAGGAGACTGTTACCGAGCTGTCAGCAGCTGCCACTATTGACTCTATGCGTACGGAGCAGGAGGGATGTGTTGGCCCTTCATTCAATACCATCGCAGCCTTTAATGCTCATGCTGCCCTGCCGCATTATGTTCCAGACCAGATGACTGACATTAAACTGGAACAGGGGGGTGTTTTCCTGCTCGACTCCGGAGGCCAGTATTTTGGCGGTACCACTGACATAACGCGCACAGTTGCACTGGGGAAGCCCAATACCGCGATGAAGCGTGATTTCACACTTGCCCTGAAAGGTACAATTGATCTGGCCATGGCCCGGTTTCCACAGGGCACAAAAGGATACCAGCTTGATATTCTGGCGCGAAAGCCATTATGGGACAACCGGCTCAATTACGGCCATGGCACCGGCCACGGCGTCGGCAGCTTCCTTAATGTGCATGAGGGACCCCAGTCAATAGGGTCCGGTGCCACAGGTGATATGAAAACAAGTATTGAACCTGGCATGATACTGTCTGATGAACCCGCTTTCTACAGGCAAGGGCAGTATGGCTTCCGTACTGAGAACCTGCTGGTCTGCCGTAATGACGGCGAAACGGAATACGGAAGCTTCCTCTCATTTGAGACGGTGACCCTTTGCTACATAGATCAGGCTCTGATAGATCTCCCGCTTCTTGACGACAAGGAGCTGGAGTGGCTGAATGACTATCATGAGAGGGTATACAGGACGTTACAGGATAGCCTTGAACCGAATCTGAAAAAGTGGCTCAGGGAAAAGACCAGGCGGTTGGTCAGGATTGATAATGGCAAAACCAGCTGAATATGAAGACTATGAGATTACAAGTTCTGTTTGTAGCCCTCGCGGCCCTTATGGCTGCCGGCTGTGCAAATAAAACCATGACACTTGAAGAGCGCCTTGCTACTCTTCCGGCAGACACCCTCTTCAGGATTAATGCTGACTCGGCTTTCAGTGAGGCATGGGAGATACGGCTCCTTCAACCGGTTGACCATCGTAATCCTGACGGACCCAAATTCACTCAGCAGGTGTTTCTTTATTATGCCGGAGCTGACAGGCCTGTGGTGGTTGAGACAGAAGGATACGGAGCCAGAGGGGGGAGCAACGAGCTGGCATCACTGATGCAGGCCAACCTTATCAGGATTGAGCACAGGTATTTTGAAGAGTCAAAACCGGACTCCACAGCGGGATGGGAGTATCTGAACACATGGCAGGCAGCCACGGATCACCACCGTATCATAGATTTCTTTAAACCGGTTTTCAGTGGCAAATGGGCTACAACAGGCATCAGCAAGGGTGGTCAGACAGTAATGTTCCACAGGTATTATTATCCTGAGGATGTGGATGTTAGTGTACCTTACGTTGCTCCTCTCAATTTCGGACCCGAGGATGAGAGGATGTTCACATTCCTGGAGCAGGTAGGCAGCAAGGAGTGTCGTGACAGGGTTTTCCGGTTCCAGAAGCTGGCTCTTGAGAAATTTGACAATCTGTTCCCGCTGTTTCAGAAAATGGCAGAAGAGAGGAGCTGGACATTCAACAGGGTTGGCGGGCCGGAGGTAGCCTATGAGATGACAGTGCTTGAATATGAATTTGCATTCTGGCAGTGGGGAACAATCCCCTGTGATTCAATCGCGCTGGAGGGCAGTGATGAGAAGCTCTTCAGGCATCTGGCGGCCATCGGTGATCCCAGCTATTTTGCCGATCAGGGTCTTGCATATTTTGAGCCTTTCTTTTACCAGGCTATGACCGAGATAGGCTATTACGGGTATGATTTTGATAAGTTTGGTGATCTCTTGAAGCATGCACGCAACGGAGAGATGCCGGAGTTTATCTTCTCGGCGCCGCAAGGTGAGCAGTATGTATACAATTATGATATCGGAAGAGAGGTAAGCGACTTTATCAGTACGGATGCAGAAAATTTCATTTTCCTGTATGGTGAATATGATCCCTGGTCAGCTACTGCTGCTGATCCCGGGGAGAATGACAGGTGCCTGAAGGTGGTCAGACAAGGGGGGTCTCACCGTACGCGCATCATGAATCTTCCTGATGATCAGAAGGAGGTTGTGCTGACCACACTGGAGAAGTGGCTTGACTTTCCGGCCAGCAGGTGATGCTTATTATTCCACGAAGCCCTCATGCCATCATTTCCAAATATTTAAAATAATTTTGGAAATGTTAAAATTATTTAAATACATTTGTATGAGCTAAACTGCTGTGGGGTGTGGAATATATTTATATGCCCCGCTATCAGTTGGCTGATTTAATTTTCTTTAATAACAGTTTAATTAATTTTCAGATGAACATTTTTGTAGCCAAGCTGAGTTCTGTAACCAAAGCAGAAGACCTTCAGGAACTTTTCAGCAAATTTGGGGAGGTAATCTCCGCAAAAGTCATTATGGACCGTGAAACCGGCTT
>JAAZBN010000276.1 GCA_012513795.1 Bacteroidales bacterium | reverse complement strand
GAGGGATATCCACAACAGTCTCTGCAGGGCCGGCCAGCGGCTCTGAGACATTGTCACGGGTGATCATTATACCCGCAAAGTTGTCTCTGAGGAAAATCGGCAGGAACATCTCGTCACTTAGCGTGGCTTTTTTGTCTGACTGCAGTCCCAGAAGCATATCAGCTCCGAAGTCAAGCCAGGGCAATACCTTCTGGTAAGGATCAATCAGCTGGCGGAAACTTTTTTCCTCTTCCCTGACCGGCAGGATGAGGCTGTCTGACACTGCCTCAAAAACAATGTCACGTACCCTGGTAGCACAGTTATCAAAGAAGAAATCATACCGGTACTTCCTGTTTTCGGGCTTCAGGTTCTCATTGATCAGGTCAAAGAGCCTCTCTTTCTCAGCAGTGGTCAGGTTGAGTTTCTGGGACCAGACTGATCTGCCTTCGGCAATGTACTCTTCAAGAAACCTCTCATACGGGTATGCTCCCAACAGGTAGTCGAGCTTGCCTTTGGCGAAGCGGTAAACAAAGTTTGGGGTCTCAAAATCAAAGATACCCCAGTTGTAAGCCATGTCAAATCCGGTGCCGCGAACAGTTATACGCAGTGCCGTGTGCCCATAGATTGAATAGCTGGCGTCTCCCGGGGCGCATGTGATCATATAGACTTCAGCACTGTCAGGCCTCTGGGCATTCACACCGGCAGACATGAGCAGTGCCGCCAGTAAGGTCAGAATAACTCGTTTGTTCATCTATTGTAAGTATTAATTTTTATGGTCATCGGCCCAGGAAGAGGCTGTTCTCACAGCACGCCGCCATCCGCTTACAAGAGATTCTCTCATTCGTGGATCCATGCCGGGCGAAAAGAGGCGGTCAGCCTTCCATTGCGCCTTCAGTTCATCAATGCTGTTCCAGAAGCCTGTAGCCAGACCGGCAAGGAAGGCAGCTCCCAGGGCCGTGGTTTCGGTAATCCCGGGTCTTACAACATCAGCCCGGAGAATGTCAGCCTGGAACTGCATCATGGTATCATTGACAGTAGCCCCGCCGTCCACTCTTAACTCCTTAATATTCAATTTTGAATCATTTTCCATTGCAAGTAACACATCAAGTGTCTGGTAAGCTATGCTGTCAAGGGCGGCACGGGCAATATGTGCTGCTGTTGAACCGCGTGTAAGACCGGTAATGATTCCTCTTGCATGCTGGTTCCAGTAGGGTGCGCCCATCCCGGCAAAGGCAGGGACGAAATAGACTCCATCTGCCGGATCGGCCTGCGAGGCCAGTTCCTCCACATCAGACGACTGCCTGATAATGCCGAGACCGTCACGCAGCCACTGCACCACCGCTCCTGCAATGAAAATGCTTCCCTCAAGGGCATAGACTGCCTCCTTTCCGATTCGCCATGCTACTGTTGTGAGTAGCCTGTGCTCAGAAACCATCGGAGTTGTGCCTGTATTCATCATCATGAAACAGCCTGTTCCATAGGTGTTTTTGACCATCCCGCGTTCCACGCACATCTGACCGAAGAGTGCCGCCTGCTGATCACCCGCTATCCCGGCTACAGGCAACGGTGAGGTGAATGTCCCCGAGGTCATGCCATAAACCTCTGACGAGCTGCGTACCTCGGGCAGCATTGACCTCGGAATGTCGAAGAGACTGAGCAGCTCAGAATCCCAGTCAAGGGTATGAATATTGAAAAGCATCGTCCGCG
>JAAZBN010000275.1 GCA_012513795.1 Bacteroidales bacterium | reverse complement strand
ATGGTTAGATACAATAAAAAGATATGGGGTGGCGTTTCTTACAGGATAAGTGACGCAATCACAGGATTCGCAGGCATAGAATTATATAACGGTTTAAAGGTTGGATATGGATACGACTTCCCGATATCGGAGATCAGAAAAGGAACCAGTGGCTCCCATGAGTTTGTGGTCTCCTACAGCTTCGATCTCGGGCTCGGCAAAAGCGTCACCCGTTACAGGAGTATCCGGTTCCTCTGACAAACAGAAGAAAATAAATTTACTTGCATATTTAAATTAATGAGTATATGAAAAAGGTAACCCTTTTAGCTCTTACGTTAACCCTGATTCTGAGTAGCTGCGGCTCATACGAGACCGGTGAGCTGACAGGTGTTCAGGGAAGGAAGAAGTTCTATGAGCCGGAGCCGTTTGAGATGGCCTTTATCCCGGCCGGTTCCTTTGTGATGGGACCAAGTGACCAGGATCCCCTGCGTGCCATGAACAGTCTCTCCAAAACAGTAACGGTAGAAGCTTTCTGGATGGACCAGACAGAGATCACCAATAATAAATACCGTCAGTTCACTAACTGGGTGCGTGACTCCATCCTCAGAACCAGACTGGGAGAGGAAGGTCTTGAGGGTTACGAATTTTTCCGTACTGACGAGGAAGGTAACATCATTGAGCCATACGTCCTGAACTGGGAAGAGAGGATTGACCTGAGGGATGAAGAGATCCAAGCCGTGGCAGAATCAATGTACTATCCTCCGGAGGAGAGATTCAATGCCAACAAGCAGTGGGACACCCGCCTGCTGAACTACTCATATTTCTGGGTTGACTACAAGCAGGCAGCAAAAGCCAGGTACAACTACAAGGAGGGAAGATATGAGGGCCAGGTCACTGACCTCGAGGGAAACACCACTGACGTTGTTGACCGCTCCTCATTCATAATGCATCACGTTGTCAACATCTATCCGGATACTCTTGCATGGATCAGGGACTTCACCTATTCATTCAATGAACCCTGGGCTACCTTATATTACTGGCACCCGGGATATGATGACTACCCTGTGGTAGGAGTGTCATGGATGCAGGCACGCGCCTTCAGCGTCTGGCGTACCAACTTCATGAATGAGCACCTGCGTGCCCAGGGCATCGCAGACGTTCACAACTACCGCCTCCCGCTGGAGACCGAATGGGAATACGCCGCCCGAGGTGGCCTTGACCTGTCAATGTATCCATGGGGCGGACCATACACCCGTAACTATGAAGGGTGCTTCCTTGCAAACTTCAAACCCCTTCGCGGCAACTATATCGATGACGGAGCAGTTTACACAATCAAGGTGGCCTCCTTTGAACCAAACGAGTACGGCCTCTTTGACATGGCCGGCAACGTTGCCGAATGGACTTCATGCGCATACCATCCCTCATCATATGTTTTCACCCACGACCTTAATCCTGACTATGAATACAATGCCCGTCCGGATGATCCACCCGTGCTCAAGCGTAAGGTCATCAGGGGAGGCTCATGGAAGGATATTGCACTGTTCATGCAGACATCATCAAGAGATTATGAATACCAGGACTCAACAAAATCATTTGTAGGGTTCCGTAATGTCAGAACTTATATCGGAGTAAATAACTAATACTGTTAAACCTAAAATTTAATTATATGGGCCTCTCGGAAATTGTTCATACAAGTAAGTGGAAAGCTTTCATGTCCAAGTTATACGGCTGGGGTGCCTCGGTCGTGATAATCGGTGCTCTCTTCAAGATCCAGCACTATCCCTTTGCAGGATTACTTCTCTCTGTGGGTCTTATCACAGAAGCAATCATCTTCTTCTTCTCAGCCTTTGAGCCTCTGAAGGAGGAGCCTGACTGGAAACTGGTCTATCCCCAGCTTGATCCTAACTATTCAGGCGAGGATATCGGTTTTGCAGCTGTTGGCGGCGGCGGCGGTGGCTACGGCGGCGGAGCAGGTCTCTCACAGTTCGACAAGATGCTGGCTGACGCGGGCATCACACCCGATGTGTTTGACAGACTCAGCTCAGGGCTGAAAAAACTCACTGAGACCACCAACAACCTCAACTCCATGGGTGATCTGGCAGCTACCACCAATGAGTATACCGGTACTATCAGGAAAGCGAACGAATCACTTCGCAACCTGTCAGAGTCAGTGCTTCAGACCGCAAGGTCCATGAATGACACCAGCTCAGTCTACCAGGCCATCGGTGAATCATCAAAAACCATTGAGACCGGCGGACGCAGCTACCAGGAGAAGCTTGAGGCCCTGAATAAGAACCTCTCCGCACTTAATGCAGCCTATGAGCTCCAGCTCCGCGGCGCCAATGACCATGTTAAGAGCAGTGAAACAATCTACAAGGGCATGGAAAACCTGATGAAGGACCTGACCGGTTCAGCGGATGACACGAAGAAATACCGTGAACAGGTTGCCAGACTGAATGAAAACCTCAGCTCGCTGAACAATGTCTACGGCAATATGCTTGCCGCAATGAACGTGAAATAATGTTGAGTTCATCAATATATCTGAAAACTTTTAAACTATCCGCAAATGGCTAAGGGAAAAGAAACCCCGCGGCAAAAGATGATCGGGATGATGTACCTCATCCTGACAGCGATGCTTGCTCTTAACGTTTCAAAGGAGGCGGTTGAGGCTTT
>JAAZBN010000274.1 GCA_012513795.1 Bacteroidales bacterium | reverse complement strand
TCCTGTCACGCGATGCGGGACAGGAAGCAGGGATGAACGGTGACGCTGACCCTGTCCTGTCACGCGATGCGGGACAGGAGGGAAGAATGAGGGGTGACGCTGACCCTGAGATAACTGCTGACGCATCACCCGGCAGGCAGGGTGCAGAGCCCATTCCGGAGAACCGGCAGGGAAAGCCGGTCATCCTGGAGCTGGGAACCTCCCTTGGCATAAGCACACTGGCGCTGGCACTGGGAGCGCCACACAGAAGAGTGATAACCGTGGAGGGATGCCCTGAGCTGGCAGCCATCGCCCGCGATAACCTGCAGAGACACGGCGCCATCAATACCGAAGTCATTTGCGGGGAGTTCAGTGATGCCCTTAGCCTGCTCAGAAAAAGAGACACAAAGATCGGGATGGCATTCATTGACGGTAACCACCGGGGACCGGCTCTTGCAGGGTACGTAAAGAAGATAAGGGAGATGGGTGATGAGATGATAATAGTGGCGGATGATATCCGCTTGAACAGAGAGATGATCCGGGCCTGGGAGTTGCTGACAGCAGATACAACAGCTGCCCTGAATGCCACAGCTTCACTCGAAACCTTCCGCTTCGGGATACTGTTCTTCCTCCCGAACCTCACCCCCGGCCGTTACCGGATAAGGTATTAACAAAAAATAACACCTCCTTAACGTGAATAATAGAGTTATTTCAACTAATTTCGGGGCTTTAATGCAAAAGGAATGGACAAAGTCATTGAGATCAAGGATATTGTTAAGAATTACCAGGTGGGATCTGTTATTGTCAGAGCCCTTCGCACGGTGACCCTTGACATTCACAGGAATGAATATGTAGCTATTATGGGCCCGTCAGGATCAGGGAAGTCAACCCTCATGAATATCCTGGGCTGCCTCGACACACCTACCAAAGGAACATATATCCTTAATGGTACTGACGTCAGCAAGATGGAGGACGACAGACTGGCGGAGATACGCAACAAGGAGATCGGATTCGTTTTCCAGACCTTTAACCTGCTGCCAAGATATACCGCCCTTGAGAATGTGACACTGCCGCTCATCTATGCAGGCATACCACACCATGAGAGAGATGAACACGCGGTCAAGACCCTTGACCTGGTTGGTCTGGGCGACCGTATGACTCATAAACCCAATGAACTCTCCGGAGGACAGCGTCAGAGGGTGGCAATAGCAAGAGCACTTATCAATAATCCGTCAATCATACTCGCCGACGAGCCGACCGGTAACCTCGACAGCAAAACCTCGTATGATATCATGGGCCTGCTTGATAAGATCCATGAGGACGGTAATACGGTCATAGTGGTGACACATGAGGAGGATATCGCCCGCCATGCCCACCGGATCATCAAACTGATGGACGGAGAGGTGTCAGCTGACTATATCAATGAAAACAGGATAGAGGTCAGAAAGAAATAGCCTGATGAAATAAACTGCACTCTAATCATACACCAGACAGGAATCCATTGAACTGTCTCCAGCCAGGAATCCTGATGAAGATATATACAAAAACCGGCGATAAAGGCGAGACATCAGTGATAGGCGGTGTAAGACTGCCCAAACACCACCCCCGCATAGAAGCCTATGGCACCATGGATGAGCTTATCGCCTGGATAGGTATGATTCGTTCCTATGAACAATTCTGCGTTCCGGCTGATGAACTAATAACTATCCAGTCGTCTCTCATGGCATGCTGCACCATTATTGCCACTCATCCAGGGGCAAAAGTGCCAAAAGATATAGCCGTTGATGATACAGCTTCGCTCGAAAACGCCATTGACCGGATGGAGGCACGCCTGCCAAAACTGGAGTCATTTATCCTTCCCGGAGGAAACCATCCCGCCGCTTCGAGCAACATCGCACGATGCGTCTGCCGCCGCGCCGAAAGAACCCTCCTTCGCCTTGATGAACAGGAAAAAACCGATCCAAATGTCTTAAAATACCTCAACCGACTCTCGGATTACTTATTCGTACTGACAAGGTGCTTGACTTATGAGCTTGGAACAGAGGAAGTTAAATGGCTTCCAGGCAAAAAATCAAAATAATCTGCTTAAAAATCGCCCCAACTCTTTTTTTATTCTAAATAATTTTATATTTGCGGACTCTTAGAAGGGTAATAAATAACTATTTTTTTTATTATGTATTGGACACTTGAATTAGCATCAAAACTTGAAGATGCACCATGGCCCGCCACCAAGGACGAGCTTATTGATTACGCCATCAGGTCAGGTGCTCCTATGGAAGTCATAGAGAATCTGCAGGAGATTGAGGATGAGGGAGATATCTATGAAAGCATAGAAGATATCTGGCCTGACTACCCGTCAAAGGACGACTTCTTCTTTAACGAAGACGAATACTAGCAATCATTTTTGATAAGAATTGGAAGTGCCTGGGGGCTGTTGTATAACACCCTTCAGGCACTTCGGCTTTACAGGGTCCGGATTGCAGGAGGATGTTTCTGTGCCAGGGAATGCGAGCCTGTCATCCGGGTCTTCTTCCTGGGGAGGTTGTTACAAAAATCGGGTGGTGTTCACTTCCGCAGATTCCTGCAACTCAACGGGAACCTTCTCTTCAGGTAGCTGCTGCAACTCAACGGGAACATCCCCTTCGGGTAGGTTCGGTAGCTCATCCGCTGATGCCTCAGGGAGACCGGGGAATAACTCTGCAATACCCATACTGACCCGGTCAGGCCGCAGATCCGGATGCCACCTGAAACCCTCCAGCCTCATCTCAGTGTCAGGCAGCTGCAACGGCGGATTGAGGGTGCCGTCAGGACTCTGATTCTGGTATATTTCCACTATCTTGCTGTCCTCAAAGAAGATCTCAATAGTGGCGCTGCGGGCTCGGTTGACACCCACCAGCTCATTTCCGTCAACAACATAATAGATTGCTTCACCATTACCCACAACCTCTATCCTGTAAAGCTTATTGTCAATAAAAAAGCCGGACAGATTCTTCCCGCTGATCTGGTCATAACGGGCTGTGTCAACCGAGCTGACAACAAAAGCCCTGTTGTACATCTCCATGTGGTCAGCCTTGCTTTTCACAGTGAAAAGGGCAATGGAGTCAGCCGTCATCTGGTTCTCCCTTGACCAGACAATGGGGTCATCATATAGCCTTATCACCGAATCCTGAAACGAGTAGGCCAGAGAATCACACTTGCCCTGCATCTCCCGGCTGAAGATGGTACAACTATAATATGCCTTCAGTAACCTGTGATTGACACCGGCAGTGTCCTGCACAGGTATTGCCCTGAGAGTGTCAGCCCTGAGAGTCAGCGTGTCATCGTCAGCAAACAATGAGAACCATGGCGTACCGGTAAAGAGCAGCCGTTCGGGACGCTTTTCATACCAGGCATAGTTGCCGCCGCCCGTAATATTGTCAGATGTGTCTGTAACAGTCACATGCCCGAACGCTTCGCCCTGACCTTTCCTTTCATCATACCAGAGAGTGTCACCTGTGATACGTTGTTCACGGTTGTCAAGCACAGCATTCTTCATCAGCTGCGAGACGTCATTGCGAGTATCACTCCATCCGTTTTCGCAGTAGAGATAGATGCTGTCACCCACAACCTCAGAAGGTCCTGCAAACCAGGCAATCTCCCTGCTGGTGTCATACCGCATTGTGTCAGCCGTCATAACATAATCCGGGTTGACAATGCGGACACTGTCACGGAAATGGAGCATCTTCTGGTCAGAGTAGTATATTCCAACTATGCTTGTAAGGGTGTTGTCGCCGCTCAGAATTCGCCCGCCGTTGTCATAAACTGCTACCTGGGTGTTCACATCATAGTCAATCTCATCGGTGAAGAGTCGCATCTCCTTGTCAGTCAGTTCCACGCTGTCAGTAAGCACTGCTTTCCTTGTATCACCGTTATAGGTAAGAAACTGTCCACGGATGTGAATCGTATCTCCCTGCCAGATGTGAATGTTGTTGTATGCAAGAACCTGGTTGGTGTCATCATAGTACCAGGCGCTGTCACAGTTCATGTATAGGTCATTGTGCATCAGCCTCACGTTACCGTTGAGCCTGTTTCGCGTACGGCCGTCAAGGCGCTCATACTTCATTGAGTCAGAATGAAGTATCTCAACCCTCCTGCGTCCCTGCGTCTCCTGTGCCTGCAGCTTGCAGGGCTGGAGCATTATGGCAAGCGTCATTAACAGGAAGGCGGCTGCCCGCATAAAATAAGGTACAATCGCTATTTTGACTATTCGAGCCATCCGGAATAGTGGAACTTGCATCCCCTGAAGTCGTCACTGATACGGATGTATGTCCTTTTGATCTTATCAATGATCCACTCCTCGTACTTCCTGGCCTGCTTGTCTCTTAGCGCCAGTTCAGCAAGATAATTATAATCATCCTTCAGGTTGGCCCGGTGAGCAGGTATCTCATCATCAAGCCTGATGATGCAGTAGACGCTGTTGCCTTTAGAATCGGTTGTGCGGAAGGGTTCAGAGATCTCACCAAGCCTCATGTCACGGACAACCAGGTTGATTTCCCGTGACAGTTCGTCAAGAGTGAGCCAGTTGACCCTTTCAGAAGGATTCTCGCTGACCATCTTGCCACCATTGGCTATGGTGTTCCTGTCAGCTGAATATCTCATTGCTGCCTGTGAGAAAGTGAGGCTGTCAGAACGCACCAGGTAGGCAATGCTGTCAAGCTTGAGAATGGCCCACTCAGTCTGCTCCGAGGTCAGCCTGGGCTTCATGAGTATATGGCGTGAGTTGACCATGTCACCTTTCCTGTCAATGAGCTGAATGATATGGAATCCGAATTCCGTCTCCACAATCTTGGAGACCACACCCTGCTTCAGACTCCAGGCTGCCTCAGCATACGGCTTGGCAAGCTCGCCCCTCATGTTGTACCCCAGCTCTCCTCCCCTTGGCGCTGAACCCGGATCTTCGGAATAGAGTATGGCCAGGGTGCTGAAACTCTCACCGTTAATAATCCGGCTGCGCAGATCCAAAAGCCTCTGGCGCACTTCGGCCTTGCTGGCTTCCATATCAGGGGGCTCAACCGTAATAATGCTCAGCTGCACCTTTCTGGGCATGAGCGGCAACGAATCAACAGGCATGGAGTTGTGAAACTTCTTTACCTCCTCCGGAGTGACCGTGATGCCCTGGGCAATGGTTCCCTGCGTCTCCTGCACAATATACTGGTTGGTAAGCATCTCACGCAGGTCCTTCCTTATCTCAGTCATGCTCTTGTTGAAGTATGACTCCAGCGCCTGCTCTGAGCCGGCACGCCTGATATAGTCTGAAAGCCTGCTGTTGAGATCTGACTCCACATTCTCCGGAGAGACCTCTATGGAGTCAATCCTGGCCTGGTCAAGAAAAAGCTTCTGTATAAGCTGATCCTCAAAAATACGACAACGGAGCTGCTCCACCGGGGTGGGGTCACGCTCAGCCTTCAACTGCACTACCTGTCCCTCTATCTCTGAAAGATATATGACTTCATTGCCCACAACGGCAACAACAGACTCAACCACCTGCTGGCCTGCCGCTTCATGAACGGCGAAAAATGCCATCAGGCATACAATTATGATATTCCTTTTCATCCTTTTCACTCGCTTCTAAAAAAGCTTCAGCGTGTTGTTGCTGACAGCCTCATTGAATATTCCGTCTTCAAGCTTTTGCAGGAAGTCTTTCCTGCGGTTATTTATAATG
This sequence comes from Bacteroidales bacterium, assembly GCA_012513795.1. Lineage (GTDB taxonomy): Bacteria > Bacteroidota > Bacteroidia > Bacteroidales > VadinHA17 > SR-FBR-E99. Next base: position 8,983 of record JAAZBN010000274.1, on the reverse strand, counting down.
ATTGTCCTGATCTGTCCCTGTATATACTCAAACGGCGCAACGCTGTTTCTCAACCTGTATTCCCTGATTGCAATGAAATATGAGTATCTGTCATCCCTCAGCTCAACAGCCCTGTTCCTGGCAAGCCACTGCTCCTGGTTGTCTGATTCAAGAGGCACCTCCAGGAGCAAATGGGTAAAGGGGATCCAATCATCATTATAATCATCATAGCGCAAATTGTACTGCAGGCACAGCTCCTCCAACTCCCTCATGTCAGCTGATTCCTGTGATCTGTACAGCTTTCTTACCCTGTCTATCTCAGGCATGGATGCAGGCACTTTGATGTACAGGGCCTTTATGAGATTGGTTGTCAGGGTGAAGGTGCTCAGGTTGCTGACGTAATAGTCCTGCAACTCATTGTCAGATACTGCAGTATCCATCTTCTGAATGATCATCTGCTGCTGATACTGGTAAATGAGGAGGTTATTACGCATTTCATTCAGTTGCCGGTTCACCTCTGCCTTGTATTCGGGAGTCAGGTTCTCTTCGGCCCGCAGGGCCAGGAGCTCCTTTCGCGCCCACTGCCTGATGAAGCTCTGTACAGCCGAGGTGCTGTCAGCCCTGCTCATCCCTTCAGATACCAGTCCTGACGGTATCTGGTCAAGATAAAGGACCCTGTCACCTGCACAGGCCACTATCTGCCTCTCAGGGTTGGTGGCGGAATGCCGGCAGCCTGTGGCAAGGATGATTATGATGAGTACAAGTGCCCTGGTCATGATCAGTATTCATTCACCTTTCTGCTGTAGTTGGGGGCTTCACGCGTGATGGTCACGTCATGGGGGTGACTCTCGGTCACGCCGGCGCTGGTGACCCTGACAAACCTGCCTTCTCTCTTGAGAGTGGGTATGTCACGGGCGCCACAGTAACCCATCCCTGAGCGCAATCCGCCAAGGAACTGGTAAACCACCTCACCGAGTGTGCCCTTATATGGCACCCGGGCTGTAATGCCTTCCGGAACGAGCTTGTGGATATCATCTTCCATATCCTGGAAGTACCTGTCTTTTGATCCGAGCTGCATAGCCTCCACAGAGCCCATCCCGCGGTATGTCTTGAATTTTCTTCCGTTGTAGATGATCGTCTCTCCGGGCGACTCCTCCACGCCGGCGAACAGAGAACCGGCCATGATGCAGTCAGCACCTGCAGCGATGGCCTTGACAATGTCACCTGAATAGCGGATGCCCCCGTCAGCGATCACCGGCACACCACTGCCCTCAATGGCATGCGCTACATTGTAAATTGCCGAAAGTTGCGGTACACCGACACCCGCAACCACCCTCGTTGTACAGATTGAGCCGGGCCCTATACCCACCTTGACGGCGTCAGCACCCTCCTCAACCAGCTTGGCAGCAGCCTCCGCAGTTCCTATATTGCCAACCACTACCTCGGTGCCGGGGAAGATCTTTTTTACCTCCCTGAGTATCTCAATGACACTCCTTGTGTGACCGTGAGCAGTATCAATGGCGATGGCATCAACACCGGCACCAACAAGGGCCTCCACCCTTGAGAGAGTGTTAGGTGCAATGCCCACAGCAGCAGCAACCCTCAGACGACCCTTGTCATCCTTGCAGGCATTGGGCCTGTCCTTGGCCTTGGTGATGTCCTTGTAGGTGACCAGCCCTTTAAGCCTTCCCTTGTCATCAACTATCGGCAGCTTCTCAATCTTATGCTTCTGAAGTATCTCCGCTGCGGCCGCCAGATCAGTCTGGTGACTGAGAGTGACAAGACGCTCCAGGGGAGTCATTATCTCACATATGCGCCGCGAATAGTCAGTCTCAAAACGCAGGTCGCGGTTAGTGACAATACCTGCCAGAGCCCCGTCTTCATGGATCACGGGTATGCCCCCGATCCTGAACTCCTTCATCAGTGCCATGGCATCAGCCACAGTGGCATTATCAGCAATGGTTACCGGGTCAAAGATCATTACACTCTCAGCCCTTTTTACCTTTCTTACCTGTGCCGCCTGCTGGCCTACAGACATGTTCTTGTGTATCACTCCAATACCCCCTTCACGGGCAATGGCAATGGCCAGCTCGGCATCAGTGACGGTGTCCATGGCGGCAGACACAATGGGTGTGTTGATGATGATGTTCCTGGTGAACTTCGTCCTCAGGTCAACATCACGGGGCATTATCTCCGAATAGGCCGGCAAAAGCAGCACATCATCGAAGGTCAGTCCTTCAAATAGCAGTTTATCTTCAGAGAATGACATCGGGCAAGGTTTCTTAACTGGGGCGAAAATTACAAAAAAATGATACGCACCGGCATATCTTAAATGTCAATAAAAGGTTAAATGTTGGATTGAGTTATTAAATTTGTATTAAACAGCCTGCTAAACCATGCTGCCGGACATCTACAGGGAAACTCTTGCACGCTACTGGGGATTCACCTCCTTCAGACCATTACAGGAGGAGATCATTGAGTCTGTGATCTCCGGAAAGGATGTTGTGGGCCTGCTCCCTACCGGGGGAGGGAAGTCGGTGACATACCAGGTACCTCCCCTGGCTGCTGACGGCCTCTGCCTCGTAATAACCCCCCTTATTGCCCTGATGAAGGACCAGGTGGCAAAACTGAAAAAGATGAATATAAGGGCTATGGCTGTTCATAGCGGCATGGCCAGGGAAGAGGTGGAGATAGCGCTCGATAATGTTCTGTATGGCGACTACCGGCTGCTCTACGTGAGCCCGGAACGGCTCAGCACAACCCTCTTCAGGACTCGGCTGCCACGGTTCAACTTTACCCTCGTGGCAGTTGATGAGGCCCACTGTATTTCACAGTGGGGATATGACTTCAGGCCTTCATACCTCCATATAGCAGATATAAGGGAAATGATCAGTGAGGAGATCCCCTTCCTTGCCCTTACGGCTACAGCCACCCCTCGCGTGGTGGAGGATATCATCTCCAGACTCCGGATGAAGAATCCCAGCGTCCTGAAAACGAGCTTCCGCAGACCAAACATAACCTACTTCGTCAGAGAGGTGGAAGACAAAAGCGCCTACGTGCTTCGCAGCCTCAAAAAAGAAAAAGGATGTGGAATCATCTATGTCAACAGCCGTAAGAGATCAAAAGAGGTGGCTGAGCTGCTTGTGGCAAACGGAATCAGGGCTGACTTCTACCATGCCGGCCTGCCACAGGAGATGCGTGACAGAAAACAGACCTCGTGGAGCACCGGCGAAACACGAATCATTGTGGCTACAAACGCCTTCGGGATGGGAATAGACAAACCGGACGTAAGATTTGTCATTCACTGGGACTGCCCCGACTCCATAGAGGCATACTACCAGGAATCAGGCCGCGCCGGCCGAGATGGTAAACCATCTTTCGCAGTACTGCTCTGGTCACAGGATGAAAAACGAAAACTGGCCGACTCGGTCCGCATAAAATTTCCTCCGGTAGAGAAGATAAAGGATGTATATGAGGCTATTGGTAACTTCTACCAGCTGCCTGTGGGCGCAGGAAGAAACAGCGTTCATGACTTTGACCTCTGGAAGTTTGTCACCGCATTCCGCTTCTCGGTGACGGAAACATATAACAGCCTCAACTTCCTGCAGAAGGAGGGTTACCTCGAGTTTACTGATGAGATCAATAACCCTTCAAGAGTGCACTTCATAGTGAACCGCGACGACCTCTACAAATTCCAGGTTGCCAATGAGGAGTATGACAGGTTCATAAAACTTCTCCTCCGAACTTATAGCGGCATGTTCTCTGAGTTTACCCCGATCAATGAGGAGGCCCTTTCCGCCAGGTCCGGACTGCCCCGCGAAGTAATATACCAGTTCCTCCTCCGCCTCTCTTCACAGGGAATAATCCACTTCATCCCGGGCAAGAAAAGCCCCATGGTTATCTTTACCGAGGAGAGACTTGACCGAAGCCACCTCCGTATATCACCCGAACTCTACCTGAAGGTCAAGGAAAACTATATTGAAAGAGTTGAAAGGATCACCGAATATGCTGACAATAAGACAAGATGCAGGCCTGCCTTCCTGACTGCCTACTTCGGAGAAGAAACCGGCAGATGCGGCCTCTGTGATACCTGCCAGGAAAGAAATGAACTGGAACTGAGCAAGTATGAGTTCGATATTATTATTGATAAAATTAAGAAACTAGTGGGTGAAAACCCCATGAGACCGGAAGAGCTGGAGGCCCGGATGGACCTTCCGGGTGAAAAAAGCATAAAGGTGATCCGCTGGCTCCTTGACCATGAGAAACTGGTCTATGATAACCAGCACAGACTCACCTGGAAACGGTGACCCTCCTCCTTTTATCAACATTTCCCCGGTTTTCAGACTGAAATGAATATTTTTGTCGGGTAATTTTGTGATGATGGAACAAGAGGAAAAGGTGATCTACTCACGTCAGGTGGTTGAATTTGCAGCCTCTGCCAATGAGTACTGCAAGTACCTGGAGGGTACCGGCGAAATAAATGGCATTGAGATACTTAAAGTGATGCAAAGACTGCTCCCTTTCATCTATCTCAGAGCCTCGCTGCTTCCACTGCTCGATCCGGTGCTGGAAGAACCCAATGAGAAGACAGTTACTGAATTTGACTGGACAAGAATGCATGACAACCTCCTCTCAAAGATGGGCAACAATGACCCCTTCCCGGTAATAGTCTCACTGGGTGATCCGGCTGACGGACTGTATACCGGCAGCATCTCTGAGAACCTTACTGACATATACCAGGATCTGAAGGACTTTATTATAAGCTATAAGAGCGGTAAAGAGGAGGTGATGAATGATGCCGTATGGGAGGTGCTGATGAACTTTGAGGAGTTCTGGGGAAAAAAACTGTTGAATGTGCTCTTGGCACTGCATGACGTCCTCTACTCCGAAGTTGATGGGAGCGCTGATAATGAATTGAATGACAATGATTAAACAATATAATGAAACCATATCGGATGAGGAACTGAGAAAACTGCCGGTCCTGCAGTTCAATGGCAGGGTGACCCTGGTGGATACAATGGACAAATTCTACAGGGTGATAAATGATATCGGCCGTTCCGGATTATTGGGCTTTGATACTGAAACAAGACCCTCTTTCAGGAAGGGCAGAAGATACAATGTCTCTCTTCTCCAACTGGCTAACGCCGACCATGCATGGCTCTTCAGGCTGAATATGACAGGCCTGCCGCCTGAACTTACACGCCTGCTGGCCGACAAAAACATAATTAAAGCCGGAGTGGCTATACGCGATGATATTAAGGCGCTCAAATCACTTACCCATTTCGAACCGCACGGATTCATTGACCTGCAGAACATAGTGGCTGACCACGGGATAAAGGAACTGGGACTGAAGAAACTTTCTGCCATCGTACTGGGATATTCAATCTCGAAATCACAGCAGGTGTCAAACTGGGAGGCGCCCATCCTGACCGACCACCAGCAGTTGTATGCCGCTACCGATGCCTGGGTGTGCCGGCGTATCTACCTCGCACTGAATGGCAGAGAGGGATATTGTAACCATCATCCGTAGACCTTGCCGCAACAATCACATATGACAACTAAGCCGGCTTCCATGACCAGTGTCACCAGAACCATCAGAATCACCCTCAGAAAAGGCAAGGAACAGTCGGTGAAACGGTTCCACCCCTGGATATTCTCGGGAGCCGTGGCCTCTGTCTCCGGAGAACCGGTGGAAGGCGATGTGGCGGAGGTATTTGCTTCAGACAACACTTACCTTGCTACAGGCCACTGGGCCCCGGGTTCAATAGCCGTACGCATATTCTCATTTTCAAGATGCACCCCTGACCGTGAGTTCTTCAGAAAGAAACTCATGGATGCTATGAATTACCGTATCAGCGCCGGCATTGCCGGAAAGAGCGATACAAATGCCTGGCGACTGGTGCATGGCGAGGGAGACGGACTGCCAGGACTTGTAATTGATCTTTATGGTAATGTCGCTGTATTACAGGCACACACTGCCGGCTTCTGGCATATTCGTGAAATGATTGCCGGCCTTCTACCGGAGGTTACCGGAGGCCTGGTACATTCAGTATATGACAAAAGTGAAGGAACCCTCCCGTTCATGGCAAAACTAAATCCTTCCAACGGCTATATCATGGGCGCCAACGGTGAAACAGGAACGGTGGTTTCGGAGAACGGATTCCGGTTCAGGGTCGACTGGGAAAAAGGTCAAAAGACGGGATTCTTTATCGACCAGCGTGACAGCCGGAGCCTGCTGAGGCAATACTGCAACGGAAGGAGTGTTCTGAACATGTTCGGATATACCGGCGGATTCTCTGTCTATGCCATGAGCAACGCAGCCCTCGTTCATACAGTTGACAGCTCCGCCACAGCCACCGCCACGGCTGATGAGAACGTATATCTCAATTTCGGCAGTGACCCGCGCCATCGCTCGTTCGCTACTGATGCCTTCAGCTTCCTCTCCTCCATGGAGAGCGAATATGACCTGATAATTCTTGATCCTCCCGCCTTCGCGAAACACCATAACGCCCTGAACCAGGCACTTCAGGGCTACAGGAGGCTGAACGCCCTGGCCCTGAAAAAGATAAAACCCGGAGGACTGCTCTTTACCTTCTCCTGCTCACAGGTGGTGAGCCGTGATGATTTCCGCCGCTCGGTTTTCGTGGCGGCTGCAAACACCGGACGCAATGTGCGGATACTGCACCAGACAGGCCAGCCGCCTGATCACCCCGTCAGCATCTATCACCCGGAAAGTGAGTACCTGAAAGGACTGATGCTGTATGTAGAATAGAGACCATGGATCCTTCAATACACATAAAAACAATTGCGCGTAAGCTTCAGCTCCACGACTGGCAGGTGGAGAACACACTCAGGCTGCTTGATGACGGGGCCACAATTCCTTTCATCAGCCGTTACCGCAAGGAGGTGACCGGCAGCCTTAATGAAGTGCAACTGGCGGAGATACGTGACGAATATGAAAGACTGAAAGAACTCGATAAACGTCGCGAAGCCATCATCAAATCTGTGGAAGAGCAGGAAAAGATGACTCCTGAACTGCTGGCTAAGATCAACGCAGCGCTGACTATGTCTCAATTGGAGGATCTCTACCTGCCATACAGACCCAAACGCAAGACACGCGCTTCTGTGGCCAGGGAAAAAGGATTGGAACCACTTGCACTCTGGCTGCTGGACCAGAAACCCGGTGATCCGGTAATGGAGGCTGAGAAATATGTCGCTGACGAGGTGGAGACCGTAGATGCAGCACTGGCCGGCGCACGCGATATCATTGCAGAAATGGTCAGCGAGAACGAACTCGTGCGGGGTTCACTCAGACGCCTCTATGAACGTGATGCGGTTATCACATCACGCGGAGTGAAGGGAAAGGAACAGGAGGGAGCCAAGTTCAGCGACTATTTCGAATGGTCCGAGCCACTGCGGCGCTGCCCCTCGCACAGGCTGCTGGCCATGCGCAGGGGAGAGGATGAGGGATTCCTCAGACTGATAATAATGCCACCTGAGGACCAGGCTGTTGAAACAATTGAAAAACAATTGATTAAGGCTGATAACTCAGCTGCCGTAGAAGTTCGTGAAGCTGTCACTGACTGCTGGAACAGGCTGCTGGCACCATCAATGGAGACGGAGTTCAGGAAGTCGTCAAAGGAAAAAGCAGATGAGGAAGCCATACGCGTTTTTGCCGAAAACCTCAGGCAACTGCTTCTGGCCCCGCCTCTCGGCGAAAAAAACGTTATGGGCATAGATCCCGGATTCAGAACTGGCTGCAAGGTGGTCTGTCTCAACAGACAGGGGGCCTTGCTGCATGATGATGTGATCTACCCACATCCGCCTCAGAATGAGACTGCACGCAGCGTGAGCAAGCTGCTGTCACTGATAGAGAGATTTGAGACAGAGGCTATAGCTATAGGCAACGGTACCGCCAGCCGTGAGACCGAGCAGTTCGTGCGGACATACCTGGCAGCGGACTCCGGGGTGAAGGTGTTCGTGGTGAGCGAGGCCGGCGCCTCTGTCTACTCTGCTTCCAAAACAGCACGCGACGAATTTCCTGATCATGATGTGACTGTTCGTGGCGCGGTCTCCATCGGCCGACGGCTGATGGACCCGCTGGCTGAACTGGTGAAAATTGACCCCAAATCTATCGGCGTGGGACAGTACCAGCACGACGTTGACCAGGCCCGGTTGCAGGCCAGCCTTGACGAGGTGGTGATGTCATGCGTCAACGCCGTGGGCGTGGAGGTGAACACGGCCAGCCCCCACCTGCTCACATATGTCTCCGGCATAGGACCTAAGATGGCCCAGAATATTATTGACCACCGTACGGAGAACGGACCGTTCCGCTCACGCGCTGACCTGATGAAGGTTAAACGTATGGGTGAGAAAGCTTATGAACAGGCCGCCGGCTTCCTCAGGATACGAGACGCCGCCAACCCGCTCGATGCCTCGGCAGTACACCCCGAGAGCTATCATATCGTTGAAAAAATGGCTGTGGATGTCGGTTGTACCGTCGCTGAACTGATCCGCGATGAGACAAAAAGAAAAATGATAAGCATTGAAAAATATGTCACACCTGAAGCAGGCCTGCCAACCCTGAAGGATATCATGCAGGAACTGGCCAGACCAGGACGTGACCCCAGATCGGCATTGAAGGAGTTCAGCTTTGCCGATATCCATTCAATTGAAGATGTGAAGGAGGGAATGGTTGTGCCCGGAATTGTCACTAATATTACAAAGTTCGGTGCCTTCGTGGATATAGGCGTCAAACAGGACGGACTCGTGCACGTGTCACAGATGGCTGACCGATATGTTGATGACCCGGCAAAGGTCGTTAAACTGCATCAGCACATCACCGTCCGCATACTCAACGTTGACCTGGCAAGAAAGAGAATACAGCTCTCCATGAAAGGAGTCAGCAGTCAGCAGTCGGCAGCCGGCAGTCAGGACCGAAACCTGGATGCCTTGAAAAATCCCCGTAGGGGATAAAGAATTGTAACAGATCCCCGTAGGGGAT
>JAAZBN010000273.1 GCA_012513795.1 Bacteroidales bacterium | reverse complement strand
TAGGCCTGGCTGCAGTCTGGGCATTCATCGGGATAATGATCAGGCGGCAGGATGACTACCGGTCAATTTTTCTTACCGCTGCCGTGGCGGCTGTGGTGGTTGCTGCAGTGCTGACAATCTCATTTTTCCGCCGGCGGCTGGCGGGAGAGGTGTGAAAGTCAGGCCGCCTTTGGCGGCTGCCTTGCTGTCTTGAGGTCGTGTCGTAGCGAAGCGGAGATCCCGACTGGTAAGTCGGGACGGTCTTGTCGTAGCGAAGCGGAGATCCCGGTCCAACTGCCAACTGGTACTGCCGACTGGAACTGCCGACTGCCTATACAAATGCTCCGTCGTAATCCATCCTCGGGTCATCATTTGACAGGTCAATGACCCTGTGGAAGCCGATGTTCTCATTCTTGTGGGTTGAGCTGCCGGCATTGTAGCACCTTCGTATGCCCCATTTGCCATGGTAGATCTTTCCGGCAGTGATCTTGCTGCGGTGGTAATGGCCGAAAAGCAGCATGTCAACCCTGCCGGCAATCACCTTCTCCAGCTTCTCGCTGTCGCGAAGCTGTCGCCACAGCTTGAAATCGAACGGGTGATGGTGCATGTAAACCACCCTCTTCAACCCGTCAAGAGATCCTCCGTCGAGCAGCTCCTCCAGCCTGCCGAGCTGCGCATCACCCAGCTCCCCCTCGGAAAGAATGCGGTCATGCCAGCTGAGCTCCTCCGCTGTGGAATCAAGCCCGATAAATGCCACACCGTCAATGATATCGAGCTTAGGAAATTCAATACTGCTGTCTTTATAGAACCTCTCCTTGAAGACAGGAACCAGGTCAGCATTACCCATCGATCCGGTACCGTAATCGTGATTTCCCGGGATAACCAGCACGGTATATCCCATCTGCTCCAGCCGTGCCACCGACTCCATCGCCTCCTCTGCATGGAGCGGGTCATTGGCATTCTCCTCCAGATCGCCGGTGATGATAACCACATAGTCCGAAGCCGGTTGCTTCAGGAAAGCCAGATTCTCAGTCAGCGTGCGAAATCTCTTCCCGCAGTTGCGGTAACCGATGTGCAGATCAGAAAGATGGATGATTTTCTTCATGGTGTTTTCGCGGCTAAGATTATTACGGTTGCCATAAAGTTAACCATTTCACCATCGCATCTCAAAACTTTTGCACAGCGAAGGTGTTTAACTGGTAACTTTACAGCAAGAAGGAGGAAGGATTATGAAGATCAACACAAATGCACAGATTCCGGCACCGGAGGTTCAGATGGAAGGTGCCCGCGATGTGAGGATGAAGATTCTCATCGGCCCGGAGGACGGGTCAGGCAACATCATCATGCGCCACTTCTTTGTGGCGCCGGGAGGCAACACCCCGTTCCATAACCATAACTATGAGCATGTGATCAAGGTGGAACGCGGACGCGGCATTGCCGTGGATGAGCATGGAGCAGAGCACGAGGTAGCCGAGGGACAGAGCCTGTTTGTAAAGCCTGGCGACCTTCACCAGTTCAAGAATCCGTTCGGTGACACCTTTGAGTTCCTCTGCATCATACCCAACCCTGCAAAGCAGCAATAGACTTTTTCACTATTGCCTCTTGCCTCATTTTGTAATATGTTGCGATAGTCATAACTTCGTTCAGGATTCACAAAAACACTGACCTTATGGTATCACATGAAATTGACTTTCGCATTTTCGGCGATGACATCCAGTTTGTAGAGATAGAACTTGATCCGAATGAGACCATCATTGCCGAGGCCGGCACCATGGTTTACATGGACCAGGGTATCACTTACGAGACCAGGATGGGCGACGGCGCATCACCTGACCGCGGCATGATGGATAAGCTCTTCCAGGCGGGCTCGAGGATACTCACCGGAGAGTCGCTCTTCCTCACCCACTTCACCAACAGGGGATCAATGAAAAGCAAGGTGGCTTTCGCAGCTCCCTATCCCGGGACAATCATCCCCATAGACCTCAGGACCGTCAACGGCAATATCATTGTCCAGAAAGACGGTTTCCTCTGTGCTGCCTTCGGCACGAAGCTCTCCGTAACGCTGAACCGCAAGCTGGGAGCGGGCCTCCTTGGCGGCGAAGGATTTATCCTGCAGCGGGTTGAGGGCGACGGCAAGGCGTTTGTCCATGCCGGGGGAACGGTCATAGAGAAGCAGCTCAACGGGGAGACGCTCCGTATAGATACCGGATGTATTGTAGCCTATGAGCCATCACTTGATTTTGACATTGAAACCAGCGGCAGCCTGAAGACAATGGTGTTCGGCGGCGAGGGTATCTTTCTGGCCACCATGCGCGGCACAGGCAAGGTGTGGCTGCAGAGCATGCCCATCCGCAAGCTGATCCGTGCTCTCTCTCCCCTGAGCCCCAACAGGGGTAAGGAGGCACAGGGATTGCTGGGGAACCTGTTTCAGTAAGGACTGCCGCTTCGCTCCGTCGTGCGGTCTTGCAGTCCTGCGGTCCTGCAGACCTTATCATAACATACTGTCTCCGGTTCGCCGCGCCGCTGGAGGGAGTTGACCGGGATGGAACTCCAGGGAAGCAGGTCACGGGTGGTGTAGAGGTAGAAGAGATCCTCAGTCAGCAATACGTTAATATTGTAGAAATCTGACTGGTACGGTCTGCGGTATATTGCCGGGGTAAGGTCAGCCCCGGTGAGCAGTGCCAAGCGTGTCAGCGCCGTCTCCGCCAGGCTCACGGCCGACGGCACCGGGTGGTCAAACCACGAGGCATATATCTTCATGAAATCCCCGGCATCTGACTCTATCCATCTGCCGTCAGAGCCGTGGAACCTCCTGACATAATCTGCCATGGCGTTCATCATCTCACCCCATGAGTGGTCATCCTCATATAACATGGTGATGGCAAGAAGCATGGCAGCTGCATCTGACAGGTAGCTCTGTTGCTGCAGCACCCCGTCATAGTATGAGTGGGCGAGCGACGATCCGTCCCAGAATGTCTCCAGCAGTCTCCATGTCAGGCC
>JAAZBN010000272.1 GCA_012513795.1 Bacteroidales bacterium | reverse complement strand
GATCTGAAGATAAAGGCTGCTGAGGCAGTGTTCCCCGGTGCGTGGTTGAAAATATGCAGGGTTGCTTCAGTGATTACTCCCAGTGTTCCTTCCGCGCCGGCAAAGAGCCTGTACAGATCCCATCCCTGCGCCATACGGGGGAAGTCTTTTGTCTCAATGACTCCGGCAGGGGTTACCGCCTTTAATGCCACCAGCATATCTTCAATCTTACCGTAACCGGTGGATGCCTGGCCCGCTCCTCTTGCAGAGATCCATCCGCCCACGGTTGAATACTCAAACGACTGCGGGAAGTGGCCGCAGCTGTATCCCTGCCTGTTGAGCTCCTCCTCCAGCGCGGGCCCGTACATGCCCGCCTGAACGGTGACTGTCTTGTTACGGGTGTTGACCGAGATGATCCTGTTAAGGTGCCTTGTCAGGTCAAGAGCTATGCCACCCCGTGGTGCCCTTACTGCTCCCGTAACCGATGAGAGTCCTCCTGCGGGCACCACTGCAATTCCCTCCTCATTGCAGTACTCAACTATCCTGACAACCTCCTCATGTGTGCGGGGGGAAACCACCGCGTCAGGCGGTCCGGGCACCATGCCCAGCCTCAGATCAAGCAGCTCTCCGTAAAACTTGCCGCATGAGAAGCGGGCGCGCGACAGATCATCCGTATGTACGTTCTCACTGCCGCAGACGCTCCTGAAGAAATCAGTATGGGGAGGCTTGAGCAGAGAGGGTTTGTCAAGCTTTACAGAATCAGTGCCGGGAAGATGCTTCCTTTTGAAGTCCTCATCCGTCAACCCGAACTTCTCCCTGATAACCTTAGCCATATGATGGCTTATGCCTTCCTCATGCTTGTCTCCCCATTTGAGGATATGGCGGTAGCTGTTCTCGTTGTTCATGCTGTCAGAATAAATCATATACTTTCATCAGCGAGGCTGTCTCCTCCTCCTTCCTCCTCTCATCCCATCCCAGCATCTCTGCGGCCAGGGATGCAACCTTCTCCGTTACAACCCGGCCAGGATTTCCCAGGGTGCCCGTGCCTGTCCTCCGGAGCATAATGTCACATAGCGTCATGGCACTCTCATACTGAATGGCATAGACAACCTCTGCAAGCAGTTCGCCGTCATGGCTGATCACCTCGGCATACCGGCTGTCGCCACGTGCAATGCGAAAGACAATCTGGCTCTCGGTCCCGTAATTCCTGCTTATATATTCTACTGTCTCGCGACTGAAATCCTTGTAGTTAAGGTGCTGGCGGATCATGAACTGCTTCATGTCACGTATCTCGCAACCAGACAGATAAAGGTTGTCCGACACCGCATCAGAAAGAACCCTGTTGAGCTTTGCCGAGATCACCCTTAGTACCTCGCGGGCAAGACTCCGGCTGGTGGTGTACTTGCCTCCTTCAACTGTGATCATTCCCTGTATGCCGTCAACGGCATTGTCATAAACCTCATATTTTCTCGAGGTCTCATATGATCCCTTTGTCTGATCATCCACCAGTGGCCGTAGACCGCCGTAAGCGTGCACTATATCTTCACGCGAGATCTTCCTGCCAAAATTGGTGTTCACATTTTCAATGATCTCGTCTATACTCTCCATTGAGACCCTGTAGTCATCCGGGTCACCCAGAAACTCCTTATCCGTTGTACCTATGAGGGAGTGTTCGCGCCATGGCATAATCATCATATGGCCCCCGTCAGCCTTCTGTAGTGAGACAACATGATGACCTGCTATCTTTTTGGTGATGATATGAATGCCTTCCGAACGTTTGACACGATGGGAGACCTTATCATCTCCGGCTGCCATACTCAGTATCTTGTCTGCCCATGTGCCGCCGCAGTTGATCACCAGGCTGGAGTGAACCTCCCTGGTTATGCCGGTGAAGTGATCCCTCACCCTAACCCCCGTGATCCTCTTCCCCTCATCAAAAATAAACCCGTCAACAGGTGTGTAGTTTGAAACGCAGGCGCCATACTCGGCGGCAGACTTGATAAAAGCCAGCGTCAGGCGTTCAGGGAATATACTCTGGTAATCAAAGAAATAAAAGGCATTCCTGAGATCTTCCTTCTTAAGGTTGGGTTCAACCCTGATGGTTTTTCTGTGATTTATCAGCCGGTGATTCTCCAGTTTCTTGCTTTTGTCCCACGTGTCTTTCTTGTCATAGGAGAGTAGGTCATAGAGGTACATCCCGATCAGCATCTTCCATATATTGCCTCTCCACCTCCTGTACATCGGCAGTAGGAAAGGGAGCGGATAGACAAAGTTCGGGGCTATATTGCCAAGGATACGTCGTTCGCGGAGCGATTCGCGGACCAGTTTCAGTTCGCCGTTGGCGAGATAGCGCAATCCGCCGTGGATGAGTTTAGAGGTGGCTGCCGAGGTGGCGCCGCCGTAGTCTTTCTTCTCGAAGAGAGCTACCGAGAGGCCACGGGCAGCAGCGATATATGCAACGGCGGCACCGGTGATGCCTCCGCCGACAATAACCAGGTCAAACTTATCAGGCCCCCCTTCTTCAATATACCTTTTAAGCATCATTTATCAGACCGTTTAATGCGACCTGTAAGTTAATTCAAAATGGTGATATATTCCATGACCGGTAACAATTACCTCCTACTATAAAAAACCTTCCCCGCTGCCAGTCGTCGTGCAGCGGGGAAGGGGCCGCGAAAAGTGGCGGCAGGGAAGAAATGACGCCGGGCTGGCGTAGGGAAAAAGTCTGGCAACTGGTCAACGCCTGCTGTGAACCTCAGCCGGTTGAATCATTACCAGTGCGGTTCGGCAGGTGACCTCCGGCAATGCTTCGCGGGAAGACTGCCGGAGGCGCTTCGCTCTGCGATACCTACGACCTGAACAGCCTGTACCTGGCAGATACCATCATCAGGGCGGCAAGCAGCACAAAGAGGCCGATGTTGCCTGCCAGGAACGCATAATCTTTCATTGCCAGAAGGAAGAAGATGAAGATATAAAGCACCGTTAACATGCCGCTGATGAGCAGTGTCATCCACCCTTTCTCCAGAAGCGATCTGAAGAAGAAGGTCAGCAAACCGATGGTGGCGACCGCGGAGATGAGATATGCCGGATTGAATCCTATATGTTCGCTCAGGGCGGTCAGAAGCGAAAAGAACATTATAAGGGCAAGGGCTACAAGCAGATAATAAAATATATGGATACGCCGGGCTGATCTGAGCTCAATGATGATCAGCACCAGGAATGTGAGTGCAATAAAGAGAATGCCGTACTTGGCGCTGCGTTCAGCCTTTGTATAATGATCAGCCTCCATGATCAGATCAACACCGAAAGCCTCATCGGCGGGCTTGTACTGCCTGCCCTCCCAAACCTGCGGGAAGCTCCTGTTAAGATGGGTCACAACCCAGCTTGCCGTGAAGCCGGTATCAGTCACCTCACGCTCTGCCGGAAGAAAATTGCCGGTGAAGGAAGGAGCGTCCCAATCAGAAGAGAGGACTACCTCGGTGGTCCGGCCTACGGGCGAAAAGACCAGGCTGCCACTGCCCCTGAGACCCAGACTGAGACTGAACTCACCGCCTGCCTCACTCAGCGCAGCCTTGTCAATGGCATACCGGAATGAAATACCGTTGTCAAAGAGCTCGGTCTGGCCGGCCCCGGGAATGGCACTGATGACCCTGCCACCCATGCTGAGCGAGACGCTGTCAGCAATCCCCTTGTTGTCAGATACACCAAGAGAGATATATGCCTTGTCCCATTGCCAGGTGTACTCATTAAGATGCTCATAACCTGCCACAACGAAGGTGCCGGTAATACTTATGTCTGAGTCATAAACAACGGTTTCATAGATGCCCCTGTACCTGATCTCCGGCACCAGAACGCCGTTCACCTTGAGCCCGTCAGGGAGAATGTGCATGGTGGTTGTTACATATGAACCGTCATCGGCAACAATCCTGATACCGGGTACGTTAAGCACCGGACCGGTGACCGTCTGGGCTGATGCCCATAGTGAGCCGATTTCCTGCCGGGCTGTTTCAGCATTCGAAGAACGCTCCCTGATATGCTCCATAATGAGTGCAAGCGGGATGAGCAGAATCAGTCCCATTACTCCGATTAAGACCATCTTGACGGTCATTGACTCATACCATCTTTCCTGTTTTGTGTTTTCTGTTTCCATCGTTTTTGGATTCATTAAAGTACTTTGTATTTCAAAGTTGATATTAAAAAAAAAATTATCGGTTTCTGATCAGTTCCTCCAGTGCCTTAAGGTGGCTGCTGAAGCTGTCCAGTCCCTCCTCGGTTATTGAATAGCTGGTGTTGGGCTTCCGGTTGATGAAGCTCTTCTCCATATTTATGTACCCTGCCTCTTCGAGGGCCCTGAGGTGGCTGGCGAGGTTGCCGTCAGTCACCGCCAGGGTTTCGCGCAGGCCGGTAAAGTCCATGCTGTCATTGACTGCCAGCACGGACATGATGCCCAGCCTGACACGGCTCTCAAAGGCCTTGTTGAAGTTTGCCAGTATCTCTTTCATCCCCTGTAC
Organism: Bacteroidales bacterium; assembly: GCA_012513795.1. Classification (GTDB taxonomy): domain Bacteria; phylum Bacteroidota; class Bacteroidia; order Bacteroidales; family VadinHA17; genus SR-FBR-E99. The sequence continues at coordinate 365 of JAAZBN010000272.1, read as the reverse complement.
CTGAGATGCATGAAAAGCCCGTAAACGATATGCAGCAGGCCAAACCCGAAAACCCATATTAATACGCAGTGCTGAGGCAGCGCCAGACATACCAGCCCGGTAATCACCTCAAGCACTCCCAGCCAGTGTATTTCGCCGAATGTGAATTTTCCGGCGCTTATGACAGCCAATCCGTAAAAGATAAGTGTTGAAGCAATCGACACCCCGGCAGGTACCGTGGCAGCAGTAAAAAGAATGAACAAACCTCCCGTTCCAAGAGGAATGAGAAGGCTCGCCAGCATCCTGCGCGTGACGGGAGTCCATGCCCTGTGCCCGCTCTTTCTCGCCTTGCGCGAAGAAAAGATAACAGCTCCCGAAAAAGCCAG
>JAAZBN010000036.1 GCA_012513795.1 Bacteroidales bacterium | reverse complement strand
GACGACATCACTCTGCCACCCGGTGTGACCGGTGCCGCAGCCGGTGAAGATAAATAAAGCTACAAGTGCAGTTGATACAAATCCAACTTTCAACAGAACTCTCATGGTTAATCTTATTAAAGGGGTTAGGCAAATTGGCTATAAACTTATAAAATAATTCTTGAATCAGCCTGCAAAGACAGTTTATTATGATATGGTGGCTCCCTGGTTCGGATAATTCCAGTGAAGAAGGCAAATCTCCTTGACTCTGGCGCCTTCGGTCTGGTCCAGGTAAGTGTAAAGCTCAATCCAACCGGTCCTGGTTGGCATGACTCTGTTCCTTATCTTATTTTTTTATTGCCAGAGGATTATTTTAGTGATTGACCGGTTATCAGTCAGTTGAATTTTCCTTCTGTTGCTTATTTTGATTGACATTTTCAAATGATGGTCCGGAAATGCCCGCGATGCTTCTCAGCAGGCCGTGGATCAGGGCTGCCGGGAGCAGGACCATGCCTGAGAGCTGCATGCCCAGTTCGTAGAGCAGAGTGCTCTCCCTGTAGGGTCTGCCCCTGAGTCACGAGATGAAAGCACTGTAGGGAATACCGTAGATGTTACCCGCATGCATCATTTGTGATGCAGCCATGATTACGCGTGCTCTCTTTTCGCCGTACTCGCCAGACAGGCTTTCATATGCATCTTTCTCCGGGAATCCCCGGCTGTCGGCATAATGCTGCGCAAATACAATAGCCTTGGCCTCCTCCGGTTTAATGAACCCTCCGTCGCCACTCAGGAAACTGTGTATCTCCTCGTTGCTCATTCCCTGTTTCAGCGCCATGAAGGTGTGGGCGTATGAACAGGCAGCACAGCCGTTGACCTCGGTCACTGCCAGCTGGATCCTCTCAATGAACTCATGGTCAACAAGTTTTTTCCTTCTGTTATATATCATTCTGCCCATTGCGCCAGGCAGGAGGGTAAAGGCACGGTACATCTCTGCAGGCGTGAATTTCCTCTTGTATTCAGTTCTTGAGCTTATCTTGTCCGGGATTTTCAATTTGTCAAACACCTCATCCTTTTGTTAATTGTTAGTTGCTGTGATTAATCCGATCCTTAGCTGTCACTTTATAATGGAGGGAGGAGTATGGTTCCCTGTTTAAACTGACAGCTAAAGTTACTGAAAATATCTGAGAGGATAATAAAGTATATCTTTAAGAACTAAATAAATCCGTCATGGCTTTCTCTTTGAAAGGACTTTTTTACAGGATCTTTATTGATCCGTTGATCAATGGTCTGCGGCGCCGGGTGGCTGCCATGATCACTGAAAATGAGAAGGTGATAGACGTGGCCTGCGGTACGGGGGCGCTCTCTATGCGCATCGCTGCCACTGCAGGGCAGGTGACCGGCATCGATCTTTCAGAGGATATGATTGTTACTGCCCGTCGCCTGTCAGGACGAAAGCCTGAACTACGGGTGTCCTTTGAGCTGCTTGATGCAACCGACCTGTCATGTTATGCTGACGGATCATTTGATACGGCTGTCTCTACCCTCGCCATGCATCAGTTTGACCCGGAGACGGTTTTGAAGGTTCTGGGTGAGATGAAGCGCGTAGCGAAGAGGCTGATCATAGCCGATTATAACTGTCCCATGCGCCCGGGTCCGGCGAAATGGCTTTCAGTTGCCATTGAACGGGCGGCTGCCGGGGATCATTATCGCAATTTCAGGCAATACATGACGCTCGGCGGGTTGGAGAAACTGGCCTCGGACGCAGGCCTGCAGATAACCTCGCGCGAGGAGAGGGGTGAGGGAGTGTTCCTGGTGACTGTCATGAGGATTGATGAATGAATTGGGCATCTCCGCAATAAAACAGTCTTTTCATAGGTTTAACAAACAGAGGTTCTGCAATTAAAAGCAACAGAAGTACCAGTTAAATCAATTTTCTATCGTTTAAAAATTAAACACTATGAAAAGAAATGTATTGTTTTTTGTCGGGCTGCTTGCCCTGCTGACATTCTTCTCCTGTTCAAAGGATAAGGATCCGGTGAACACCTTTACATATAACGGGGAGGAGTACCTGATCAATGATCTTTACCTTATTGAAGAGGTCTTCAACAAGGGTGCAGCCGATGAGATGCATGTCTTCCAGTTCATATTCGGGAACATCAGTGGCGGAGATACAACCATGCTTGCCCTGGCGGTGCTGGACGAGAACAGTAACTTTCTGGGTGGAAATTATCCCTCAGTGGGTTATGACGATGAAGTGGAGAGATGCCTGCATCCATTTGCGCTCTTCTTTATCAGCGGGATTTCATTCGACGGTGATTCATTCTATCTTGCCGGTGATGGCGGCAGCGTTGATGTCACTGTTGGTACCGACGGACTCTACTCCGTTAGGTTCAATAATATCACCGTTGGCACATATGAGATCATGGGTGATAACTCCACCTTCGAGGAGAGCGGAACCGTCTCGGGATCATACGAGGGTGCAATTCACAAGGAACTGGAGGAGATGGGATTTGACAAGAGCGGAGTTGCTCACACCCGTCTGAACTCCCTGCTCCAGCAGGTGAAATAGATTCTCAAAGCACTCTTGTTGAGGTGACAGGTTTTGGAGCCTTCACCACCAGGATGCGGCCGACGGACGTGGAGTTGTTTGAGAGGCAATGAACAATGTCTTTCGGACTCTCCACGAGCCTGTCGCTGCTGACGGTAATAGTCTCATCGCCAACACGTACATCTACCCACCCCTCCAGGATGTAAAAGAAAACATCAACGGGGGTGATGTGAGGTTTCAGCGTCTCCCCCGGGTTAAGGGTAATATGCATAACCTGCGCGCTTTCGCGATCATATAATCTGCGAACATCAACCCTGTGCGGTGTCTCAACAATACTCTCTTCTCTCCAGTCAACTATTTTCATATTCATTCATTTAGCGGAAGGGGTTCCCTTCCATAATCCCCTGTTTTGGCCTCGTGCTCTTGCGGCCAGTCTGGTGAAGGTTTCCTGATGCTTTACATTGGGAGGTACCGTCATCACCGTGGCATAGCCGTTTTTGACCAGCTCAGCATTGACGAAGGTGCCGTCCTCAAGGTATGCATAAGCGAGAGTGCGTTTGTAGCGGTCATACCGCGAAACGTCATATTCAAGCCTGACCTTCTTATCATTCAACAACTGCCGGAGGTAGTTTGTTGACTCTGCTCCGAAATATCCCTTCGGCCTTGTGCCTGTGTTGCGAGGTTCGGGGGCATCAATACCGATCAGTCTGATCTTGATACTGTTGCCACTGGAATCTGCCACCCAAAAGGTATCGCCGTCGACCACGCGGGTGACGGCGAACCATTCTTCTGTGGCACCCTCGGCTCCGTCAGTCTGTGCCATGACTGAACAGGGGAGGAGGCTGATAAATACAAACAGTATATATTTTAATGTTGATTCCGGCATTTCAGGTTACTACACCTGCCGGTGCTACCAGGTGAACCTTATGCCGAGGGCGGCGCCCCAGCCGAGTCCGTTTACATCCCCGAGGAAATCCCACATGGGACGCGAGTCAAGGCTTATCATGATAGGAAGATCCTTGAAGTCATATTCAATGCCTATCTGTCCTCCCAGTCCTACGTTGACGTAAGTGTTTTCATTAAAGTTATCATAGGCGACGCTTGCCCCGGGACCCACATACCAGTTGAATCCTCCTGCAATATTCCATACCCAGTGATAAATTCCCACGAGGGCTACCCTGGTGAAGTCTTCCTTGAAACCGAAGCTGGCGTCAAGCTCAAGCCTGTTCCTGTCGTTGAGTCCTTTCTGGTAAGATAGCTCAGCTCCGCTGAAATTGTCGCCACCATACAGACGTGCACCAAGAGCGTTAGGATTGATCTGTGCGCTCGCGATGGCACCAAGACTTATCAGTGCAACAAAAAATAGCAGTTTCTTCATAATTGAAATAGTTTAGTATGTTTTCCTACTCGTATGGCTTTTCGGATCCGCCTTTTCTGATTTCTAAAGAACTCTTGAATCATCAAAAATAATATAACCGTCTAAAAGAGTCATTACCCGTTAAACAAAATTCATTCCAAAAGCTGTTACTTGTATGTTTTATATGGCACCGTATGGTGCAATGGGTTGTTTTTCAGTTCCTGTAAGCCTGACATGTAACCCTGACACCCTCCTCGTACGGGGTGGCTTTTATGCCGAAGCGGGAAGTGAATTTTGATGAATCGAAAAAATAATCGCGGTCATACTGGTACATCATCTCAGGCATCTCTTTCATCACAGGGATGAAGAGGCCCAGCGGACGGAGCATCCATTTCGGGAGGATGGAGATCTTCGGATCTTTGATACCAAATTCCGAGGCTATCATTGAGATAAACTCTTTGCCTGTTACGGGCCTGGTGTCAGTAGGCAGATGCCATACCTGGCCGTACGCGTCGGGGGTGTTGCCAAGGAGAGCTGTAGCCTTGCCGGCATCGTGCGTGTAAGTAAAAGAGTGCTTTATGTCAGGCCCCACGAACCACATCGGCTTCTTTCCGGATTTGAGATTCTTCAGTACCATCTGGTTGATGAAATTGTTCTCGTTGCCCGGACCGTAAAAGTCGGCCGATCGTGCTATGAGCCCCTGCAAACCCATATCCCGGACGGCCTCCAGCAGCATATCCGAAATCTTTTTCCTTACTGCCCCCTTCCGGCTGGGAGGATTCACATGAGTATTTTCGGTAAGATGCGACAGATGACTCTTATCGTACATATAGACATTGTCGAAAAAAACCAGCTTCGCACCGTGTTTGAGGCAGGCGTTGACAGTATCCCTCATCAGGGCGGGCCAGTACTGTTCCCATACCTTCAGACTGTATTCCAGTCCCACTACGAGGTAAACTATATCCGAGCCCTGCACAGCCTTATCAACTGTTCCCGGTTGGGTCAGGTCGAGTGGCAGCAGCTCGTCTGATTCATTGACTCTTATGGGATTGCGGCTCACCAGCCGTATCCTGTCAGTGTAGGCAGGAAGTTCCTGTGCAAGGATCTTTCCTATAGTACCGTTTGCACCGAGAATTGTTTGCATCACATTCTGTTTTTGGAATTGTCAATAGAACAACACAGGTGTGTATATGTTTCTTTTTTGATGACACAAGGTACAAAAAAATCCCGCTGATGGTGGTCAGCGGGATTCCAGGTAAGTCAGCTGCTTGTTATCTTCGGCTCATTCTGTCGGAGCCTGATTCAGGGGCTCTTGTCTGGGCGGTGCGGGTCTCTGCTGCTCTCCGGTCAGTCTCGCGGGCCTCTGCAGCGCGCTGCTGTGCGGCTCTCTGCTGCTCAGCCCTGGCCTCGGCGGCCCTTCTCTCATTCTCCCTGGCCTGAGCTGCCCTCTGCTCATTGGCTCTCTCCTGAGCTGCCCTGGCTTCAGCGGCTCTCTGCTGCTCAGCCCTGGCCTCGGCGGCCCTTCTATCAACCTCGCGGGTTTCGGCAGCCCTCTGTTCAGTGGCCCTGGTTGCCTCACTCTTGACAGTCACTGATTCAGGGTTGGTGGCAGCGGATCTGCGGACCGACCCGCTGTTGGTGGCTGAGCCTGCACCATCCTGTTCTGTCCTGCTCACCGTAGCGGGAGTTCTTCTCCCTACCTCAGTTGCTGAAGCATCCCTGCTCACCGTGGCGGAGCTGCTTCTCCTGGCTGCTTCGCTCTCGGCAGCGGTTCTGGTGACGCTGCCGGGGGTAGCCCTTCTTGCAGCTTCAGTCCGGGATGCATTACTGCTTGTGGCTGCAGATGCGCTGCGCCTGCCCTCATCAGGTACGGGTGCACTTACTGCCCGGTCGGCTGCCTGGCGTCTTGCTTCTGCAGCCGGAGCAGGTACGCTGCGTGCACCTTCAGTGATGGCTGCATGAGTCCTGCGCTGGAGATCCATCCCTCCTTCCCTGAGGTCAGGGCGCGAGTAGGTCTGCCTGTAGTTGCCCTCGGCAACCCTGCGCTGAACCTGCGGCGATGCCTGTCTTACGCTGTGATAGTAGTAGTCGGTGTACCTGTTGTACCTTGGTATATCATAGTGGTAGTAGTACCTGTGATAGTGGTTGTACCAGCCGGCATGGTAACCGTAGTAGTAGTCCCAGTACCAGGGGTTCCAGGGTTCATACCAGACAGGGTAGTAACCCCAGTACCATGATGAGCTCCATCCTGAGTAGTATGGACTGTATATGTGGACCACCACCGGCCACTCCCAGACATTGTAATAGTAGTTATTGATTACGGTTGCACCACCGTAGTAGTAGACCGGACGGTACTCGTGCCTGATCCTGTGCTTCTTTGCAATGAGAGGTTCTATTATGTAGTTCCTTCCGTAGAGGAGCTCGTCACCTATTATCTGTATCACTACCTTCCTCTTATTGATCTTCTCCACTATTATTACTGCCACGTCCTGGTACTCATTGCGTCCCAGCACTGCACGCAGAACGATATTGTGAACCCTGCCGTCGCGGTAGTCCGAAACAGCAATGTAATCAACCCTGTAGTCGCCGTTGAGGTCAAGGTTGTTGATCCGTGAATCCCTGTCGTTGATGCTTCTCTCGAAAGCTTCAAGGGTAGGGGAGTTGCGGAAGAGGTCCATGACCGCGTAAAGGTTGAAGTTGTCACCGGGGAGACCCAGGTATTCCTTCGGGAAGTTCTGTGCCCCGACTATCGCCGAAAAGGCTGTCAGAACTGCGAGGACCGATGTGATAACTGACTTTTTCATCTCTTTAAGTTTTATGAAGATCGCTCTTCACAGGTAGTAATGCAAAGGGTGTGCCAAAACCTTCGCAAAGCCTCATGGGATGAGGCGATGGAGATGTTTTTTGTAAGATGTATGATGTCTTTCAAAAAGAGACGACAACTCACTCCTCAGCCTCGTTGCGGGCAGGAGTGAGCCATAATTCAGTCACGGCAACAGTCCTAGTCGAGAGCGCCAGCGGTAACCTTCGATTTAAAGACCAGGGTTACGGTATTTGCTACCGGTCCGGTAGCAGTGCCGCTGATGGTAACAGTAACCAGTCCATCATCCACCAGTTTTTGCCCGGCCTCTTCCAGAAGGTTAGCATCAATCTCCGGTGTGAAGGTGTTGTTAATGGAGGTGATGTTTGTCTGTGTGCAGAGTGTACCCACGCCGGAGACTGATAGTGACATGGTTATGATTGTCTGCGTTGGCAGAAGCCCGATGATTGTGACTTCAAGCGACTGCAGGTTGATCTCCCTCAGCTTTTCCATGTAGGGTTCGATGTCCTCATTTTCGGCCAGGGATAGAACTGCTGACCCGAAAAAGTTATAGTCAGCCACTGATTCATCTGTGGCAACGGATTTCTTCATGTCGCTGTTTATGGGAACATTGACAACCAGGTCTGTGTCAAAATTGACCTTTCCAAGATCCCTGATCCAGTCACAACCCTGAAGAGCGACCAGTGCAAGAAGTAAAACAACAGTACTGATTTTCATGTGATTAAGTTTTAAGGTTCACCTTAGAAAGTGTGTAGCGGGAAAGCGCACAGCAATCGAGCGCTGACAGTATCAGGCTGTCCCCCTTTGTTTGCGACTGATTGCCGTATCACCCTCCTGTAATGCAAATTTACATTATAAACACCCGGTTGTCAATATTGTTTGGCCCGCATAACGGGTACAATCCGGGTCTCTTCCTATCCCGAAAATACAGAAGAGGTGTCTCCGACAGGAAGCACCTCTTCGGGACTGACGGTTGGTTTACAGTTTTGGAAGAATAACCCTGTCAATCACATGTATCACTCCATTGTTTGCCTGGATGTTGAGCAAGGAGGGAATAAGCCCCGACTCACGTCCGTTGGCATCAGTGATATTCAGCTTCGATGCGTCGATAGTGAATTTGCTTCCCTCAACAGTAGCTGCCTGCAGAGGACCAGCAGGAAGATCGCTTGAGTAAACGCGGTCACTTACTACATGGTACAGAAGCACCTTCCTCAGGTTGTCTATCCCGATTTTATCTATCAGTTCGTCAAGGCTTGCAAAGCCCAGCTCTCCCAGCAGATCAACGAAAGCATCATTGGTGGGAGCGAAGACCGTGAATGGTCCGCCTGTTGCAAGCACATCTCCCAGGCCGGCCCTGGTGACAGCATCAACAAGAATTGTAAAAGCTTCGTTGCCGGATGCTATTTCAACAAGGCTCTGGCTGGGAGGAAGCAGGACCTTGTCAATGACATGGATTACGCCATTGAGAGCCCTGATGTTGGCGAACAGAACATTTGCATCATTGAACATCACGCCATTGCCAAGCTTGACCTCCACAGCAGAGCCGTTGAGTGTGCGGGTGAATCCGTTCTTAAGCTGAGAGGACCATACTTTACCCTGTATGACATGGTATAGGAGAATGGGCTTCAGCTGCTCGGCCGGAATATCCCTTATGCCTTTAACGCCAAGCTGCTTAAAGAGAGCCTGGAATGCCTCATCCGAGGGCGCTAGAACAGTCAGCTGATTCTTTGCAACAACCTTGAGAAGGTCAGTCTTGATAAGCGCCATGGTCAGATTGAAAAATGTGGGGGGCCTCTTTATAGCAGACTTGCCACCGCGCTTAAACATGTCATTCTGTTCAATAAACAGCTCTAGATATTGTTCACTGTTCTCAAGCAGTGTAGCTATGTCCACCAGACTTCCCGGGTCTTCCTGAGATTCGGGTGTGAGAGTGTAATCATCTTCTTTGCTGCAACTTGAAACAAGTACTGAAAGTGCAAGAAATATTGCTGCTGCAATTTTCCCTTTACTGTTAAGAAAGTTAGATGTCTTCATAGGTGTATAATTAAATAATTTGAAACATAAACAAAAGAATACTATTCTGAGTTCACCGGTTATTAATTATTTTTTAAGAATCCCGACGGATGTATATAGATTTACTATATTGAAGAGATTATAATTCAACTAATTATATAGTAGATATGAAATCGGGAAATTTTTTTGCAGGATTGCTGGCCGGCATACTGGTCGGAGCAGGGTTGTTCATGCTGATAGCATACAAACCTGTACCGGAACCGGGTTTGCCTCAGTACCATGGAAGGATTACAAGCCTGACATCAGACACTCACGTCTACAGGCTGACAGTGGATAACATACAGTATATTGTTGTGGCCAGTGAGAATGGCGGCACGGCAATAACAAGGCACAAGTAGCGCTTATTTGCCTCATTTTTGTTATCTTGTAGCGTCCCGCCACCAAAAAAGATAACAGTTATGACAGAAAATGAGAAACTTGACAGGATAGCCATAAGCGTACGTTCACACCGCCTGTTGCGCGTGCTGCTCCGCGAGAACCCCATGCTAGAGACAATCATGAGGGAGTCGAAGAATGAGGTTGAAGCGCAGATAGGCGTCAGGAACTGGATCCATTCGGAATACAGCAGCCGGAAGGATGCCTTCCGCTTTCAGACCGACAGGGTCACCAGGCGCGAGAACTTCGAGAAGCTGACATGGAATGATTATGCCATCATCAGGATCCTCGACTACATTGATCATGCAGGTATTGAGTACCCTGACCCGAACCTGCGGGGCGAGATTGCCGTGAGTAACCCCATCAGGTTCATCTGGCTTGCCGTGATCAAGGGAACAGGTGGTGCCAAGCCGGAGTTCTTCATAGACATGATCCAGCTGTTCAGGCAGCTGAGGGGAGAGAGCAGGCAGATGATTCCTGACAGGGACACAGTTGAGAAGTGGATGGAGATGTACCCCTCCGGAGTAGATCCGCGCATTGTGGAGCTGCGCCGTGAGAACAGGGAGAGAATCATTAACCTGCTGATAGCCAAAATCGAATCAGGAGAGATCCGGGACACCAAATATACTTTTCCTGAAGGCATCTCTCATGATGAGAAACTGAACCTGATGAATGAGTGGTGGGACAATTACAGGTTCCACCTTCACTTTGCAGTGCGGTCGCCGGACCTGCTCAATGAGATGCTGGGTCATTCGCTTGACCCTGATACCATGAAGATACTCTATGATGCCGAGAAGGCGGGCATACCGTTCTTCGTGAACCCCTATTACCTCTCGCTGCTGCATGTGCGTGTTCCCTATTTCGCCATCGGCGCAGACCTGGCCATCAGGCATTACATCGTCTACAGCCGTCAGCTGGTGGATGAGTTCGGTCATATCGTGGCCTGGGAGAAGGAGGATAAGGTGGTCCCCGGTGAACCCAATGCGGCAGGGTGGCTCCTCCCTTCTCACAACAACATACACCGCCGGTACCCCGAGGTGGCTATCCTCATCCCTGACACCATGGGCAGGGCGTGCGGCGGACTATGCTCCCCCTGTCAGCGAATGTACGATTTCCAGAGCGGTCACCTCAACTTCGACCTTGACAGGTTAAAGCCTGCTGAGAGCTGGCCTGAAAAACAGCGCAAGCTGCTGCAATACTTTGAGGATGACACCCAGCTGAGGGATATTCTTATCACTGGCGGTGATGCCCTGATGAGTTCAGACAGGAGCCTGAAAGAGTTGCTTGATGCCGTTTATGAGATGGCGCGCAACAAGCGCGAAAAGAACAGGCAGAGGCCTGATGGCGAGAAGCATGCCGAGATACAGAGGGTCAGGCTCGGCACGAGGATGCTGACTTACCTCCCTCAACGTATCACGCCTGAGCTGACAGAGATACTCAGCGATTTCAAGAAGAGAGCCAGTGAGATAGGCATATCACAGTTTCTGATACAGACACACGTGGAGTCGCCTATGGAGGTCACCCCGGAGTCGAGCCAGGCAGCCCGCAGGCTCACCGGTGCCGGATGGCTCATCACCAACCAGCTGGTCTTTACCACGGCTGCATCACGGAGGGGTCATACCGCCAAGCTGAGGAAGGTGATGAATGATGTCGGCATCCTGCCGTACTATACCTTCACGGTAAAGGGATATATGGAGAACAACTTCAACTTTGCACCCAATGCGAGGGTGGTTCAGGAGCAGCTTGAAGAGAAGATCATTGGGAAGATTGAGAAGGAGCATTATGAAACGGTGAGGCAGTTCTCTGATAATGCGGAAAACATTGTTGAGAGCATTGATTCACTGCGCCGTTCTGCCGACCTTCCCTTCCTGGGTACCGACCGGAATGTGCTCAATCTTCCGGGAGTGGGCAAGAGCCTTACCTTCAGGGTGGTAGGCATCACCCGTTATGGCCGGAGAATCCTGGAGTTTGATCATGACATCACCCGCTCTCACAGTCCCATCATCAACAAGATGGGCAAGATGATCATCATTGAATCAAAATCGATACATGAATATCTGAGGCAACTGGAGGAGATGGGAGAGGATATCTCACAGTATGAGGGGCTGTTTGGTTATAGCATGGGTCAGACCGAGCCGCGCGTGCCTATCTATGAATATCCGGAGTACAGCTTCATTATCACCAGGGAGATGAGTAACCTGGAAGTATAATCCTTCAGGATCAGGGACTGCAGTACGGGCCGCCAGAGGGCTCAGCGGGCTGATCTGGCCGCACAGCCTGAGAGTGCATTATTGACGGAGTCGTCAAAGCGTACAGATATCCGGCTAATGGCTGATGAACTTCCTGCGGTCTTCCTTGCAGATCTGTTTCATCAGGCGGCGGGCTGACATTATTGATGTGGGCAATCCGCCCCCTGGTTCAACCCACTGACCGCACATGTAAAAGTTTTTCAGTCCCGGGATGGTCTGTGACATCGGCTTCATGAGGGTGTGCACGTTCTGCGGGGTTATGAGCCACCCCTCAAAAGAGCCTTTCCAGTTACCGGTAAACCGCTCGAAGGTCAGCGGCGTGGCCACGTCAGTGACCTCAACCTGGTCAGTGATACCGGGGAAGCGCTGTTCAAGGAGCCTGATGATGAGACCGGCAGTCTCGTCTTTCTTCTGAACATATAGATTGCGGTCTTCTGCCAGCTTTTTCCAGTATTCAATATCAGACTCGAGCATGATGATGACGGAGGTCTTGCCTTCGGGTGCCATTGTGTGATCATGGTTATATATATGTACCGGGAGCCTGTCGCGCATACTGTCAGCTATCATTACCGGTTCCCTGAGGGGGAAGGAGAATCCCGATACACTCTTCGGAAAATCATCAAAGCGCCGGTTGATACCCAGCGAGACAAAGAGCAGGGCATGAAATATGGGCCATTTCTCATAGGGTTCACGTGTGGCCGGATCAAGGTATTTGCCGTCAAGCATATCATATAGAGTAGCGTGTCCGTCGGCTGCCGATATCACCCTGTCGGCATGCACCTCGGAGCCGTCCGCGAGCCTTATGCCTGTTGCCCGGCCGTCAGCGGTGAGTATCCTTGCAACTTTTTTATTATAGTTGATCTCCCCGCCAAGGGCCCGGTAACGTGCATCCAGCGCCTCTGACATAGGCATTGAACCCCCGATGGGGTACCCGGCGTTTCGCTGGTGCAGGTAGGCGAAGGTAAAAAAGAGGAACACCAGTGAGAACTCAGGAATCCATATCTCACGGAAGGCCTGTTG
>JAAZBN010000271.1 GCA_012513795.1 Bacteroidales bacterium | reverse complement strand
AGCAGACATTCAGGATCAGGCACTCACAGAACGTCAACAGGTTCCTTAATTTCGGGCTCATCTATGACATCGTTTACAACATAGGCCAGTACACCTACCAGAAGGCAATAGACAAGAACTTCCTTTTCCACGGCTCGTATAACACCAGTCCCTATACAGCATACTTCTCTGCCGGCCTCAATAACCACGAGTCGGCGGAGAACGGCGGGCTGATCTCAGAAGAAGATCTCCCCAACTATGACCCGGAAACTGTCCCCTTCAGGCTCAATAATCTCAACAGTGCCAGCAGCACTCTGAATAACAGATACCTGATGATCGTTCAGCGCTACTCTCCCGGCGGCAGGCGTGACACGGTCACAGGTCAGCTGATGAAGAACGGGCCGGTCACCTTCTCACATATCGGCATCCTGGAGTGGAATAAGCGCAGATATTATGACAGTTATCCCGGATCTGCCCTTTATGACACTGTAATGATCAGCAACAGTGCCACGGCCGACTCGCTGCATCAGAGGATCCTGCTGAACACACTGAGGGTTGATTTTGCCGCAGGGCGAACAGACCGTTTCAGGATCGGAGCGGGAGCAGGAATAAGGAGTGAGCTGAGGACCTTCGGGATGATCATGCCCGGAGATACACTCACCAGGCCCGACACTACCCGCAGAAACATGAATTCCCTGGTTCTTACGGGAAAAGTTTTCAACAATATAGGCTCAAAATTCGGGTGGAGCGCCTCGGGCGACCTCTGGTTCCAGGGTTACAGGGCGGGCGACTTTATAGTTGACGGCCGGATCTACAAGGAGTTCGCCACTCGTCGCCGGGGAATGATCACATGGGATGCAACAGGCACAATATCAAGCTATACGCCTTCATTCTGGTATACCTCATGGGGCTCCAACAACTTCGCATGGCAGTTTGACCCCAAACGGGAGTTCAGACTTAAGGCCGGATCATCGCTGGATTGGCCCGATCTAAAATTTTACCTGAAATTTGATTATGCAATTGTTGATAACTTCATCTACTTTGGAGGGGATGCAAAACCCGCCCAGAACGAAGGCGGGCTGTCAGTGCTGGCACTTACCGCCAGGAAGGAGTTTGTAGTATGGAAGCTGCACCTCGAGAACACGGTGTTGCTGCAACAGAGCACCAATACTGATGTGCTTGACCTTCCGCTTGTTACAGCACGAAGCGCCTTCTTTTTTGATCATGTCTTCAGGTTTAAATCAACAGGTGGAGAGCTCTCTTTCCAGCTTGGCGCGGAAGCAATGATCCACACCCCGTATCACCCCCTTAATTACATGCCCGCTACGGGCAGATATTTCTTACAGGCTGATTCACAGATAGGTAACTATCCCTTTGTAAACGCTTTCGTGAATCTAAAGGTAAAAAGAACAAGATTCTTCATTATGGCCGATCATCTTAACTCCGGACTGACCGGTTATGAGTATTTCCTGGTACCAGGCTATCCTCTGAATATCAGGATGATAAAGTACGGTCTGGCATGGACTTTCTACGATTAAAAAAAAATGTATCTTTGCAGCGCGAACAAAACTGGTAAAGGATTGTTTT
>JAAZBN010000270.1 GCA_012513795.1 Bacteroidales bacterium | reverse complement strand
TACCGGATCGGTCCGCGTGAGACAAAAGTTGAGAAATTCACCTTCAGGCTGCCATATGAGGTTGCACCCGGTGAGATGAAGGTGAGAGCCGTTCTGAATTACCAGCTCCTGGTTAAACCGGTTGCCGATTTCCTTAAGGTTCCCGCGGAGGAGTCGGAGATCATGATGGTTAATGAACACTTTACCAAAATAGAGATATTACCCTGACAGTGAAATCCAAACCCTGATCATATGAAGAAAACCACACTGCTGAGGAGTTGCCTTCTGGGCGCTGCCTTTCTTTTGCTGATGCCGCAGGAACAGGCTTCAGCCATACCCGCCTTCGCGCGCAAGTACCAGATCAGCTGCCAGGTATGCCATACCCCTGCCATGCCACGCCTGAAAGCTTTTGGTGATGACTTTGCCGGCGACGGCTTCAGGATGACCGAGTATGAATCGCCACGACATTTTGTCCAGACCGGTGACGACCGGCTCTCACTGTTCCGTGAGCTGCCTCTGGCCTTCCGCGTTGACGGCCATGTAACTGCGAACTTCAACGGTGAGGGAACGGTTGATTTTGCGGCGCCGTTCCTTGTCAAAATACTCTCCGGCGGAGAATTGTCAGACAGGCTCTCCTATTACTTCTATTTCTATATGGATGAGCATGGTAAGATAGTGGGGCTTGAGGATGCCTTCCTGATGTACAAAGACCTCTTCCGGACCGGTATAAATGTCTATCTGGGCCAGTTTGCAGCTTCGGATCCGATGTTCAAGGGGGAGATGCGGTACACTATTGAGAATTACAAGATCTATGGTACCGCTCCGGGTGAGTCTTCCATTAACCTCAAATATGACAAGGGAATACTGCTTGACAGGGGATTTGAAACAGGCACTTCCGTTGTCTTCGAAGTCATAAGCGGTACCGGCCTGGGCATGGCTGATCACTGGTATGTATTTGACAAGGACAAGTACAAGAACATTTTGCTTAAGCTGACCCAGGATATCGGTGAGTATGCAAGCATCGGATTTTTTGGCTATGCCGGCAAGGAAGTACTGCAGAACAGCACCGGTAACTTCGTCAACCAGGTGAAGATGTATGGTCCGGACCTCGTTCTGGACTTCAACGAAAAGCTCATTATCGGGCTTCAATATCTGTGGAGGAGTGATTCAGACATCTTTCTCAACCCGGAAGAGCCCATGCGCCAGGATGTAATGACTCATGGCGGATTTGCAGAGGTGATATTCTCTCCCAAAGGTGACATGAGCACCTGGTACCTCAATGGATTGCTCAACTGGGTGGAATCTGATCTGGACTATCTGGATTATCGCTCCGCAACGCTGCATGCCGGCTACCTCATCCGTCGAAACGTAAGGCTGGTGACGGAGTTCACACAGGTCTTCAGCGGAACGCCGTATGGTAAGCTGAGCGCCGGGTTCGTGTCAGCGTTCTGAGGAGCGTGCTCTTTTTGCCGGTACGCAAAGGGTAGGGAGGCTGACTGACAGGACAACAGTAAGATATATAGAGCCGGGGGTCATAAAAGATCACAGGCTTTTTCCTTTCTGCCGGTAAAGGGTTCAATGGCGCGGTCAATCAGTTTCAGGGCTGCCAGGGATTTTTTTATTCGCAGCTGACCCGGTTCACCTGTATCATCTATGCCTGAGGTATCAATCAGGATGAGAGGCCCGATGCCGGATCAGCCCTCTTCCTCCGACTCCGGGAGCGACAGCTTCCTGGAGCGTGATTCTGCCTCTATCTCTTCACTTTTCTTCTGAAGTTCATCTATTGAGATGATCTTGGCTCTTTTTTCGGTGGGCGGATTGAGTTTCTCCGATTTCTCGAACTCGATGACCTGCTTCCTGAGATCTTCAGGCAGGTCTTTCTGGCTTCTCAGGACGATATCAATAAATTCTTCCGAAAAAAACTGGTCTACCTGGATCCGTCTCTTGGCCGTATGGGCAAACTTGCCGATGATGCGGCATATGCTGTCACGGTCCTCCGGACTCAGCTTCTCTGCCAGGTCATACTCCTCGATCTTTTTGAGTGACAGTATCACCGGCTCCAGGGCATCCTTGGTGATGACAAAGACGTCATAGTCGCCCAGCCTGTAGGTCAGCTGTTTAATCTTGTCAATAGTGTTGGTGGGTACAACCAGGAACATTGATTTCTTCACGTTATCCTGGCTGGCATATTTCTTCAGATTATCGGCCTGGGTTTTAATGTAGGTTGGGAAGTTGGAGAGATCATCGTTCCCCGGGCTCTTGGCATCAAAGATTATGTACTCGCCGCTGATCTCGATAGTATTGTCTGGATTACCCCTGAAGGGGACCTTTTCGATATAGTTCACGTGGTTAAGATCGCATATGCGGATAATGGCATTCTTAACATCAGCCTCATGCTCTGCCCACTGGCGCTTCATAGCCTCAAACCGCTCCTCCGATTCGCGCAGGCGCGCCTCATCGAGCCTTCTCCGCTCAGCCTCAAAGCTGTCCTTGGTCTGGTTCAGCCTGGCTATATTCTCATTGAATACTCTTACGTTTTCTTCTTTTATGGCCTCAAAGGCCGATACTTTCTTTGTCAGCTCGCTTATTGTACCCGACTGTTCCCTCATCCTGCCGTTGAGTTCCTGGAGTTGGGCATCCTTACGTTCCGACTGCAGTTCGATATCCCTGAACCTCTGTGCAAGGTTTTCATTGCGGGTAGAAACCTCAGTCAGGCGGTTCTTTATCCTGTCAAGATTTTCCCTGGTGGCTTCCAACTCCCGCGAAAGGGCCCGGTACTCCTCATATGCATCAATGCTGAGGTTTCTGAGCTTTTTCCAGCGGAAGAGCCTCTGCCAGAAGTTTAGCTCCCTGATCCGTGCAAAGAAGAGGTTGAGTTTTTCCATGGAGACAAAGTTAACAAATCTGAGAAGGCTTAAGAAGGTCACAGAGGATTTACCTCAGCAGCGCTGCCGCACACCAGAGCATGGGAGCCTGACCGTGGAAATCGCCTGTGTTGCGCTTCCGGTTCATATAGTGCATACGGTCATCGCTCGTCCCCGTACCTTCACATACCTCCGTCACATTGTTGTTGTCATCAATATATTCCACCAGTGAGAGCCATGCCTTCCTGGCGGCAGCACCGTATGTTTCTTCATCAAGCCAGCCGTTTTTCACTCCGGTGATCATGGCATAGGTGAACATGGCTGTGGATGAGGTCTCTTTCCAGAATTCAGGATCATTAATGACCTGCCGCCACATGCCGTCTTCAGCCTGGTGCTGAAGAAGGGTGGCCATCATCTTTTTATAACCTTTCATAATCCGGGACCTGTCAGGGTGATCAGCAGGCATGGCACGCAGTATTTCGGCCATGCCGGCAGCCATCCAGCCATTGCCTCGTCCCCATGCAAAATGGGCTGATGGGGAATGATAAAAGAGGCCATTTTCCAGCTGGATGGTGTCAAGGTATAGTATCATCTCCTTCGCTGCGCGGTCAATGTACTTCCTGTCGCCGGTTGCCCGGTACGCCTGCGACTGAACAGCGGTGATCATGAACATATCGTCTATCCATATGCGTGTTTGCCATGTATAGCCCCGGTCTGCATATGCCTTCTCTTCAGATTCCGCATCTTCCGGCAGGGTCCACTGTGTGTCAGCATAATAAAGACCCAGGTCAAGATATTTTTTCTCTCCGGTCTGAAGATGGAGCTCCAGCGGCACAGAGCCGAAGACGTTATTGTCAACATGGTTGGGAGGGGGGAGAAGATATTGTTTCTCATTACCCAGGGGGATAATTCTCTCCTCAAGCCTGGCAAGGAGATCTGTGTTGTCAGTTGCATCTGCGAACCAGAGACTGCCCAGCCAGGTGCAGGCCTCTGAGTAGACTATCTGGGTAGGTTCTTCCATGGAGGTTACATCACCGCTGCTCTTGTGCGGTGTGGCGAGGTACTTTTCTGCAAGCCTCAGGCCCGTCTCCAGCGGGGTGTAGCCCTCAGGCCAGGTTGTCAGATCATGGTTCTCCTGTGTTCTGCATGCTGATGCCAGCGTAATGATGGCAAAGAAGAAAACAATGCGCAACATGTGTTTCATAATAAAATCTTTATAGATGCTCTTTAAGTTCATGGACTGTAGTTACGGGAAAGATATTGGCAAATTTCTTTTTTGCCGCCATCTCAGCCATGGCTCCCGAAACCAGGATCTTCGTTTTGCTGAATGCATTACTGAGCCTTGAAAGGTATGATTCAGGCCTTTCAAAAGGGAGACGGGTGAGAGAACCGGTTATCAGCAGGTGAGGATGCCATCTTTCAATCACATCGGCCAGTGCATTGTAGGGGGTCGACTGGCCGAGGTAGAGAATTTCATGACCGGCCTTACGAACAATAAATGCATAGAAGAGCAGGCCAAGCTCATGCCACTCGCCCTCAGGAAGGAAAAGCAGGACTCTTTTGGAATTACTGTGCCCGGCCGGCTGGAGGGAATCTGTTGCCACTATCAGTCGCTTGCGGAAGATATTTGACATGAAATGTTCCGCACCCACATCAACTGATCCTGTCTGCCACATCACGCCCACCCTCTTGAGGAATGGGAATACCACCCTCTCAAATGTTCCTTCAAAACCGATGCTGATTATTGACCTCATGAGAATCTCGGTTATCGCCTTTTCATTCAGGCTGGTCATTGCCACCACGAGGGAATCAAGCTGTGTGCCGGTGTCGCCGGTGTCCGCACTCAGCATTGCAACCTGCGAGGCAATCTCTACACCGGTCATTGTGGCAATCTTTGAGATCTTGAATCCGTGGCGATAGAGTATTGAGATATTGATGATCCGCACCAGGTCATCATCATCATACCATCTCCTGTTGGTATCAGTACGGTGAGGCTTTATGATCCGGTATCGGCGCTCCCAGATGCGGATGGTTCCCGCCC
>JAAZBN010000269.1 GCA_012513795.1 Bacteroidales bacterium | reverse complement strand
GAAAACCGGGCAGCACGGGAGGCAAAACTGAAGAAGTGAAATTTTTTTACTTCACTCTTTGTATTTTCTTCATACTTCATTATCTTTGCACTCCCTTGAAAAAGGGTTTTTCAAACAGTAAATTAATGTTTCAGAGATGAAAGAAGGTATACATCCGAACAATTACAGGCTGGTTGTATTTCAGGATATGTCAAACGGATTCGCGTTCCTGACCCGTTCAACAGCCGCATCACGTGATACCATCAAATGGGAGGATGGCAACGAGTATCCGCTCATCAAGCTTGAGATATCCAACACATCGCATCCGTTCTATACCGGTAAGATGAAGCTTGTTGACACGGCAGGAAGGGTAGACAAGTTCATGAACCGTTACAAGAATCACCTTGGCAAGAAGACGAAGTAGGTGAACTACATACCATTACAAGCTGCCCTAAACAAGGCGGCTTTTTTTTTGTTTGACTGGGATGCAGGGTCATTGCCCCGGATATGGAGAGGCTGGTAATTGAGTATTATTAAGTAAATTTGCATACTTTTACCCGATATGGACAAGAAGGTTTACGGTAAGTGGGACAGGATGGGTTTACATGACCTGATAGACGAGGGAAGGGAGATCATTCCCATTCTTTCTGACGGTGATGACCAGGAGCTGGAGGATGTGAACATACCCTCCAGTGTGCCTCTGCTGCCATTGCGCAACACTGTTCTCTTTCCGGGTGTGGTTATACCCATAGCAGTGGGCCGCTCCAAGTCGGTCCAGCTCGTTCGCGAGGCTTACCGTGGTGACAAGCTCGTGGCCGCCGTGGCCCAGCTTGATGCCGAGGTTGATGACCCCGGGGTGCGTGACCTGAACAGTGTTGGCACTCTCGGCCAGGTGGTTAAGCTCCTGGAGATGCCTGACGGCACCACAACCGCCATAATACAGGGACGGAGAAGGGTGTCTATTGACAACATTCTGCAGACGGAACCTTACATGACGGCCCGCGTCATACCGATGCCTGAGCCCAGGGGGGTGGAGGATGAGAAGGACTTCGAGGTAATCATCGGCTCCCTTAAGGACCTCTCCGTAAAGATCGTCAAGCTCAACCCCAATATCAGTCCCGAAGCCACCTTCGCTGTGCGCAACATAGAGAACAGCACCTATCTGATCAATTATATAAGCGCCAATACCGAGATCAATGTCACTGACAAGCAGAAGCTACTGGAGGCATCCACCATCAGGGAGCGGGGACTGAGGCTGCTGGAGCACCTTGTGCGTGAGATACAGCTGCTGGAGCTGAAGAACGAGCTGCAGTCGAAGGTGAAGTATGAGATTGACCAGCAACAGCGTGAGTTTCTGCTTCACCAGCAGATGAAAACCATACAGAACGAGCTGGGAGGCAACCCGGTGGAGAAGGAGGTGGAGGCGTTTCGCGCCAGGGGCGAAAAGAAACTATGGGGTGAGGATGTGGCAAAGGTCTTCAACCGCGAGCTTGACAAGCTCTCCCGCCTTAATCCCGCCGCCGCCGAATACTCGGTGCAGGTCAACTATATACAGACCCTGCTGGAGCTGCCATGGAATGAATATACTGATGATAACCTTGACCTGAACAATGCACAGCGCGTGCTTGATGAAGATCACTATGGACTGGAAGAGGTCAAGGAGAGAATACTGGAGCACCTGGCGGTGCTGAAGCTGAAGGGCGACCTGAAGTCGCCCATCCTCTGCCTCTACGGCCCTCCCGGGGTGGGCAAGACCTCCCTGGGCAAGTCGGTTGCCAGGGCCCTGGGGCGCAAATATGCCCGCATGTCGCTTGGCGGATTGCATGACGAGGCGGAGATACGCGGTCACCGGAAGACATATATAGGCGCCATGCCGGGCAGGGTGGTGCAGAACATCAGGCGTGCAGGTTCATCAAACCCGGTATTCATACTGGATGAGATAGACAAGGTGGGGCAGGATTTCCGTGGAGACCCGTCGTCTGCCCTGCTTGAGGTGCTTGACCCCGAACAGAACACCCATTTCTACGATAACTTCCTGGAACTGGAGTATGACCTCTCAAAAGTGCTGTTTATAGCCACGGCAAACACGTTATCCACGGTGAGCCCTGCCCTGCGTGACAGGATGGAGCTGATAGAGATCTCCGGATACCTTGTGGAGGAGAAGCGTGAGATCGCTGCCAGGCACCTGATACCCAAGCAGCTGGAGGCTCACGGCGTAACCGCCGGTCAGTTCAGTCTGGGGGCACAGGTGATTGAAGAGGTGATACAGAAGTATACACGTGAGTCAGGTGTCAGGGAGCTGGACAAGAGGATTGCCAAGCTGGTCAGGTACAGAGCCCGGGAGATAGCTTTTGAGAACAAGCCTGATCGGGAGATCACCCCGGCGCTGGTGGCTGAGATTCTGGGTCCGCCGAAGTATCTGAGGGACATTTATGACGGCAATGATCAGGCGGGCGTTGTCACCGGCCTGGCCTGGACAGCCACCGGCGGCGAGATACTGTTTGTTGAAACCAGCCTCAGTCGCGGCAAGGGTAATCTGACCCTTACCGGCAATCTGGGTGATGTGATGAAGGAGTCAGCAGTCATAGCCCTCGAGTACCTGAAGGCTCATGCCTCGCTCCTCGGTCTACCTGAGACCTTTGCAGAGAAATGGAACATTCATATACATGTTCCCGAAGGCGCCATACCCAAGGATGGCCCTTCAGCGGGGATCACCATGGCAGTGTCGGTGGCATCGGCGTTCACCCAGAGAAAGGTGAAAAAATATGTTGCCATGACCGGCGAGATAACCCTCAGGGGCAAGGTGCTGCCCGTGGGAGGCATCAAGGAGAAGATACTTGCCGCCAAACGGGCCGGAATAAAGGAGATAGTGCTTTCCGAAATGAACCGGAAGGATGTGGAGGAGATCAATGAGAAGTATGTCAGGGGGCTGAAGTTCAGGTATGTAGCCACCATCATGGATGTGATCAACCAGGTGCTTCTGCAGCAGAAGGTTGCAAATGCACGGGTGATAAAATTTGAATAACCATAAAAGCAGGTCATGGATAAAATCGCTGTTTTTCCGGGCTCATTTGATCCCTTCACCATTGGCCATGAATCAATAGTCATGAGGGCATTGCCACTGTTTGACAGGGTGATCATTGCTGTTGGAGAGAATGCAGAGAAAAAGAATCTTTTCAGTATTGAGATGAGGCTGAAGATGATCTCCAAAGTCTTTGAGAAGGAGAGCAGGGTGGAGGTCGAAAGGTTCAGCGGCCTGACGGTAGAGTTCTGCCGCAGTCACAATGCGCGCTACATTGTAAGGGGTCTACGGACTGCAGCCGACTTCGAGTATGAGCGGGCAATGGGGCATATGAACTGGAAGATGGCCCCGGAAATTGACACGGTGTTCCTGCTTACAAGCACTGAACATACCCCGGTCAACTCAACAATCGTACGCGACATCATCAAGCATGGCGGTGATGTCTCGATGTTTGTGCCGGCATCAATAAGGATTTCAGATTACCTGGGAAAGTAATCACTTCACCCGCAGGGTGTAGTTGAGCAGATCGAGGAGCGACTGGAAG
>JAAZBN010000035.1 GCA_012513795.1 Bacteroidales bacterium | reverse complement strand
CAGTGGGTAGAAGGCTCTGCGGAGCAGCATCCATGATTCATAAATAATGACGAGCGCCACCAGCAACGCTATTAGCGGGTCAAGGATATGCCAGCCGGTGATCCAGATGAGCGCCAGTCCCAGCGCCACCCCGGCAGAAGTGATTACATCAGTCTTCAGGTGCAGCGCGTCAGCCTCCAGCGCTACCGAGTCAGTCAGCCTGGCCACCTTATACAACCGCCTGGAAACAAATATGTTAACCACTGCGGATATGACCATCACCAGCACGCCGAGGCCCAGTGCCTCCGTCTCCCCGGGGTGAATGAACCTGTCCATGGCCTCATATACTATCCAGGCTGCGGCGGCGAAGATGAGCAGCGCCTCAATCACCCCCGAGACATTCTCCACCTTGCCGTGGCCGAAGGGATGCCTGTCATCTGCCGGCGTCCCCGAGATCTTCACTGCGAAAAAAGCAATAACGGCAGCAACCAGGTCAATGGCCGAGTGGATGGCCTCGGAAATGATACTCACTGATCCCGTAAAGATACCAACCATGATCTTCATGATGATAAGCAGGCTGTTAGATAAGACAGACAGCCTTGCCGTCCTGGTCTTTAGTCTGGTAGTCATTCTCCCGGGAAGCGCATGTCCGTTACTGCAAGTTTAGAAAAAAGCTGTGAGAACTCTGCTAAAAGTTATTACCGTTTATTACCGGAATACCTTATTTTTGTTACCTCAAAAAACAGATATGTACAGAACACACACATGCGGGGAGCTGTCGCAGGCCAACACGGGCCAACAGGTGACCCTGGCCGGATGGATCCAGCGCTCAAGGGATCTCGGGGGGATGACATTTATTGACCTTCGCGACAGGTACGGCATCACCCAGCTTGTCTTTAACATGGAAACCGATGCCGGTCTCTGCATGAAGGCCCGCAAGCTGGGCCGCGAGTTTGTGATACAGGTTACTGGCATTGTCGTAGAGCGAAGCAATAAGAACCCGAAGCTTGCCACGGGCGATATTGAGATCATTGCCGCGAGCGTGGAGACGCTTAACACATCGGACATTCCGCCCTTCACAATCGAAGAGAACACTGACGGCGGCGACGAGCTACGGATGAAATACCGCTATCTTGACCTGCGAAGGCAGAATGTACGCTCCAATATCATCCTGAGGCACAGGATGGCGCAGGAGGTGCGCCGTTACCTCGACGGGCAGGGATTCATAGAGGTGGAGACGCCGGTGCTCATCAAATCGACTCCCGAGGGGGCACGCGACTTCGTGGTGCCATCACGGCTCCACAACGGCGAGTTTTATGCCCTTCCGCAGAGTCCCCAGACCTTCAAGCAGTTGCTGATGGTTGCGGGCTTCGACAAATATTTCCAGATAGTGAAGTGCTTCCGCGACGAGGATCTGCGTGCCGACAGGCAGCCGGAGTTCACGCAGATAGACTGCGAGATGTCATTCATTCATCAGGATGATATACTAAACATGTTCGAGGGGCTGGCACGCCACCTCTTCCACGCCATCAAAGGGCTGGGCTTCGAAGGGCCTTTCCCGCGCATCCCTTACGATGAGGCCATGAGCCTCTACGGCACTGACAAGCCTGACATCCGGTTCGACATGCGCATAGAGGATGTGACCAAGGCCATGAAGGGAAGGAACTTTCCGCCCTTCGAGCTTGCAGCGTATGTGGGAGCCATCTCCGCGCAGGGATGTGCAGGATGGTCACGCAAACAGCTGGATGAGCTTACGGAGTTCGTCAAACGCCCGCAGATAGGCGCCACGGGACTCGTCTGGGCAAAGGTGGAGACTGACGGGACAGTCAGATCATCGGTTGACAAGTATTACAGTCCTGATGACCTCGCCAACCTTGCCCTCATGACCGGCTCCGAGGCGGGAGACCTTATCCTGATCATGGCGGGCCCGCGGGAGAAGACACTGAACGCCCTGGGTGAACTGCGCCTGGAGATGGGCAGGCGACTGGGTCTTCGCGACAGCGCAGTCTATGCCCCGCTGTGGGTGGTGGATTTTCCGCTGCTTGAGTGGGACGACGAGACGCAACGCTTCTACGCCAAGCATCATCCGTTCACGGCGCCCAAACAAGAAGATATTCAATTTATGGAGAGCGACCCCTGGAGGGTTCGCGCCAACGCCTATGACCTGGTAATAAACGGCACAGAGATAGGAGGGGGCTCAATACGTATCCATGATCCCGAAACACAGACGCTCATGTTCCGCACCCTCGGTTTCACTGAGGAGGAGGCACAGAAGCAGTTCGGCTTCCTGCTCAATGCCTTCCGCTACGGTGCCCCGCCACACGGAGGAATTGCGTTCGGGTTTGACAGGTGGACGGCCATCATGGGCGGATCAGATACAATCCGCGACTTTATTGCTTTCCCGAAAAACAATCAGGCACGTGATGTAATGATTGATACCCCGGCCACAATAAAGCAGGAGCAGCTTGATGAGCTGGGGATTGAGATCAGTAAGAGCGCAGAGAGCAAATAGGTTTCAGGCTGGATTTCAGGGTAGTATTTTACTGCCGGGCTTCCGTATGGAATGCTCCCGGGGCAATCGGCCAGTTTATTTCCGCGAGGTTTTCCGCTGTTGCACTGTTGTCTCAGGCGGTTTGACAAAAGGAATAGAGAAACAGAAGAGAGAACCCTCACCCGGTGTTGAGATCAGCCAGATAGAACCTCCGAGCAGCTCGGCGTAAGCCTTTGAGATAGAAAGCCCCAGGCCGGTGCCGCTGTATTGCTTGGAGCTCGGTCCCTCCACCTGGAAGAAGCGGTCAAACACCTTTTCCTGGTGCTCGGGCGCAATGCCAATGCCGGTGTCCGAAACGAAGAACTCAATCATCTCACCCCTGAGAACGTACCCCAGTTCTATCCTTCCCTTTCTGGTAAAGCGCAGGGCGTTGTT
>JAAZBN010000268.1 GCA_012513795.1 Bacteroidales bacterium | reverse complement strand
TCCGAATGGAAGAGACCACTCCCCTTGATATGATAATTGAACTGAAAAGCTGTTCGATCATGCAGCAGGATCACATGGTACTCTCTGATGTGAACCTGAAGGTTGACAGGGGTGAGTTCGTCTACCTTCTGGGTAAGGTGGGCAGTGGCAAGACATCACTGATACGTACCCTTAATGCGCAACTTCCCCTTACAGACGGCGAGGGATGGGTGGCCGGGTTTAACCTGCGCACCTTGAAAAAGAGGGAGATTCCCCTGCTGAGGCGAAAGCTGGGCATAGTGTTCCAGGACTTTCAGTTGCTGACCGACAGGTCAGTCCATGAAAACCTGGAGTTTGCGCTAAGAGCCACCGGATGGAACAATAAGATTGCCATTGAAGACCGTATCAGGGAGGTATTGGAGAAGGTAGGCCTTCAGAACAAAGGGTTCAAGATGCCTCATCAGCTCTCCGGCGGAGAGCAACAGAGAGTGGTGATTGCCAGGGCCCTGCTCAATGACCCTGAAATAATACTGGCTGATGAGCCCACCGGCAATCTTGATCCGGAGACCTCGGAAGAGATACACATACTGCTAAAGAATATAAGCAACACCGGCAGGGCAGTGATAATGTCAACTCACAAGCATTCACTTGTCAAGAAATATCCCGGAAGAACACTCAGATGTGATAATGGCAAGCTGACTGAATCTGACACAAACGACCAGGTTATAGAATTGCTTTTCTGATCATTTGAAAAGTCTTACCGGCCAGGGAAGAGTGTTCCGGTAAAGGCGCCAGTAGGTAGTCTGCTCTCCTCCGAATGATCTCATAAATATGGCCACTGACGGTACCGAAGAGCCGGCAAAGTCAAGTACCTTTCCCGTTGCGGCATTACTCTTAATAATGTGATCGATAACGTAATACGACGTACGAAGCTCCCTGCTCTTCCTGCTCCCTGCTGTAAAAAGCATGGTTATGCGTCCTGCCGTTTCAATAATGAACATCCCCCACAGCAGCTTTCCCCTGGGTGATCTCACCCCAAGCAGTCTGCCTCTGCCTGAAAAAGCGCAGTATTCCATCAGGGCCTGAAGCCTGTAATAACTCCTGTTTCTGATTACTCCCGCCCTGTGTGCCGTGTTGTTCCTGAAGAGGGCTATCAGCTCTGTGGGTTTTACGTCTTCAGTGATCTCCTGGGGATAGCGTCGCGATATGTTTATATTTCTCCTGCAGTCAGTCATATAATTGACCCACACACTCTCATATGGCTCATCCAGGTTCAGCTCATAATTATACCGGGGAGTGATGCTGTATCCCGGCACCCTTACTTCCTGTTCTATAGAGAGATCTATAAGCCTGTAAAACTCCGGCAGGAATGAGACAAATTCGCGTGCCATCTCCTGCCTGTCGCCGTCGGCAGTGAAAAGACCCAGCTGCTGAAGAAACACAGGGGTGGCAATATAATTGAATCCAAATTTGGCTGATCGCGGTAAAGGAAAGAGCGCCAGGTAATCATCATCCACAAGTGCATCCCATCCGGGAGCCATGGTATCCAGGTACCATGACATCACATAAGGCTTCACCCCGGGTATATCCTTCAGGCATGCATCCCATCTCTCCCGGTCTATATCATTGTTCTTGAGATAGTTGATCATGCTCTTTGCATCGAAAGCAATTCCTCGAAGACCCTTCGCCATCCTTCCCAGCCGTTTCCTTCGTTCAGTGATGTGTTGTGCCATATAGACACAAAGAGTCCTCCAACCATCCTGGTCGCTGTTATCATCTCTTTAATCACGCTGATGGCCGCATCAGGAGTGAGGTGCATGTACTGTCTGAGTGTGCCGTCCATGACCTGGAACGGAACCACTGTCAGGCCTGTTGTTCTCTCCCTGGAAAGATCATAGAACGGAAATGGTCTTGCCATGCCGGCCCTGAATCCGGGTTCATCATTGAATCCCATTGTATAATCATATTTTATACCTGCCTCAGCATAGTCATGGTATGTCTCCGGCATCCTTAGCAGAAGCCAGTGCTGGCGAGCCTTATCCGGAGGGTGTCCTGTTATGGTACGGTATCTTTCTGTCTCCATCCGGAGTACTTTGGGTCTTCCCGCAGAACGATACGAAGGGTGAAGACCGCTGCCAAAGAGGTGGTCATATTTGCGTATGATCTCTCCATAAGCATGGTCGCGGTAAGGAGGACTATGATCATACTCACCCTGATCACCGGTGGGGAAAAAGAAAAGAACCTTGCTGCCCGAGGCCTTCAATTGATCCTCAATATAGTCAAAGCTGTCATATGGATCCTCCCTGGTGCCTGTCATTGTTCTGATCCTTTCCGCCGGTCTCGCACCCGTGCCTGCAAGGCCTTTCATCAATCCTCCCACACTCCGGAGCAGACCCCGGCTGCGGTAGGCGAAAGGCTGATCCACATCAATGGTTACCAGTGATTCGTACTCATTGTGCCTGATGGTAAGCACCGGATAACGCTTAACCAGTTTACCGGCAAGGTATCTTGACCATAACTCCACCACCGGCATACGCAGGAAGCCGCCACGGTAAGCCAGAGAGGCTGATCCCTGGAACCGGCCGTGAGCATCAGGCGAAAAAGGCAGATACTCTTCATACCTGGAGAGCATGTAGAAGGCTGCCGCAAATAGATCAAACGGTATGCTTCCCTCACTGCCTGCAAAAAAAACAGGCATATCGTCAATATATGAAACCTCGGGCTGCGGATCATTGATGCCGCTGGCTGAGAGAAGCCCGCAGGGGCGGATGACAAACTGATCCTTAACCTTCTCATCAGAATAGATGATTGCCGGACTGGTCCCGATCTTCCTGCGGTCAGTGGTTAACTCGTAGCTGATGCCAAGAATGATATCGAAGATCACTCCTGTCGTATACTCTATCCGTGGAGTTATATCCGGAGCATAAATCCTCAGTTTCTTTGTCGCCATACCAGCAAATTTAGGAAAAGACGGCAATCAAGCCCGTCACCATGTTCCTTATTTATTAACAGATTTTCATTCCGGAGTGGCAAATTTTACTACTTTTGTCGTCTGTGCAATTTCGTGTTCACAAATTAAACAAAACATACCATGGGCAAAGGTGACAAGAAATCAAAAAGAGGTAAGATAATCAGAGGATCCTTTGGCGTTCGCCGTCCGAGAAAAACAAGAAAGAAAACAGTTGCAGCAGTGCCTGAGGAGGTTAAGAAAGTAGTTGAAAAGGCTGCCACGGAAGCTGCAGCAGTCACAGAAGCAGCAAAGCCGGCCAGGACAGCAAAGACAGCCAAGCCCAAGGCACCCGCCAAAACAGCGGCTAAAAGTACTGCCAGGAAGACAGAGAAAGAGGCAGACACAACAAAGGCTAAATCTACAAAACCGGCAACCAAAGCTAAAAAGCCGGCCGGGAAGAAAGAAAAAGAATAGCAGCTTTTTAGCTTCTCACAACAATATCACCGTACAGGGAAGGATCAATAACGGCCTCTATGATCGTGCTTTCATCGTGACGGAGTGCCCTGGTAACGGCGGAACGAAGAGCTGTCTCATCAGTGACACGTTTGACCGCAACCCCCAGGAAACTATTCGCACCAAAGAGTGATCCGGCACTGACCTGAACGCCATAAGGATCAACACTCTTCCATGATTGCTTGACCCTGATCAGATTCAGCTCACCGTCACTGAGCACCACCATGATTATCTTCAGCCCGAGCCTGCGGACTGTCATAATCTCGCCGGCATGCATGAGGAAACCTCCGTCACCGGTGATACACAATATCTGCTCTCCATTACCTGCCAGTGCGGCAGCAATGGCCGCAGGAGGGCCAAACCCCATCGAGGACCATCCGTTGGTCATGATCAACCTCCCATCCTCAACATCCCACAACTGTCCAAGCAGATGGAGGTGTGATCCCACATCAGCCGTGACAGTGGCCGTTGAGGGCATGATCTCCCTCAGCAGAGACAGTACGGTCACAGGACTGAATCCCGCAGGCCTTTTGGAGAAGGCATCAATGATCTCACGCCGGATCCCGGATGCCAGCGTGGTCATCACTCCTGAACCCTTCAGCGGCGCAAGTATCTCAAACCATCTCCACGCCGGAAGGACGATCTCAATGGCACCTTTTATCCGCAGGTCTGATTGCCGGGTGTCAAAATGGAGCAGGGGAACATCAGGAACCCATGACTCATAATTATATTCCACCGGATCATATCCGAGCCCGATAATGAGATCTGATTCCCTGATAAGCTTTTTCAGCCGGTCACTTAACGCATGGAACAGTACTCCTGCAAAACAGGGATGATCTGCCGGTATTACTCCTTTTGCCATCGGGGTGACTATCACCGGCACATCATGGTCGGCAAGGAATGCTTCAAGAGCCTTACCTGCCCCTGCACGCATGGCTGTAAGGCCGGCAACAATAATGGGCCTGCGCGCAGAAGCAATCAATACGCACGCCCTGCTCCGCAGAGCCCCCGGATCCTGACTGCGCCCGCTGCCTGACTCTTCACCGCTGTTGCCACCTGCTTCCGTGCTGTTGCCTGACTGCTCCTCACTGTCACCACCGGTTTCCGAACGGATGCCGGTCGGAGAACTGACCTGCAAAGTAGTTCCTGTAACCATTCCGGTATCTGACGCAGCCAGACATGCTTGGCTGCCGGCAAGGTCTGAGGGCAACCCGATATGAACCGGACCCGGATACTCCTCGTTAGCCAGCGCAAGGCTGCGATCAATCACCTCCCGGACGTTGCCTGGACTGAGCCTGAATGTAGCCTTGGTGAGCGGCCCGAACAGAGCCTGATGGTCAATATTCATCTGCGCTGTCCGACCAAGCCATGAATCAGGCATCTCAGAAGTCAGTGCAATGACAGGCGAACGGTCAAGCAACGAACCCCCTACCCCCGAGGCAAGATTTACTGCACCAGGACCGAACGTGGCATGACAGACGCCTGTCACACCCGTCAGCCTTGCCGTAACATCCGCCATTACAGCAGCCGAAGCCTCGTGAGCTGTCAGGATGAATTCTATCCCGGCCTTCCTGAAGGCCTCCATGTATGGTATCGAAGGACCGCCAGGGATGCCAAAAAACCGCCTGACCCCCGCAGCTCTCAGTCGCTCTGCGATATAATCTTCAATCTTCATCCCAACTCCCGGTCCGGGCTCTTAAACTTTGTTTTAATAATGTAAAAAAACATAAAATACCTGATTTAACATCTGAAAAGTTTTTCAGATAGACTAACTTATCTTAACAATGCATAAAAATAAAACAGCCGGGCTCTGCTGGAAGTAAAACCACCCGACTGGAACAAAAGGAGAAATAAAAAAAGCGATATTTGCAGTCTTATCTGTTTCAGATGACTGACCGACATGCCAACACCATCATCTGGGCTATAATAACATGCCTGATGTGGTCAACAGCCTATCCTTTTATCAAGGTGGGGCTGCAATATTCAACTCCCGTTCATTTCGCCGGCACCCGCTTTTTACTATCGGGGCTGATGATCCTCCCTTTTACGGTTAGGCCGCGGGAGTATGTCAGGATGCTCATTGAGAACCGCAGCCTGGCCATCTGGGTAACACTGCTGCAGGTGTTCATCAACTATATCCTCTTCTATCTGGGGATGGACCGCGTTCCGGGCGCCCTGGGAGCAGTTATAGTAGGTTCACAACCCTTCGTGACAGCTATCGCCTCCAGGATAATGATCAAGGAGGAACGCTTTACCCGTGCCAAGGTGACCACAATCATTCTTGGTCTGGCCGGTATTGTGCTGGTCAGCGCAGGCAGGCAGGGATTTCAATTTGGCCTCCCGGGCGAAATGCTGGGCATAATTATGATCTTTGTTGCCAATATATCAACTGCCACCAGCAATGTCCTTGTGTCCAAAAACGGAAAAAACATGAATCCCCTGGTACTGAGCTCATTCTCACTCTTTGTAGGTGGAGCGGTGATGTTCCTGCTGTCGTTCGGCATTGAAGATGTTCCTGGCAAACCCGATTTCCCGCTGCGATACTGGATGGTTCTCATCTGGCTCTCATTCATGTCAGCATTCACCTTCTCCAGATGGTACGTGCTTCTGAAACGCCCCGAGGTGAAGGTGAGTGAGCTTAACCTCTGGAAATTCATAATCCCGGTATTCGGAGCCATACTAAGCTGGATTATCGTGCCAGGCGAAAATGCCGACTGGGTAACAATCGCAGGAATGGTGATAATTTCGGTTTCACTGATATGGTTCTTCGGCTTCACCGCCAGACGCGAACGCAAGGTGGAGGAGGTACCGGCAGGGCCCATGGCAAAATAAGCCGGCAGTTGGCAGTCAGCAGTCAGCAGTAAAAAAATATCCAGTACTGCCTTCTGGTACTGCAGGCTCCAGGCTGCAGGCTGCCGACTTACCATTCGGCCGGCCAGTCTGACAGATTCTTGAAGAAGAGCAGATCCCTGTAATGCGGTTTGGTCTTTGCCTCTATGGCCAGCATTTCGTCAGCTGTCAACGGCCTGAATTCCTTCGCAATATTTATATTTTCCTCCAGCTCTGCTATCTTGTCAATACCTACAATTATAGTGCTTACAGGCAGCGTCAGCACATAGTCCATTGCCTCCTTCATGGTTATTATCCCGCCATTGGCAAAGATCCGGTCACGGGCAGGGATCTTCATCCCCACAATTCCCATCTCTCTGGCCACGGCATTGGGCAGAAACTTTTCAATGAACGGATCATGATGCTTGTCAGCCGCATTGATGGCAACCAGCACATTGTCAAAAGGAAACCTCTCACTGAGGGCGTTCAGCACGTCCGGTCCCTCATGACCGCTAAATCCAATGAAACGAATCATCTTTTCATCGCGCGCTTTGATCATTGCCTTCAACACCCCGTCGTCACCGGTGATCCTGTCCAGCGTCTCCATCTCGGACATCTTCACGTTGTGGATCTGCCACAGGTCAAGATGATCGGTGTTGAGCTGTTTCAACGACTTCTCCAGAAGCCTCATGGAGCCGTCATAGGTGCGGTCATGGGTCTTGCTGGCAAGGAAGACCTCCTTACGTCTGTACTTCATCACCTGGCCCATGTTCTTCTCACTGGTGCCCATGGCATCGGCGCGGGCCACAGTCGGCGTCTGTCGTCCGTAGGCGGCAGCGGTGTCAATGTAATTGATTCCGAGATCGATGGCCCGGTTGATGATCTCAACCGAGATATCCTCCTTCCCTGGTATCTCGATGGAGCCCTGCCCCCCGAGGCTGTAGATGCTCACCATATGCCCCGTTTTTCCCAGTGGTCTGACAGGAAGCTCACCCTTTCTGATCTCCGCGAAAGGCTGTCCGAATGCATCGACATATGGCGCTACACCTGCAAGTGCAGTAAGTGCTATCATTTTCTGCAGGAATATGCGGCGGCTGTTGAGAGCTTTTTCTGACATAATATTTTTTTTTAAAGTTAAACCCTTTATCTAAATCAAAGTTCATCAATCACCATAATATTTATCATTCTGAATCAAGCCTTCTATGGAGCCTGATGCTTATATTTGCCTAAACCTTTTCCGAAAATGTCTGAATTCATCTCCGGCAATGAACAGCTTCCCCACGGACTGATGGAATTCGCCAGGGGTGTCACCTCCGGGGCTGATGCCAGGGATCTCATCAGGGAGCACAGGAGAGTGATAGATGCCGTCACTCCCCACCAGACGATGACCGTGCTCGATAACCTTCTGAGGGAAGGATTCACAGTTGCTGAAACCAAGGCTGCAGTGGGCAAAATACTGAATATGTTCCACATGTCCCTTGCCTCATATGAATGGGAGAAGCCCGGAAATGGCCACTTCCTCCATCACCTTATGCTTGAGAACAGGGAGGCGGAGAAAAGGATGGAGACCCTGCGCTCATTGACGAAACGATTCTTTCACGGCAAGGAGGAGGAGAGGACAACAATCCGGCAAGCGATGCTTGACGCCGTCATGACTTTGGAACCGTATGAACTCCACTATATCAAGAAGGAAAACATCCTCTTTCCATATATCGAAAAGCACTTCCCACAATACGGCTGTATCAAGGTCATGTGGGCTTTTCACGACGATTTTCGACATAGCATCATAAGACTGAGGGAGATACTTAGCGGACCTGATTGGGGGTCGGATGATCTCAACAGGGAGCTGGGCAGGCTCTTTTTCACAGTTGTTCCTGTGATCTTCCGTGAAGAGCAGATCCTCTTCCCGGTAGTCATCAGGGCTCTTCCCGAAGAGTCATGGGATGAGATGATGACACAGGCCAATGAGGCAGGATGGTGTTACATACCGGCACCGACAACAGTGATTAAACAACCAACGCGTGAAGATATGGGACCGGAACTTACAGATCTTGTCACAGGAGCGCTGAGCGCCGAACAGCTGGTGCTCATGCTTGACGCCCTGCCTGTTGATATAACATATGTAGATGAGGAGGACTGTGTCAGGTACTTTTCGGGAGAAAAACACCGTCTATTCCCGAGGTCAAAGGCCATCATAGGACGCAAAGTGCAGAACTGCCACCCTCCTGACAGCGTCGATGTGGTGGAGAAGATACTGGAAGCCTTCCGCAACCGTAAGAAGGATCACGCAGATTTCTGGATCACCATGAAAGGGCGTTTCATCCACATACGCTACTTTGCCCTGTATGATGCTGCCGGGAAATACCGGGGCACAATTGAGGTCAGCCAGGATGTGACGGAGATAAGGTCCCTGGAAGGAGAAAAACGACTGCTAGACTGGGAGTAAGGTCTTAAAGTCTAAAGTCTGTAAAGTCGAAAAGCCCAGTGTCATATCTATCTGATATTCAGCTTTTAATTCTTAATTTCTCATTCCCTTCACTACTGCCTGCTGCTTCTGGCCACCGAAGCCTTGGCGAAGGCAGGCTTCTGCCTGATCTGGCTGCAGGCTGCCGGCTGATTAGTGCCAGCTATGTACCAAAGGGGGCATTAATAATTGAGCTTCCGGAGCTGCCTGTCAGGCTTTGCGTTCCGGTTTGCCAGCCGCAGTTCTGCCAGAGGCAGGGGTCCTGAATGCTGTAACAGCAAATATAACCATAAGGATGGCTGCAAGCATAGCCATCGCTGCCCCGAAAAAGAAAGGAATCCTTGAGTCCACCTTATCATACAGAACCCCGGCGATAATACTGGCAGGCAACAGGGTTATACCAAGCAGGGCATTGTAGATGCCAAGGCCGGTTCCCTTCTTGTTTGAGTCGACGATGTCAGAGACAAATGCCTTCTGAATTCCGTCAGTTGCAGCCGAATATAGTCCGTAGAGCGCGAACAGAGATACAATTACCGCTGTGTCGGATGATCTGCCAAATCCGAAATAGACCAAAGCATAAATCAGGAAACCAATTATTAGGATCTTCTCCTTTCCAACCCTGTCGGAGAGTGAACCTACAGGTATGGAGGCAATGACCGAAACAGCGTTGGTGACCAGGTAAACAAGAGGAATAAGGGCGACTTTTATACCGGCTTCATTGGCCTTGACAAGCAAGAGCGCATCGGTAGAGTTTCCCAGCGTGAAGATGAAAACAATCCCCAGGAACAGATAATATTTTTTACTGAAATCCCTGAAGCGAAACTTTTGAAACAGTTCTGCCTTACTCTTTCTGATCTCTTTAATTCCGAAGATGATGACAAATATTCCCGCAATAGCCGGTATCCCGGCCACGAGAAAGAGTAACCTGTAATTGTCGGGGAAGAGGGAGAGCAGGGCAAATGCCAGCAGCGGTCCGGCAATGGCACCGCTGTTGTCCATGGCCTTCTGCAACCCGAAGCTTTTGCCTGTCTCATTATTGGTGACGGAGGCGGCAATCAGGCTGTCGCGCGGAGCCGTCCTGATACCCTTCCCAAATCTTTCAGCAAATCGCAATACCAGCACCTGTATTGGCGATATGACAAAAGCATACAACGGCATGATGATGGCAGAAATAGCATATCCCGCGAGCATGAACGGCTTGTTCTTCCCTATCTTGTCGCTCCAGAAGCCTGACATCGCCTTAACCAGTGATGCCGTGCTCTCGGCCACGCCCTCGATCAGCCCCAGACTCGCCTTGGAGGCACCGATAGACATTAAAAACATAGGCATGACCGAATAGATCATCTTGACCGATGTATCTGTAAGGAAACTTGTCAGCCCGGTAAAAAAAATGTTCCTGCTGAATCCGAGGATCTTAATCTCGCGGGTCGTTCCCCGGGATGGCTTTCCCGGCATATTGTCCATTGTCATCGCAGATGAGCCCGACAGGTTATTTTTAACTCCTGTCCATCTTCATGCCGTTAATTCTTAACAGCTTGAACAGCTCCACCACAGGTATGGGAGCCAGGGCCATGAGAATGACTATGATCCAGTGCTCGCGGTCCATGACAACCAGGCTGAAAGCCTCGCGTATGGGCGGCACAAGCAGCACAATCAGTCCTATGAGTGCTGACGCGAAGATAGCCCCGATTAGCGGCTTGTTCCTCAACGGATTGAACAGGAATGATGATTTCTCGTTCGAATGCAGGTTACGGACGTGCACCAGCTGTGCGAACATGAGTGTGGCAAAGGCCATGGTGCGACCCAGCTCTTCACCGCCGTCGCGCAGACCAAGAATATATGAAACCAGAGGAATGGATCCGATCATAAGCCCCTGATACATTACACGCCAGACCATGCCCCTGGTCATGAAACCCTTTTTGGTGCTGCGTGGCTTACGTTTCATAATACCCTCTTCAGGTGGATCAACACTCAGCGCCAGAGCAGGCAGGCTGTCGGTTACCAGGTTGATCCAGAGTATATGTATCGGCAGCAGTGGCATACCCATATTGAATATGGAAGTAACCAGTATCAGGAAGATCTCGCCCACATTTGTTGAGAGCAGGTATTGGATGACTTTGAGTATGTTATCATAGATCCGCCTCCCCTCCTCAACGGCAGAGACGATTGTGGCGAAGTTGTCATCGGTGAGTATCATGTCAGCCGCTCCCTTGGCCACGTCTGTCCCAACTACTCCCATCGCCGCACCTATGTCAGCCTGTTTGAGTGCGGGCGCATCATTGACTCCGTCACCGGTCATGGCCACCACTTCATTGTGGCTCTGCCAGGCCTTAACTATGCGGACCTTATGCTCGGGTGCCACACGGGCATAAACGGAGATGCTGCCGACAGACGCTGCCAGCTTTTCATCACTGATGTGCTCAAGCTCCGATCCGGTTACTGCCACATCTCCTTCGCGGTAGATACCAATCTCCCTGGCTATGGCCAGCGCAGTGCTCTTGTGGTCACCGGTGATCATTACAGGCCGGATACCTGCTGTATTGCACTTCGCCACTGCATCTATCACCTCCGGACGGGCAGGATCAATCATACCCAGCAGACCGGTGAAGATAAGCCCGTTCTCCAGCTGCCCAATCGTCACCTCCTGCGGCGCCTCATGGCAGTCCTTGTAAGCCATTGCAAGCACCCGGAGAGCTGCATTGGCCATCGCCTCATTGGCTTCGCGGATAAGTTCAATGTCATGGCTGGCAAGAGGTTTCACCTCTCCATTGATGATTATCTTATCGCATACGCTGAGCACCTCATCCAGTCCGCCTTTCACATTGACCCTGGTCTCTTTCTCCCCCATCCTGTTGACAGTTGTCATTCTCTTACGCTCTGAGTCAAACGGTATCTCCGCCACCCTTGGATATGAACTCTCCAGCTCGTCCTTATGGACGTTGTACAGCACTCCGAAATCCAACAGGGCAGTCTCTGTTGGGTCACCTGTAAATGTGAACTTGCCATCCTCATTGATCTTCATGGATGCATCAGCACAGAGCACAGAGATAGAGAGCAGCTTCATCTCCTCTTCGTTAAGCTTGCTGCCCGGGGCACTGCGATTGATGACATCATGTTTATGATTGACATATGCTTCAACTACTGTCATGCGATTCTGGGTCAAAGTGCCGGTCTTGTCCGAACAGATGACGGTGGAACTGCCCAGTGTCTCCACTGAAGGCAATGTGCGTATGATGGCATTGCGTTTCACCATTCGTTGAACACCTATCGCCAGCACAATTGTGGAGACGGCTGGCAGCCCTTCCGGTATGGCTGCCACAGCCAGGCTCACCGCGGTCATAAACATGCTCATCACAGAGTTGCCGTAGAGCACTCCCACAGCAAATATCAGCGCACAGATGCCAAGCGCCACAATACCAAGCATCCTGCCCAGCTGGTTTAGTCTCTTACTCATGGGGGTTTCTGTGTCACCTGCATGCTGCAGCATATCGGCAATCTTACCCACTTCTGTCTGCATCCCTGTGGCCACAACCACTCCCCTTCCGCGTCCGTAAGTAACCATACCGCTCGAGAATGCCATGTTCTTCCTGTCGCCCAGCGGGATATCATCCCCCTGCAGTGCTTCGGTGAGCTTGTCCACCGGAACACTCTCGCCGGTGAGGGATGATTCCTGTATCTTCAGATTGACAGCCTCGGTAAGCCTTATATCGGCAGGTATGACCGCGCCTGTTTCAAGAATGACAATATCTCCCGGCACAAGCTCCCTGGTGTTCACCTCTGTAATTGCGCCGTTGCGAAGTACCTTCGACAGCGGTGACGCCAGCTCCTTCAGCGCTTCGAGCGAAGTCTCGGCCTTCTTCTCCTGAACGGCCCCGATGAGAGCGTTGACGATCAGGATACCCATTATGATATAGGTATCAAGCAAACCCTCTCCTTCTATTACACCTACAACACCCGATATGGCTGCTGCAATCAGCAGAATGATGATCATGAAGCTCCTGAACTGCTCAAGGAACATCCTCAGGAAACTTTTCCCGGCTTTCGATTCCAACTGGTTGTACCCATACTGCTCCAGCCTCTTCTTCACCTCTGCCGTGGTGAGACCGGATGATTCGCTTACGCCAAGCTCGCTAATCAGTTCAGCGGCTTCTTTTCTGTAATATTCTGCCATATTGATTATCAGATCTTTTCTTCTGTTGCTTCATACCATTACAGGCACGGAACTGCCTTCCTTTAATCATAACTACACGGAGGGTCAGTGAGTACCGCTGGAATCAATGCAAACCGCGAAATTAGAAAATTAAACCGATTGTGCCTAAAAAACCAGAACTGAATGCTTTGCAGGTCAGAGCAACGGCAACAGGCTTTTCTTCATGTTATCATAATGCGACCCTTCCCAGTAGATCCTGTCACATCCGGGACATCTTCGGAAACGGTCATAGTAGGCGCGTGTATCCGCGAGCAACCGGTCGGCTATATCTTCCTTTCTTACCTCCTCCAGCAGGGTGTTGCATGCTATGCACCTGCTGAAAAGCTTTACATGCTGCTTCAGCCCGAACTCCTCAAAGACCTCCCTGAGCTGCTCCTCATGGTATTGTGACTTCACAAGGTAGCCTGTAGCCATGGTGGCACTCTTCAGCAGCAGGCGGTCGCGGGTGAGAATCACCCGACTCTCCATTATGGCCACTTCAATAATCTCCCGGTCATCATAGAAAGCGCTGAATAGAGAGTCAAATCCGCACAGCCTCAGATACTTCGCCAGCCTGCCAAGATGAACGTCAAGGATAAACTTCATTTCCATAAAACTCTCATGATTCTGAATGCTCCATGCCGGCAATTTTTTACAATTAAAGTCTCCGTGTCAGTATCTCTTCCATGCTATTCCTGTCAAGTATGACAGGATTGTTTTTCACATCCGACTGTGCCGTTATTGCGGGCAGATCATCGCTGGTGAGGCCGTAGCTGCTCAGCCCGGGAAGCTCAAGTAGATATGTTATCGCACGCAGGTAATCCAGAAAGAAGTCGACGTAGTATGAGTCACTCTTAATGGCAGTGTCAGAGAAAAGCCTGCCAAGGATGGAATACTTTTGCAGTGCCGCTTCACCGTTCTTGCTCTTACGCAACTCTCTGACACTCTCTTCATTTGCACCAGCCATCAGTGTTCCGCAGACCACTCCGTGGGGTATGTCGAACAGTGCTCCGATGATTCCTGCCAATCCGTGCACCGCACCCAGCCCTGCATTGGCCAGGCATATGCCGGAGGTGAGAGCTGCAAACGACATATCCGACCTGGCATCAATATCATCACCGTGAGTATATGATCTGAGGAGAGACCGTTTTATTGCCATGATTCCCTGCAATGCCAGGGCATCGGTATATTCATTCGCTTTCGTTGACAGATATGCCTCCGTCAGTTGTGTGAAACAGTCCATACCTGCCGCTGCCGTTATTTCCGGCGGGGTGTTCAGGGTAAGATCAGGATCCACCAGCGCCATATCCGGCACAAAATTATCATGTCTCAGTGATCTCTTGAAACCATTCTTACCCACCTGTGAGATAACCGCGTTCTTCGTGGCTTCGCTGCCGGTGCCTGAGGTTGTAGGCACGGCAATGAACGGCACCTTTGTGCCGGGATGCTCCTTTTCGCCAACAACTTCAAGGTAGTCAGTAACTGATCCGTCTGTTGTCAGCATAGCGGAGATGGCTTTCCCGGCATCCATCACGCTGCCGCCGCCAATACTCACAACGAGTGAGATTCCTGATTTCTTCATTCTGTTGACAGCTTCATCAATAATGGCTGGTGAAGGTTCACCGGAAATGGTGACATGATGGATCTTTACTCCCCGGGTGGATAGCTGCTCATATAAACGGCCGGCCTGCGGGGAAGCTGCAAATGACTTTTCGCCGGTGACAAGGACAAGGCTGCTCCCATATCCTGCCACTATAGCCGGCAGATCAGTTAGTGTACCGCTTCCGAAAAGTATCTGCGGCGTTCTGGCCAGGCGGAACGGTTTCACCATAATGACCTGTCTGAAGGTTCCAGTACTGTGTACCTTATCCCCCTGCGCGGCTCAGCCATCCACTCC
Organism: Bacteroidales bacterium; assembly: GCA_012513795.1. Classification (GTDB taxonomy): domain Bacteria; phylum Bacteroidota; class Bacteroidia; order Bacteroidales; family VadinHA17; genus SR-FBR-E99. The sequence continues at coordinate 4,145 of JAAZBN010000268.1, read as the reverse complement.
TGAACAGTGTCTCTCCATTTAAGATAGTGATGAGTCTCCTTGTGCAGGCGGACAGCCTCCTCCGATTCAAACACCTCATAAACCATGAACCGGCAGGGATCATCTGCCTGTTGCAAGACATCAAACCTGATGTTTCCGGGCTCACCTGACGTCCCTGCGTGATTTGCCCTGACAGCTTTTATGAAATCCTCAACCTTTTCAGGTTTTACGTTAACATGAACACATGTCACAATCATAATTCTTCTCCCTTTTGTTAGTGCAATTTATGAAAATTGATGATTGGGACAGACAGATATCTGCCTTTTGGGCAACCGCGAGTGAGGCCTGTACACCCCGTTCCTACTCCAAAAATACCGGGCCGAAGGTTTACGGGTGCTCTGAGTTTAACCGGCAAATGCTATCCCTTTGTACCTGCAGGCAAGGCGAAGCAGCTCACCATGGTTGCCTGGCAATAAGAGCAGATGGTTGCCCAACGGTTTCTCCATGAGTTCCCTGACTGATTCCTGAGAAATCGCTATCTCAACCTGTGTACGGCAGGCATCTGCCAGACGTGGTCTGCTGATAATTCTGCCATCAGCAATGAATGCCCGGTCAAGCTTTTCCGAGAACCTGCAGACTGTTACCTTCGACGCATTTATCTCCCCGTCAACAGCCAGGGAAAAACCTGTCTCATAGTGTGTCCGAAGTGTCATGTCTTTCACAAGATCAAAGGGAACAGTGCAGTGAGAGAGGACAATGCTTTTTTCAGTCAGCCGGGTGGTGTTCGCCATCCACGGAACGCTGCCCGTCAGCGCTTTTACTGCCATCATGCCTGCCATGGAGGCTAGATCTCCCTCGCAGGCTGCCACCGCTCCCTCAGCGTTCAGCTGTGCCAGAGCAAGGCATGCCGTTACCTTTCGTTCCTGCACCAGGCTGAAGCACTCCACAGCAATGGCATCCAGGTTATTATCCCTGATCACTCTTCGCAGCAGCGTCAGCACACGGGCTGCATCCTCCAGATCAGGATTATCCTGTCCGTTAAAGCGTTTCATCAGAGCCCTGTCAGGTGATGATTTCGTAAAATCAGGCAGACCGGACCATGGCTTCGCCTTCAGGCTGATCCCAAATCTTCCGAGAAGCGTCTCAGCAGATACATCCGATGCTACCAGCCATTCGGAGACATTTCCTGCCAGACCTGCCGTACTGCCCTTTAGCTTGTTCCAGGCTGCAGCTACCCTTTGCCAGTTACCCAGCAGGCCTGACTCAGCAGCATCAGCAGCATCAGAGAGGATGGCAATCCTCCCGTTATTGGTCATCCAGGCCATAACCTCCGTTGCCGACGCATATGCATTGTTTCCACGGATACTCAGGAGAAGTACAGGCCGCTCAGGATCAGCCAACTCTATAGCTCTGCGTTCTGAACCACCACTCATAAACAGGATAATGTCGGGATGACTGTCTGTCATTCTGAAAGTATCCGGAGGAATGAAGCGGCTCATGAATTCTTCAGCCAGCGAGGCAGTACCGGGTGCAGCTCCGCCGTGTGCCGCCCATGCAATATTCAGGCTCGTATCCCTGCTGGCATGTATTTTGTTTCTCTCACTCATCAGATAATTGTTATCAGCTATCAAAAATAAACTATAGTATCAAATATTCGTCTGTGACCTTGAGTCCTGAAATGGGCCTGACGTATCTTACAGACAATTATAAGGATGGGTAAAAAAAATCATAATTGTAGTATTTAAGATCGGTTTTTTTATATTTACCCGCTGAAAAACAAAAATCAGTAATTAATAACCCGATTAAAAAAGGAAAAGGAAAATGAAAATCAGAAGGTTTATAGTCGCTGCTGCAGGTATTGCTGCCTTTTTCAGCCTCAGTCTCAGTGCCCAGGAGCGCAATGATGTGATAGCAGTCTACAATGAAGGCGCCAAAGCTATTCAGAGTGATGTTCCGGCTGCAATAACAGCCTTTGAAAAGGTTATCACTCTTTCCGATCAGGTGGGAGAATCGGCCGATGATCTGAAACAGAAGGCCGTTCAGGTTCTGCCGGGACTCTATTACAAGCTGGCTGCGACAGCTTACAATGAAAAGAAGCCGACCGCAGAGATCATCTCCGCTGCCAAACTGGCGGGATCAATGGCCGAAAAGTACGGAAATACAACCTATGGCGCTAATTCACAGAAAATTCTCGTTAATGGTTATTACCGTATGGCAACCGAACTCTTCTCGGCAAACGACTATGACAATGCCATGCTGGCATTTGACAGTGTACTGACACTCAATCCCGATCATATTGCCTCCATCTACAACAAGGCATTGATCTACAGAAACCGAGAGGAGGCTGACCTTTTTGAACAGACCATCGATTTGTTCCTGGCAAAGCTCGATCCCGAAAAGGATGCCGACAAGTCTGCACAGGCAAAAGGCGGTGCTCTGGAGTACTTCCGGGCAGCAGGTTCAAAAGCTATCAGCGCTGACCAGCTGGACCAGGCGCTGGAGCTGCTTGGCAAAGCAGCGAAGTATGGCGATGACAAAACACTGTTCTACTTCTTTGCTGACGCATACAACAAGAAAAACAACTTTGCCGAGGGTGCTGCCTATGCACAGAAAGGACTTGACCTTGAGACAGGTGATGCAGAAGCAAAAGCAATGTTCTACTATCAGCTCGCCGTTGCACAGGCAGGCCAGGGAAATACCGGCGCCGCATGTGAGTCATTCAGGAACGCCCAGTATGGCCCGTTTGCCGAAGCCGCCAAGGCACAGCGGACAAATCTCAAATGTGACCAGTAGACCTTAGCTTCATTTAAGTGAATATAGAAGACGCCCCACCAGGCGTCTTTCTTTTTGCCCCTGACGGTCAGAAATTGACTCTGATACCTACTGACAACGCCCGGTTGCTTCGCTGATCAATCGCCTGAATGTTTTCAATCCTTGAAAAGAATAATACGTTTGACCTGTCCACCGTCCGGCAAATATTACTGACGAGTGTCCTGACCGAGCTTGTCTCACCAAGGTCAGCCACCCCGAAAAAGGATTCCGGATTCTCAGGAGAATCAGGTATCAGAGATTCCAGCTTGCTGTCCTGTTTCTTCTTAATGATTATGTAGGTAATCACACCTCCTACAACTAGCAATGCGCCCCCGGCAATAAGCAACATCTCTCCGTCACTTATCATACCGGGCAACTCATCACTGCGGTCAACCCAACCGGCATAATGATACTGGGCACTTGTCTCCAGAATTGAAACAGAGAAGATCAATACCCCAATGGCCAGGCCAATTAAAAACTTCTTTGTTTTCATCTTATTAAAATTTAAATTAATCTGAAAGTGAATATAAATATTCTGCTTACTCTGCCGTGTAACAGGTTTCTGAGGCACTGCACCGTGACATCTCTGACACTACTGACATTCAACCTTCACAAACCGGCCCGGACCACTTCCCGTTGATTTTTTTAATTTTTTAAAGCTAATTTATTACATATTTCAATAATATGGCATAACTTTTAGCCATTATTTAATATCCTTTGTCTATATTTCATTAAACAAACCCGCGTGATGAGGAGTATCATTATTGCCGTGATCTGCATCATATCATGCATGCCGGCAGCAGCGCAGCAAGTAAGCCCGATAACCATTGAGAAAAAGGGCCTCGGAAAACAATATCTTCAGAATGGTCAGCGCCTTGACCGTAAAGAGATCAATAAGGTGCTTAAAGGGTATGAGGGATCAGCTGATGAATTCAGAAAGTCCTCAAGGAATTCCGGCATTGGTGTCGGCCTCGTTGCCGGAGGCTGCCTTGTGATTGGAGCCTCATCGCTTATCAGTTCACTGAAGGATGTTGAGACACTCAACAGTGGTAGCCTGGATGTTTCCGGGGCCAACACAGGATCTTTCCTGGTAGGGTGCGGAATGGCACTGGCCGGAATTCCCTTTATGCTCAAAGGCAACTCGCAGTTTGTCCGGTCTGTGAATATCTACAATGCCCAGCCCGGCATTGAACGAAGCCCTGTGGCCAGTATTACTGTTGCCATCTCCCCGGCAGGCGCCGGAATGAGAGTATTTTTCTGAGGATACACAGACAAACTCAGTCCTCCCTGTCAACCCTCGGCATCTGAAGTGCAGAAGGGACCGACTGTTCTCTGTTCTCTGTTCTCTGTTCTCT
>JAAZBN010000034.1 GCA_012513795.1 Bacteroidales bacterium | reverse complement strand
TATCAGCCCCGGGTTGATCAGCTGACAACCGTAGCTCCGTATATAGTTGAGATGGGCTGTTTTGACCGTATTGAGACCAATGGAGGTGCCTTTGAGCAGGTGCAGCTGCTCTACGGCGAGAATCCCAACACCGCTGTAAGGGAATGGGTTAAACCATTCAACAGTACGGGTATACAGACCCACATGCTTGAGAGGGCGCTCAACGGCATAAGAATGTACCCGGTGCCTGCAGATGTCAGGAGGCTGATGTATAAGGTTAAGAAGGCGCAGGGTGTGGATATTGCACGTTCCTTCTGCGGACTGAATGATCACCGCAACCTGGAGCTTTCAATCAGGTACGCCCGCGAAGCCGGTATGATATCGCAGGCTGCACTCTCCATAACCCACTCTCCCGTGCATACGGTTGATTACTACATGAGCGTTGTAGGTCATCTCGTGGAATACGGAGCTGATGAGATATGTCTTAAGGACATGGCGGGGGTTGGGCGTCCAGCCTCGCTGGGTGAGCTTGTAAGGAGGATAAAGAAGAAATATCCCGGTATCCTTGTGCAGTATCACGGTCACAGCGGTCCGGGGATGTCGGTTGCATCCATGCTTGAGGTTGCACGGGCCGGAGCTGACTATATCGACGTGGCCATGGAACCGCTGAGCTGGGGAATGGTCCACCCTGACGTGATAGCAGTGCAGGCAGTGATGAAGGATGCCGGTTTTGATGTTCCTGAGATAAACATGGATGCCTACATGAAGGTAAGGTCACTCACCCAGGAATTCATTGACGATTTCCTGGGTTACTTCATTGACCCGCGCAACAGGCAGATGACCTCGCTTCTGATAGGATCAGGGCTTCCGGGAGGAATGATGGGCAGCATGATGGCTGACCTCAAGGGCGTCCACCAGGGCATCAATGCTGCCCTGAAAGCCAAGAAGAAACCGGAGATGACTGAAGATGAACTGGTTGTCTGGCTCTTCAGAGAGGTAGAGCATATCTGGCCAATGATGGGATATCCACCGCTTGTTACTCCTTTCAGCCAGTATGTCAAAAACGTTGCACTGATGAACATTGTATCACTGGTCAACGGCAGGGAGCGTTTTGCCATGATTGACCCCAACACCTGGGACATGCTGCTCGGGCGTGCAGGAAAGCTGCCGGGGCCGCTGGCGCCGGAGCTGGTTGCGCTGGCCGCAAAAGAGGGCAAAGAGTTCTATGAAGGCAACCCGCAGGATAACTACCCGGATGCTCTTGACAGTTACCGGAAAGAGATGGAAGAGAACGGATGGCCCCATGGACCGGACGAAGAGGAGCTATTTGAACTGGCAATGCATGACAGGCAATACCGCGACTATAAGTCAGGAGTGGCAAAGAAGAGATTCCTGAAGGAGATTGAGGAGGGACAGGCTGAACTTTCCAGAACGGGGACAGCCAGGGTAGCTCCGAGAAAACTACTGAATTCGCCGGAAAGCGGCATAGCATTCCTCTATTCGGGAACAACGGGAACCTACTGGCCGGATGAGGAACTGCTCAACGTGGGAGAGACAGTAAAGAAAGGTGAGATCCTGATGTACATCATGATAGGAAAAACCATCAGGGAAGTTCTGTCAGACAGGGAAGGTGTCATTAAAAATATTCTCGTAAAGAGCGGCGACAGGATCAGCAAAGGCGATCCGCTGGTTGAGTTCAGCTAGTGGCTCACTCCTGTTCATGCTGTAAAACAACCTGAATGAGTTATGAATCGTTGTATTTTAGGGTATTAATCTATATTTTAGCCAGCCAAACCCGTAATATTAACCATTATGAAGAAATTTCTCATCATGTTGCTGATCTTTTCACTGGGAGCAGTCTCCTGCAAACAGGAGACTTGCGAAAATCCGTTTTACTGTGACTGGGACACACCGTTTGAGGTACCCCCGTTTGATCAGATTAAATTCGAACATTTCAAGCCTGCATACCTGAAAGGAATGGAGGAACAGATGGCTGAGGTCAATGCCATCATAAACAATCAGGAAGAACCTACCTTTGACAACACTATCAGGGCAATGCAGTTCACAGGCGAGCTGCTGACGAAAGTCCAGCGTGCCATGGGTCCACTTAGCGGAGCCAACACAAATGACTCAATACAGGCCCTGCAAAGGGAGATGTCTCCCCTTTTCTCAAAGCACAGGGATGACATAGCTCTCAATGAAAAACTGTTTGAAAGGGTAAAATCAGTTTATGAAAACCGCGATAAGTTTGACCTGACACCGGAAGAGAGCAAACTGCTGGAAGATGAATATCTCGGTTTCATAAGGAGCGGTATCGGCCTCGCACCCGAAGACAAGGAGAGACTCCGCAAGCTGAACAGCGAGCTCTCACTCCTCTCAGTGAAATTCGGTGAGAACCTGCTGGCTGAGACCAATGGTTTCACCCTTGTCATTGACAATGAGCAGGATCTCTCAGGGCTTCCCGAAGGTATCAGGGCACAGGCTGCCGATGCAGCCAGGGCCAGGGGAATGGATGGCAAGTGGCTCTTCACCCTGCATAACCCCAGTTATATTCCTTTCATGACCTATGCTGACAACAGGACTCTGAGAGAGAAGATGTTCAGGGGCTATATGATGCGTGGCAACAACGGCAATGCCAATGATAACAACCAGATCCTGGCTGACATCATCAGGTTGCGAGTGGAGAAGGCACGACTGCTCGGATACGAAAGTCACGCTGATTACGTGCTTGAGCGTAATATGGCAAAGGAGCCTGAGACAGTGCTTAATTTCCTTGCACAGATATGGGAGGCAGCCCTTCCGGTAGCAAAGGCGGAGGCAACAGCCCAGCAGGAGCTGATTAACAGGGAAGGTGGTAACTTCAGCCTCAAGCCGTGGGACTGGTTCTATTACACGGAAAAAATCCGCAAGGAGAAGTATGACCTTAGCGACGAGGAGACGAAACCCTGGTTCTCAGCCAAAAACGTAACTGAGGGAATGTTCCATGTAGCCAACAGACTCTATGGGTTGGAATTCAGCGAGAGGAATGACATTCCTCTCTATCACCCTGATGTAAAGACATTTGAGGTAAAGCGTGACAATAAGCACGTTGGCATCCTCATGATTGATTACCACCCGAGGGAATCCAAGCGCGGTGGAGCATGGTGCAGCGCCATGAGGCCCCAGCGTCTGGATGAGAAGGGCAAATTCGTGACTCCCCTGGTGAGCATAGTCACCAACTTCACTCCTCCCTCAGGAGACACCCCTTCGCTGCTGACCCCTGATGAGGCAAGCACCCTCTTCCATGAATTCGGGCATGCGCTTCACAGCCTTCTGTCTAACACTGAATATGTTAGCGGCACATCACGTGATTTCGTCGAGCTGCCATCACAGATAATGGAGCATTGGGTCTTTGAACCAGAGGTACTGAAGGTATACGCGAAACACTACCAGACAGGAGAAGTTATTCCGGATGCGCTGATAGAAAAGATAGTAAAAGCCGGCAAATTCAACCAGGGCTTCACCACCGTGGAGTACCTTGCAGCCTCATCACTTGATATGGAGTACCACTCTCTGACCGAACCTGTTGAACTCAATATAGGTGAGTTTGAAAAAAATGCGATGGATAAGTATGGACTCATAGAAGAGATTATCCCCCGCTACAGGTCAACCTACTTTAGCCATATTATCGGAGGATATTCGGCGGGGTACTACAGCTACATATGGTGTGAGCAGCTTGATGCAGACGCATTCAAAGCCTTTAAGGAAACCGGTGACATCTTCAACCCTGAGGTTGCCGCCCGTTTTGAAAAAGAGATCCTCTCACGCAAGGGGTCAAAGGATGAACTGGAGATGTGGGTTGCCTTCAGGGGCCGTGAACCGGGTATTGAGGCACTGCTTGAAAACCGGGGTTTCATAAAACAGTAAAACATGTCTGCCGGGGTGGGTGTGCCGTGGAGACTCTTTCTCTCCGTTGTCTCTCTTTTGCTGATATCATGCAGTAATGAAGATGTCACCTCCAGGGTTGAAAAGGGCGTTCTTGACCTGAGGCATCTGGAGCAGGGAGATGATTTTTCAGTAAGGATGAACGGAGAATGGGAATTCTGGTTCGGCACATTCATCTATGGCTCTCCGGGGGATATCTCTGACACCCTTGTCCCGGACCTCTACGGCAAGGTCCCCGGATACTGGAGCGAATATACCCTTGACGGATCACGCCTGCCACGATTCGGTTACGGCACCTACAGAACCCTGATATTGTTGCCTTCAGGCTACCGTGACCGGATGGGGTTTGACATGCCGGTTTTTGACACCTCCTACGAGATAAGCATCAATGGCGTCACCATGGCGAGAAACGGAACACCCGCCAGAAGCAGTGCAGAGTCTGTTCCGTCATATGAACCCCTGTTCTTCAGCTACGTGCCGAAGAGTGACACACTGGAGATACTCATCAGAGTCTCAAACTACGAGCATCGCCGGGGAGGATTCTGGATGCCAATGAAAACAGGCTCATTTAAAGCCATCCAGACCAATTTCACTAACCAGTGGTTCATATCCATTGCTGTCTCAGGAATGCTCTTCGCCTCCTTTCTCTTCTTTCTTATCTTCTATCTTCTTGACCGCAGAGACAGGAAGCTGCTCATGTTCTCACTGCTTGTACTCTGCCTGGCCCTGCGCCCCTTTCTCTCGGCCCCCTACCTCATCACTATCGTTGATGTCAGACACTGGCACCTCATCATCAGGGGAGAATACCTGATACTGTTATTCATGATCACTTCAGGTGCATGGTTGGCATACCTTATCTATCCAACCAGGTGGTTCAGGAGATTTGCCATAGCTATTGACGTTATCTTCCTATTCGGCATTGCAGCAATAATACTGCTTCCCATCTATCTATTCTCCTATTCGGTGTGGATTATCCAGGCATCGGCCGTGCTGGTGCTGCTGTATGCCATCTTTATGAGCATCAGGGGCGTTGTAACGGGCAACCGGATTGACGTGCTTTATCTTATTGCCTTCATGACCATCGCCATAGGCCTGATCTCAGATATCCTATTCTCCAATGCTCTTGAAGAGAACCAGAGGCTTTACATACTTTCATTCACCATGCTGGCCTTTGTTTTTATCCAGGCAACGCTGCTTATACGGGGATGGGTAAGACGCGGACAGGAGAGGGAGAGACTGGCAGCACAACTGGAAGAGCTCAACCGCGATCTTGAGAACAGGGTAAAGAAGCGTACAGCAGAACTGCAGGAAAGGAGTGACGAGTTGCGCAGCAGGAATGAACACATCGCTCGCCAGAACAGAAAACTTTCCGAAACCATCAACCTTAAAAATAAGATCTTCTCAGTAATATCTCATGATCTCCGCAGCCCGGTGGTCAACATACTCTATACTCTTTATATGCTTAAGGAGGAAGAGTTTCGTGAACGGACAGAGCTTATGGCCGACGCATGCATCCAGTCATCGCAGCAGCTGATAACCCTGCTTGAGAACATGCTGGTCTGGGGAAGAGGACAGGAAGACATGATCCGTTGCGCTCCGGCGGAGCATGACCTCGCCGACCTGATCCTCACCAATATAAGCATACTCAAGGATGGTGCTGACAGGAAAGACATTTCTATCAATTTCACTCAGGTTGGGAAAGCCAGAGGATGGTTTGACAGGGACCTACTTGATATTGTCATCAGAAATCTTCTTTCAAATGCCATCAAATACACCAACCATGGAGGCAGGGTCAACATTGTTGTCAGGCAGAAGGAGGAGGTATCTGACTGGGTTACGATCAGTATCTGTGACAATGGTATAGGTATCAGCCCGGAGCGGCAGAAAAGGCTGTTTACGGAGAGCGAGCTGGAATCCACTCCCGGCACTGACTCTGAAAAGGGCACCGGCATAGGTCTCAGGCTTGTGCATGAGCTGGTGACACTGAGCAAAGGTACCATCACCGTAGAGAGCACCCCCGGCAGCGGCAGCTGTTTCACCGTGATGCTGCCTGCCACCGGTCACACCAAAAAAGGCAGAGGCAGGCTGCATCAGACCTCATAGAGGCGCGAGAGACCCTTCATGTCTTTCAACCTGACCTCACGACGGTCAACAGCAATCAGACCATCATGTTCCATCTCCCCTATTGCCCTGGCAAGCGATGGCCGGGTCACACCGAAATACTCCGCAAGCTCCTGCTGGGTACGGTCAATAATTACTCTTCCCATCGCTGCTCCGGGGAGAGCAGAGATATAATGCGCAAATTTACCCTTGATTGTATGGAATGAATGAAACCTGAGCCGGCCTGAAAGGAACTGGGCTTTGTTACAGATGAAAGTCAAGTAATTGGATAAAAGGCGCCTGTCACCAATCATCAGTGTCAGATAATCTTCCTTGTTGATTATCAGCAACTCAGAGTCAATGTTGGCAACTACGGTTACAGGATACCTTGCTCCGGACCCGAAAAGGACTGCAGATGCCAGTGCCTGAGGCGGATTGATATCCTCAATCTTTATTGTGCGACCTGCCAGAGCCGACATCTCCCCCCTGACACTGCCTGAGAGCACAATCATTAATGAATGTATCTCCTCTCCTGCCAATGCTATCATGGTGCCTGAAGGGAAGAACCTCACCCTGTAACCGGTCCCCTCCAGCAGGTTCTCAATCTCAGCCTCACTTAATCCTCTGAAAAGAGTGCTGTCATTCAATACCGGAAACCGCATAGTTTTTTCTTTAAAAATAGAAAATAATTGCAAATTGTAACAATTGATACAAATCAGCACCTCTCACTGATCTATCTTTGCACATGTAAGAATGAACCTGGAGATGGAAAGGGATATTATTAAGATAGATGAGGAGAAGTGCAACGGTTGCGGACTCTGTGTGCCAAACTGCCATGAAGGGGCGCTCCAGGTGATTGACGGCAAGGTAAGGCTTGTGTCGGAGCTTATGTGTGACGGTCTGGGAGCCTGTATCGGGTACTGTCCGGAAGGGGCTATCACTGTAGAGAGACGTGAGGCAGAGCCCTATGACGAAATTGCTGTGATCAGTGAGATGGTAAAAAAAGGGGCAAACACTGTAAAGGCCCATCTGAAACATCTGAAGGATCATCATGAGTACGGCTATCTTGAAGAGGGTACGACATGGCTGGTTGTAAACCGCGATGCATTAATGTTTGATGTGGATGAAGTCCTTGCCGCTATAAACGGCAAAACAGAGAGAGTACTCTCCTCCCCTGCCGTTCATCTCAATCACGGAGGCAGTTGTCCTGGCAGCGCGGAGAGGATAATTGCTCCTGCCGTGTCATTAAAGGTTTCGACGGAGGCGGATGACGCCCCGTCTCATCTTACCCACTGGCCGGTACAGATGCACCTGGTCAACCCGAATGCCCCTGCCTACAGGGGGGCTGACCTGCTTCTTGCAGCCGACTGCGTGGCATTTTCAATGGGGGCATTTCATAGCCGCCATCTTAAAGGGAAAGCACTGGCAATAGCCTGTCCCAAGCTTGATCATGGCACAGAATCATACATTGATAAACTGACAGTAATGATAGACGCTGCCCGTATCAATACCATCACCGTGATGATGATGGAAGTACCCTGTTGCAGTGGTCTGATACAGATGGTCCGCACAGCCCTGGCAAGAGCCTCGAGAAAAGTCCCGGTAAAAGCAATAACTGTCAGCATTGAAGGAAAAATATTGCAGGACAATTGGATTTAATAAACAGTAAATACTATACTATAAACCTCAAAAAAATTGAAGACATGAGTATGTTTTGTTACCAGTGCCAGGAAACGGCAAAAGGAACCGGCTGCGTCACCAGAGGCGTATGCGGCAAGACAGATGATGTTGCCGTGATGCAGGACATGCTGGTTTGGATTGCCAAGGGTATCTCCATCCTTGGGACAACAGCACGTCAGCACCACTATTCCAATGCAAAGGTTGACCGCTTTGTGCAGGAAGCTCTCTTCACAACGATCACAAACGCGAACTTTGACAATTCCCGGATCATTGAGAGGATCCACGAGGGAATTGCTCTCAGGGACAAGTTTGCAGGTGAAATGAAAGCCAAAGGTATTTCCATTCCGGACAACGTTCATGAGAGTGTTACATGGAAGCCTGCAGACGAGGCTGACCTGGTTGCCAAAGCAGCAACCATAGGCGTTCTTGCAACCGGGAACGAGGATGTAAGGTCACTCCGCGAGCTGACCATCTACGGAGTAAAGGGGATGGCAGCCTATGCCGAGCATGCGGGCAACCTCGGATACAACAGTGACAGCGTGGATGCATTCATCCAGAAGGCGCTTGCCGCCACTACTGATGATTCCTTATCAGCTGACGAGCTGGTAGCTCTCGTGCTGGAAACAGGCAAGCACGGGGTGGAAGTAATGGCCCTGCTTGACAAGGCAAACACCACAAGCTACGGTAATCCGGAGATTACGGAGGTAAACATCGGCGTAAGGAATAATCCCGCCATTCTGATCAGCGGCCATGACATGAAGGATATGGAAGAGCTGCTTCGTCAGACTGAGGGTACAGGAGTTGATGTATACACTCACAGTGAGATGCTGCCTGCCAATTACTATCCCGCATTCAAGAAGTACAGCCACTTCGTTGGCAATTACGGCAACTCATGGTGGAAACAGACGACCGAGTTTGAGACCTTCAACGGTCCCGTCCTCTTTACAACCAACTGCATAGTACCATTGCGCGACAGCTATCGCGACCGTATCTACACAACCGGTTCGTCAGGCTATCCCGGCTGCCCCCATATTCCTGACAGGGAGCCGGGCAAGGAGAAGGATTTCTCAGCTATCATTGAGCATGCCAAAAGGTGCAAGCCCCCTGTAGCCATTGAAGAGGGAAGCATCATCGGAGGCTTTGCACACAACCAGGTTGTTCAGCTTGCCGATAAGGTTGTTGAGGCTGTGAAGAGTGGCGCCATACGTAAATTCTTTGTGATGGGCGGATGTGACGGCCGCATGAAGAGCCGTGAATACTACACGGAATTCGCGCAGAAACTCCCGAAGGACACCGTGATCCTTACCGCAGGTTGTGCCAAGTACCGATACAACAAGCTCAAGCTCGGAGATATAAACGGTATCCCGCGTGTACTTGATGCAGGGCAGTGCAACGACTCCTACTCACTGGCTGTGATCGCACTGACTCTAAAGGATATATTTGGCAAGAATGATATCAATGAACTACCAATAGCATACAACATTGCATGGTATGAGCAGAAAGCTGTAATCGTTCTCCTTGCACTTCTTTATCTTGGTGTGAAGAATATCCACCTCGGCCCCACGCTTCCGGGCTTCCTCTCGCCAAACGTCGTTAATGTGCTGGTTGAAAAGTTTGGAATAGCAGGTATTACATCAGTTGATGAGGACATGAAACTCCTGCTCAACTAAACATTCACTCTTTGTGTGACCTGCCCTAAAGGCAAAGACAATCACACTGAAAACCAACTGAGATTATTGAACGCTCCCCTCACCGGGAGCGTTTTTTTTGCCGGTATCTTGAGAATAGCATGAATAATAACACATTTCATTTCTCAATGTGCAAAATTGCTTAACTTGGTATTATTAATAATTAGGCCCGGATACTGAAAATTTCCAAGTCTTTGTGCCATGGCAGTTTCAGATAAATTATCAGCCAGGGATGTTATGATAGGACTGGACATTGGATCCGTCTCACTGAACACGGTGGTGATGGATGAAGACGACAATGTACTGGAAGACTATTATGATTATGTTCATGGCAAGCCTTTCAACAAGTTGCATGAACGGCTCTCTTCACTGCTGAATGATTATTCTGCTGTCTCCATCAATGGGATTGCACTGACAGGCACGGGCGGCAAGCTGGCTTCCGGGCTGATCGGAGGCATTTTCGTAAACGAGATCATTTCACAGGCTGCCTCCACCGGAAGGATTTATCCTGATGCCCGCACCGTGATAGAGATAGGGGGAGAGGATTCGAAACTGATAATGCTTGACAGGGAGCCGGGAGATGAGTTTGCCAGGCTGGTTGACTTTGAGATGAACAGCATCTGTGCTGCCGGTACCGGGTCATTCCTTGACCAGCAGGCAAGAAGGATAGGAGTAGCCATAGAGAAGGAGTTTGGGGAGATGGCCATGAAGTCAGTCAACCCGCCAAGGATAGCCGGACGCTGCAGTGTCTTCGCCAAGAGCGATATGATACACCACCAGCAGATCGCCACACCGCTTCATGATATTGTAGCAGGGTTATGCTTCGCCCTTGCCAGGAACTTTCGCAGTACAGTCGCACGCAGCAAGGAGATAAGAAAGCCCGTAGTCTTCTCCGGAGGGGTAGCGGCAAACGCAGGTATGGTGAGAGCTTTCAGGGAGGTGCTCGGTCTTACGGGTGATGAGCTGATCATTCCTGAGCACCATGCATCCATGGGTGCTATTGGGGCGGTCATGTATGTGCGGTCCAACGGAACGAACCAGGGCAGATTTTCCGGATTGAAGAAGCTGGAGAAGTATCTGCAGGGTAACGCCTCTACTTTTGTCAGCCTTCCTCAGCTGAAAGAATCCGAAGCCCTTTACAGCAAGGAGGTTAGGTTCATGAAAAACGGCCTTGAAAAGCTGCCCGTCTACCTGGGGGTGGATGTAGGATCGCTGAGTACCAACGTTGTGCTTATCGATGCAGAACACAATGTTGTGGCAAGACGCTATCTCCCCACTGCCGGGAAGCCGCTGGAAGCAATACAGAGAGGCATGAGCGAGATATACGACGAGGTGGGCGAAGAAGTGGAGGTGATCGGGGCAGGCACCACCGGTTCCGGCCGGTATCTCACCGGCGACTTCATCGGTGCCGACACCATCCGTAATGAGATCACGGCCCAGGCCACTGCCGCCATTGATTATGACCCTACCGTCGATACAATATTTGAGATCGGCGGTCAGGACTCAAAGTACATCAGCATTGAGAACGGTGTGGTGGTCGACTTCGAGATGAACAAGGTATGTGCTGCCGGTACCGGCTCGTTCCTTGAAGAACAGGCAGAGAAGCTGAACATAAGTATCGTTGACGAATTCGGCAGCATGGCACTGAAATCGGCCTCGCCGGTGAAGCTGGGCGACCGCTGCACCGTCTTCATGGAATCAGACCTCAACAGCTTCATGCAGAAGGGCGCCCGGAATGACAACCTCGTAGGCGGCCTGGCCTACTCAATAGTATACAACTACCTTCAGAAGGTGGTCGCTGACCGCCGGATAGGCAACAAGATCTTCTTCCAGGGCGGGGTGACCAACAACAAGGCTGTGGTTGCTGCCTTCGAGCAGGTGCTGGGAAAGAAGATCATCATCCCGCCTCATTTTGACGTTACCGGTGCCATAGGGGCCGCCATTCTGGCACAGAAAACGATGACCGAAGGCCAGAAGACAACCTTCAAGGGTTTCGGCATACGCAACGCCTCGTATGACATCACCAGGTTTGTATGCAAGGGCTGCGTCAATCACTGTGAGATAAGCAGTGTGAAGATTGCCGGTGAGAGCAAACCTCTCTTTTACGGCGGCCGCTGTGAGAAATATGAGATAGACTCAAGAAAGAAAAAGACGGACCATCTGCCCAATCTCTTCAAAAAAAGAACCGAGATGCTCATGGGCGATTACCGGGAGAGGGAGTCCGACGGCAAGCCGACGGTGGGCATCCCCAGGGCGCTCATGATCTACTATCAGCAGTTCCCCTTCTGGCGGACATTCTTTGAAGAGACCGGTTTTAACGTTGTCCTGTCACGCGAGTCTGACAAGAGCCTGGTGACACGTTCCCTGGAGACCGTCACGGCGGAGACCTGTCTTCCCGTGGAGCTGATGCACGGCCATGTAGTGGACCTGGTTGAGAGGGGTGTCGACTATATTTTCCTGCCCTTCATTGTCAGCAGCAAATATCGCGAGGGAGACACCACCACCAATTCCAACTGTCCCTGGATACAGTCGTTTCCCTTCATGGTCAGGGCAGCCCTGCGGGGAAAAGTGGAAGAAAGGAAGTTCCTCACTCCCACCCTCCATTTCAGGTACTTTGAGAGAGCCCTGGTTAAGGAGATGACCTCCTTCTTCGGCGAGAGATTCAAGCTTGATGCCAAAAGGATAAAAAATGCGATCTACAAGGCTGACGGCGTCCAGGTAGCCTTTGAGAAGGGGCTGGTGGAATATGGTAAAACGGTGATGGGCAATCTCCCGGAAGATTGCCGCCCGGTCATCATCCTCGGCAGACCATACAACAGCACTGATCCTCATCTGAACCTTGACCTGACGGAGAAGCTGCTGGCGCAGAATGTCATGCCCATACCGCTTGACATGCTTGATCTTTCACCGGCTCATATCTACGGCAACTACAGGAACATGTACTGGCCCAACGGGCAGAAGATGATTGCCGCGGCCCAGCATGTGGCGAAAACCGACGGGCTTTATGCAGTCTATATCAGCAACTTCAGGTGCGGCCCCGACTCTTTTATATGGCATTATATTACGGAGGAACTCAAGGGTAAGCCATTCCTCCACCTGGAGGTGGACGAGCACTCAGCCGATGCCGGGATGGTAACGCGTATCGAGGCCTTCCTTGACAGCCTGAAGGGATCAGAACAGAATGAGAAGAAGGAGATCGAGATTATCAGGCCGCGGCCCAGTCCTGCTGAACCTCCCGTTGACAGAACCCTCTATTTCCCATATATGCATGACGGCGCCTATTTTGTTGCTGCGGCAGCGCGCAGCGTGGGCATCCCCTCGGAGGTGTTGCCCAGACAGACAGAAAAGGATATTGCGCTGGGAAGAAAATACACCTCCTCCAGGGAGTGCTTTCCGATGATCTGCACCACGGGCAGCTTCCTCAAAAAGCTTATGGAGCCTGGCAGTGACCCGTCGAAGATGAGCTTCTTCATGCCAGATCATAACGGGCCCTGTCGGTTCGGGCAGTATAACCAGTTCCAGAGAATACTATTCGACAGGCTCGGCTTCAGTGAGGCTGAACTGGTGACCCCTTCGAATGACACATCATATGCTGATCTTGCCGGCAACCGCAGCCAGCGCTTCCGGATCAACGCCTGGAAAGGGTTTGTAGCCTTTGACTATATCAGGAAACTCTACAGGGAGACAAGGCCCTATGAGCTCAGCGCAGGAGACACTGAAGCTGTCTACCAGGCTGCCCTGAAGAAGACCGAGGCTTCCATAGAGAATAACTGCAGGGGATTGCGAAGAATACTCGTGGAGACAGCGCACGAGTTCATGTCCGTGAAGGTGGACAAGAGCCGCAGGAAGCCTGTCATTGCGGTTATAGGCGAAGTATATATGCGTGACAACGCCGGGTGCAACGGCAATATTGCCAACAGGCTTGAGGCGCTGGGGGCTGAGGTAACCATAGGCCCCTTCTCGGAGTGGATAACCTACTCCACTCATCGATATACGCGCGACAGCCGGTGGAAGAATGACACCAGGGGAGTGATCAAATCAAAGATCCAGGCAATTGGCCAGGAGGTGATCGTTGACTATCTCCTCAGGGGCATCAACAAATATACAGACACTACCAAGGATGTCTCCCTTCATGAGATGCTTGAGCTGAGCAACAGGTATGTCAGCGAGTTCTATGACGGAGATCCCCCGATAGCCATGGGCACCTCGGCAGCGCTGGCACAGAGGGGCGTTTCAGGCATAGCAGCCATACTTCCCTTTACCTGTATGCCGGGAACACTGGTTGCATCGGTAAGTGATTCATTCAGAAAGGACTACAACAGCATACCCTTCCTCAATATTCCATATGACGGACAGGATACCGTATCCCTGGAGACCAGGCTGCAGGCGTTTGTCTTCCAGGTCATGGAGTATGCTGAGGCTCACCAACCAGTGTCATCTCATCAATAAGATAGCCTGCTCCCGCAAACTTGTCTATAAGGAACAGCGCATACCTGATATCAAGGCTGATATTGCGGCTCTGCTTCGGATTGAACATAATGTCAGATGCAACTCCTTCCCATGCCCTGTCAAAGTTGACCCCTATCAGGTGACCCTCTGCATTGAGTACCGGGCTGCCTGAATTACCTCCTGTGGTATGATTGTTGGCAATGAAGCAGACCGGCACATCGCCGTTGACGGCATACCTGCCAAAATCCTTCTGTTCATAGAGCTCCCTCAACCTGTCAGGCACATCATAATCATATATCTCCGGGTTATCCTTTTCCATTACTCCCGTAAGGGTGGTCTGATGCTTGTGATAGACGGCATCACGCGAATCATACCCCATGACCTTGCCATATGCCAGCCTGAGGGTGGAGTTGGCGTCAGGATAAAAGATCTTGTCATTACCCTTCTCCATCTGAGCCGCCATGTACAGCTTGTTCAGCTCCGCCAGCCTCCTGTCGGCAGCATCCATTTTTTCATTAATCCTTGACCTGATGAGCTCTGAGGATGAAAGTGCCATTCTGTAAAACGGGTCCTTCTCCACTTTTTTAGGGTTGAAGTTACTTATAAGATCCTTCACCTTTGCCTCATCAGTGAAGAGAGACCTGGCAAAGAGCCTGTCGGCAACGGATTCGAAATCTCCCCCGGCAGAGGATGCGAGCTCCCTGTAGGCATCTGTCTGCCACTCAGGGGCAATATTGTTTCCGTAAAGCTCCATTACGGCAACAAACAACTGCTTTGACACATTCATGTCAAAGTTGCGGAAGAAATTGTCAGCATAACCACTCAGTCGTTGAAGCTCCTTTTCAAGCTCCGCTTTCTGGCCGGTATCCTTTTGGCCGGCTATCTCAACAGCCCTGTTGAAAGCACCAGCCAAAGCTGCCGGCTCCACCCCGGTTGAGCCGAACACCTCATTGGTATAGATGGCTACCAGGTAGTTATGTGTATACTCTTCATATATTTTGGCATATTCGCTGAGTATGTTGCCATATTTCCGTGTGCGTCCCGGATCGGCAGAAACCCATTCGGAGAACTCCTTCTCAAAGGCTTCCTTCCGTTCCACCCCATTCATCCTGTCAAGGCTCTGTATCTCTCCGATCCATTTCTTCCAGCCATTGGCCAGTCCGAATGACTTGCCAGTGTACTTCAGCCTTACAAGAGGATCATTGGCCATCTCCTGTTCCATGATGGAGATTTTTTTGCCGCGTATCTCAACCTGCTTTGGATAGATGACATCCTTCAGCATTCTGATGTGATGTGAGGGAGCATACTCCTGGGTTCTGCCGGGATAACCGAAGACCATTGTAAAGTCGCCCTCCTTCACTCCGGCGAGTGAAACCGGGAAGTGGTATGCCGGATGATAGGGCACGTTGTCAGCCGAATATGCAGCCGGATTGTTTTCCTTGTCAGCATAGACCCGGAAGAGGGAGAAGTCACCCGTATGCCTGGGCCACACCCAGTTGTCGGTATCTCCTCCGAACTTACCGATGGCAGATGGAGGAGCTCCTACCAGCCTTACATCGCGGAATACCTCATTTACAATCAGGAAATACTGGTTCCCCAGGTAGAATGGTCTGACAGCTGACAGGTAATGTGTTCCCTTGACCGCTTCAGCATTAATGGCGGTGATATTGGCATTTATGATTGCCTCACGTTTCTCACTCTCCATATTGTCAGTCACTCCCTGCAGTACCCTGTCAGTAACATCCTCCATATATTTCAGTATGGTTACCGAGAGTCCAGGGTTAGGCAGTTCCTCTGCATGTGACGCAGCCCAGAATCCATCGGTTAGGTAGTCATGTTCAAGCGTTGAGTGGCGGTGGATATATCCATACCCACAGTGATGGTTAGTGATTATCAGGCCCTTGTCTGAGATAAACTCACCGGTGCACCCTCCGCCAAAAAGTACCACCGCATCCTTCATTGAGGCTTTATTTATACTGTAAATATCCTCCGCGGTCAGCTTAAAGCCGTTCTCCTGCATCAGTTTGATGTTGTACTTTTCAATCAGCACGGGGATCCACATCCCCTCGTCTGCCAGTGCACCCGGCGCAGCAAGCGCCAGCAGCAGCATGGCTGCCATAATCTGTTTCTTCATATCGTTTTGGTTTTGTTTCCGGTAAATTGTATCAGTGCGGTGTATAGTTCGCTAACCGGCATTCCCACCACGTTATAGTATGAACCTTCGATGGCGGTTATGCCCCTCATGCCTATCCATTCCTGGATACCGTAGGCTCCTGCCTTGTCATGAGGCCGGTAATTCTCCACGTAAAAAACAATCTCCTCATGGCTCAGCTCGCGGAAGGTTACTCCTGTGGATACGGAGAAGACGCTCTTTCTCCCGCTGTCTCTGAGACAGATGCCGGTAATAACCTCATGCCTGCATCCCGAGAGCTGCTTAAGGAAACTGACTGCCTCATCATCATCGCGGGGTTTGCCAAGAAGCCTCTCACGGCACCAGACAATGGTGTCAGCCGTGATGACTATCTGCCGCGGGGCAATATTTTCACTCCATGAATCAGCCTTGCCGGCAGCAAGGAATTCGGCTATCTCCTTACCCCTGAGATGTGGAGGCCATTGTTCGGTAAAACCGGTTTCTGCTGTCCTGAAACTAAAGCCGGCCTCGTGCATCAGCTGACGGCGACGGGGCGACGCAGAGGCAAGGATAAGATCATAATAGTGCAGGCCGTCATCAATCATCCTAAAGAATATTACCCGAGGTGATGATAGCACCTGCAACAAGTGAATAGAGTATTCCAAAGAGCATGACCAGTTTCATGAGCCTGCTGGCAAAATGAAGGTGCTGTTTCTCACCGGCAGTGATGACCCTGTATATGACAACGGCCATAGGCAATGCCAGCAGAAGAGATATATAGATAAGGGTGATCCTGTCATTAAGGTACCTGAACCAGACAAAATAGAGCAGCAGAATGGTCATCAGGGTCAGTACCACGACCACCACCCGGCAGATTGTGAACCCGGACTTCACGGGAAGGGTCTTTCTTCCTGTCTCCCTGTCACCTTCAAAATCTTCCATGTCCTTGATTATTTCACGTATAAGTGTGGTCAGGAAGGCAAAGAGGGCAAAGCCGCCCACCCACCAGAAGAGTATTGCCACACCGGGAAAATCGGTTGCCGCATGGGAGTAATATCTGTAGATGGGTCCGGCATCATAGACCACCACGAGCATAGGAACCATGGCTACAAGCAGAGCGACTACAATATTTCCTATTAGGAACTGTCTTTTATAAGTACCTGAATAGAACCATAGCAGGCCTGATATAAGGACGAAGAAGACCCCCAGCCACACGTAACCTACTCTTGCGGATACGTATGTGCCGCCTGCCACGCCCAAAATATTCAGGATGTTGTGATACATCATGGCCTTTCGTCTGGTAATAGTATTACCAACAATGATAGAGCCCCTGTTGATCAGGTCGGTACGGATGTCAAAATAATCGTTGATGACATATCCGGCTGCTGTTATCAGGCACGTTGAGATAACCAGGATAACGAAATCTATCCATCCCAGACGGAAGGTCATCACAGTGCTCAGCATTGGTTCACCGGCAAGTGTCACCGGCATGGCCCCGAGAAGAGGTCTGATGATGGCATACCGCATGAGCATCATGGTCAGTGCCACAACCATGAGGTTGGGTAACCGGACCAGGGTCATCAGGTCTCTTAATTGTTCACCAGGAGAATGCTTCATGATCCATCCAGTTTTTGTGAAGGCGTAACGCCTGTTCAATGACATCGCGCACACACCCTTCTCCGCCTTTTTTGTCGGAGATATAGACAGCTATCTGCTTGATCTCACTGTCGGCATCTGCAGGGCATGCAGGCAAACCCACCATCTTCATCACCTCGAAGTCGGGAATATCGTCACCCATATAGAGTATATGCTTGAGACCCACATTCCATCTGGCAGCAAGTTCCATCATACTCTCCTTCTTGGTGCGTGAATTGAGATAGATATCATTAATGCCCAGCGTTTTCAGTCGTTTAATATACTCCCTGGAGTTGGATCCTGAGATAACCCCCACGTGATACCCTTTTTTCACTGCCAGTTGAAGGGCATAACCGTCCCTGAGGTTGACGGTCCTGAGCGGGACACCCCAAACAGAAAGACTTATGGTCTGTGTTGACAGTACACCGTCAATATCAAAAACAAATGCTTTTACTCCCCGTAGTTCTTCCTTGAAATTGGTCATTTTTTCTTTTTGCTGTAGTGGTCGGCTATCATTCTGCTGACCAACCGGTATAGTTTCTGGTATTGTGGTGAGAAAGATAGCAAATCGATATGACTTTTCAGCGTACCGGTGTCATCTCTGACGGCAGGACCGGTTTGGGCTGCTTCGGGGCCGGTGCGCAATGCCTTACGGGCTGTCTCGCCTATGAGTGGGCGAAGCAGCACCGGATCAATACCGGCCTCCCTGGCTATGGTCTCCCCGGTGGTCATCATAAAGTTTGAGAAGTTATTGGTGAAGACTGCTGCCACGTGCAGTTTCCGCCTGTTCTCCGAGTCACAGTCCCAGGCTCCTGCCCCTATGCTTTCTCCTATTTCTCTTAGCAGCTGCAGGGTTTTACTGTCAGTAGCCTCAATAAAAAAAGGCACCTGGCTGAGATCAGGAGGGAATCCTTTCGTGAATGTCTGCAACGGGTAGAGTACTCCGGCGCCGCTGCTGCGGCCCAGCGCTGCAAGAGGCACACTGCCTGCGGTATGGGCAATGAGCGTACCAGGGGAGATGACAGCCTTCTCAGCTACTTCTCCGACAGCGATATCGGAGACTGATACTATGAGGAGGTCACATCCTGCGGGCACTGTCAGGTCACGGCGCCATTCTGCCCCGAAGGGAGCCGCCAGTTCCCTGGCGCTCTCTCCGCCCCTTGAAGCAACGGAGAGTATCCTGTGACCTGCGGCAGCCAGCCCTGCAGCAAGTGATCCTGCCACATTGCCGGCCCCGATGAATGATATGTTGTATAGTGCCACAGATGCCGTGACATCATTGATGAATCATACAAACCTACTTCCCCCACTCATATGCCTCTACCTCTGTCACCTGTATCTGGTATATCCTCATGTAACTGTAGTAATAGGAGTTACTGCTGTTCATCAAGTAGTTGCATTCGTAAAAGTAGGGACCCGAGACCAGTATCTCTTCGCCCTGCTTGAACTTGGTCAGCTCACTGATCCACTGGGAGGGATTGCAGAAATAATAGATAGAATAAGAATCCCAGATAGGAGTAAAACGCGCGGTCCTGTTCACTGCATCATATGATATGTTGACATGGGTTTGTCTCAGAGTGTCAAGTGCATCACCGTCACATCCGCACTTCGGTTGCTTCTTGCATCCCACTGACATCACCATCCCGGCAATGATCAGAATAATCATGGCCACCGTGGCCGTTATCCTGTTTCTTTTCATGGTTCTGAGGTAATTAGACCATGCAAAATAACGCATATTTTCCATCTGTGCAAAAAGAAAGCCGGCTGATTCATCAACCGGCTCATCTTATACTGGTGAGAAATCATGCCTGGGCTGTCGGCCCTCCGAAAGTTACGGGCATTACCGGGCCTGATCCCTTGTTTTCACGAATGGGTCCATGCACGGACTCATACTTGGCAATATTGTCAGAGAGAGCAGCCACAAACCTCTTGGCATGCTCCGGCGTAAGGATGATCCTGGATTTGACCTTTGATTTGGGTACGCCGGGCATAATCCTGATAAAGTCAATGACAAACTCAGCCGGTGAATGAGTAATAACTGCCAGGTTTGAGTATACACCCTCGGCAACCTCTTCACTCAGTTCGATATTGAACTGTCCCTGATTCTTATTTTCTGACATGATCCTGTTTTTATTCCTGTTCTACTTCGCTGGTACTGGGGCTGGCATGAACGAGTGACTCATAATCCTCCAGAGATCCAACGATAACGTTGTTGTACTCCCTGAGACCTGTTCCTGCCGGGATAAGGTGTCCGACGATGACGTTCTCCTTGAGTCCCTCGAGGAAATCTATCTTCCCGAGAATTGCAGCTTCATTAAGGACCTTGGTTGTCTCCTGGAATGATGCTGCCGAGAAGAAGCTGTTGGTCTGGAGTGCAGCGCGGGTGATACCCTGCAACACCTGCTGTGAGGTTGCAGGCACGGCATCCCTTGACTCAATGAGCTTGAGGTCTCGGCGCTTGAGCAGTGAGTTCTCGTCCCTGAGCTTGCGGGCAGTGATCACCTGGCCCGGCCTGAGGGTCTGACTGTCACCGGCATCAAGAACTATCTTCTTGCCATAGACCCAGTCATTCTCATCCATAAACTCCAGTTTGTCAACCACCTGACGTTCAAGGAATTTAGTGTCACCCGGATCAATTATCTCCACCTTGCGCATCATCTGTCTGACAATAATCTCAAAGTGTTTGTCATTGATCTTCACACCCTGGAGGCGATAGACCTCCTGTATCTCATTGACTATATACTCCTGGACCTTTGTCGGACCCTTGATAGCAAGGATGTCTGCCGGAGTGATGGCACCGTCAGAGAGGGGTGTTCCGGCCCTGACATAATCATTCTCCTGTACAAGTATCTGCTTTGACAGCGGCACAAGGTACTTCTTCATCTCACCTGACTTGGAGGTGATTGAGATCTCCCTGTTACCTCTCTTGATCTTACCGTAGGTCACCTCACCGTCAATCTCGGTCACAATAGCCGGGTTGGACGGATTGCGTGCCTCGAACAGTTCAGTTACCCTTGGCAGACCACCGGTGATATCACCAGATTTGCCAACTGCTCTTGGTATCTTGACAATGGTATCGCCGGCTTCCACCATCTTGTTCAGGTCGGTTACCAGGTGAGCGCCAACGGGCAGGTTGTAAGACTTGATCTCCACTCCTTCGGCTGACATGATCTTGATAGTCGGGTTCTTGGTCTTGTCCCTGCTTTCAATGATCACCTTCTCCTTGAAGCCTGTCTGTTCGTCAGACTCTTCGCGGTAGGTCACGCCCTCAATGAGGTAGTCAAATGCCACCTTACCTGACACCTCGGAGATGATGACGGCATTGAAGGGATCCCATTCGCAAATGAGATCGCCTTTCTTTACCTCCTGGTTGGGTTTGATGTATAGTCTGCTTCCGTAAGGAATGGTATGGGTTGTCAGTGCGATTCCCGTTGTCTTGTCAACTATCCTAAGTTCTCCCAGGCGTCCTATTACGATGTCAATAGCACCTTTCTCAGGATCCTTTTTGGATACGGTTCTGACCTCCTCAATTACAGCCACTCCGCCATACCTGGCAATAAGGCTTGACTCGGTGGTGATGTTTGATGCTGTACCTCCCACGTGGAATGTACGCAGTGTAAGCTGGGTGCCAGGCTCACCGATACTCTGTGCGGCTATGACCCCCACGGCCTCGCCCTTCTGAACCATTCTCCCGGTTGCCAGGTTACGGCCATAGCATTTGGCGCAGACTCCTTTCTTTGATTCACAGGTAAGCACTGAACGGATCTCAACCTGCTCTATGGGCGACTCGTCAATGCGGTTGGCGACATCTTCGGTTATCTCTGACCCGGATGATACTATCAGCTCACCGGTAAGGGGATTGTAGATATCATGCACAGTGGTGCGGCCAAGGATCCTGTCATAAAGTGACTCAACTACCTCCTCATTGTTCTTGATGGCAGTAGCCGCCAGTCCACGTAGTGTGCCGCAGTCTTCCTCGGTGATAATCACATCCTGTGACACGTCAACCAGCCTTCGGGTAAGGTATCCTGCATCTGCAGTCTTGAGAGCAGTGTCAGCGAGACCTTTTCGGGCACCATGGGTTGAGATGAAGTACTCGAGTACGGAGAGCCCCTCTTTGAAGTTTGAAAGAATCGGGTTTTCGATGATCTCTGATCCGGATGCTCCTGATTTCTGAGGTTTGGCCATAAGACCCCTCATGCCTGAGAGCTGACGGATCTGTTCCTTTGAACCCCTCGCGCCTGAGTCAAGCATCATGTAAACCGAATTGAAGCCCTGCTTGTCAGTAGAAAGCTGCTTCATCAGAGTCTGGGTCAGACGTGCATTGACATGGGTCCATATATCAATGATCTGGTTATACCTTTCATTGTTGGTAATGAACCCCATGCTGTAGTTTGAAAGAACTTCGTCAACCTGCTCGTATCCCTCCTGAACAAACATCTCCTTCTCCTGCGGAATGATAACGTCATCAAGATTGAAAGAGAGACCTCCGGTAAATGCCATTCGGAATCCGAGATCCTTGATTGCATCAAGGAAGTCCGCAGTTTTTGCAGTGCCTGCTTTCTTGAGCACGGTACCGATGATGTCTCGGAGTGATTTCTTGGTCAGAAGTTCATTGATATAGCCTACCTCCTCTGGCACGAATTCATTGAAGATCACTCTACCCACGGTGGTCTCAATCAGACGGTTAACCTTCTGATCGTCAACCATGTCATTTACCTTAACCTTGATAACGGCATGCAGGTCTATCTTGCCTTCGTTGTAAGCTATACGCACCTCTTCGGGAGAATAGAAGACCGTTCCTTCGCCTTTAACCTTGATGGTCTCGGTGCTTACGCGTGCCTTGGTGATATAATAGAGACCAAGCACCATATCCTGTGAGGGCACTGTAATGGGAGCGCCGTTGGCCGGGTTCAGTATGTTATGCGATGCAAGCATAAGCATCTGTGCCTCCAGGATGGCGGCGTTGCCCAGGGGCAGGTGTACAGCCATCTGGTCACCGTCAAAGTCAGCGTTAAAGGCGGTACATACCAGCGGATGAAGCTGAATGGCCTTACCTTCTATCAGTTTGGGCTGGAAAGCCTGAATCCCCAGCCTGTGAAGCGTGGGAGCGCGGTTCAGCATCACTGGATGTCCCTTGAGAACATTCTCCAGGATATCCCATACCACAGGATCCTTCCTGTCAACAATCTTCTTGGCGCTCTTAACGGTCTTGACAATTCCGCGTTCTATAAGCTTGCGTATAATAAACGGCTTATACAGCTCAGCAGCCATATCCTTCGGAATACCTGTCTCATGCAGTTTAAGCTCGGGGCCTACAACAATGACCGAACGTGCCGAATAGTCAACCCTCTTACCGAGCAGGTTCTGACGGAATCGTCCCTGCTTGCCTTTGAGGCTGTCAGAGAGCGATTTGAGGGGTCTGTTGGCATCTGTCTTGACCGCGTTTGCCTTGCGGGAGTTGTCAAACAGTGAGTCAACTGCTTCCTGGAGCATCCTCTTCTCATTGCGGAGGATCACCTCGGGGGCCTTTATCTCAATAAGTCTCTTGAGACGGTTATTGCGGATAATTACCCTGCGGTAGAGGTCATTGAGGTCGCTGGTGGCGAACCTTCCGCCATCGAGCGGCACCAGGGGCCTGAGTTCAGGCGGGATGACGGGAACGATCTTGACGATCATCCACTCGGGCCGGTTGATGTTCTTTGACTCCCTGAAAGCCTCAACCACCTGGAGCCTCTTCAGCGCCTCACTCTTGCGCTGCTGCGATGTCTCGGTGTTGGCACGGTGGCGCAGTGAATATGAGAGTTCATCAAGATCGAGCTTGCTCAGAAGTTTATAGAGAGCCTCGGCTCCCATCTCGGCAACGAACTTGTCAGGATGATCATCATCAAGATACTGGTTCTCCTTGGGCAGGGTTTCCACTATCTCCATATACTCCTCCTCAGACAGAAAATCAAGGTATTTTACCCCATCAGCAGCTTTGACACCCGGATTGATAACCACGTACCGTTCATAGTAAATGATGCTGTCAAGCTTCTTGGTAGGGAGCCCCATCAGATAGCCTATCTTGTTGGGCAGCGACCGGAAGTACCAGATATGTGCTACGGGAACCACCAGTGAGATGTGTCCCATGCGCTCGCGTCTGACCTTCTTCTCCGTCACCTCTACGCCGCAACGGTCACAGACGATACCCTTGTAGCGTATCCTCTTGTATTTTCCGCAATGGCACTCATAGTCCTTTACCGGTCCGAATATCCTCTCGCAGAAGAGGCCGTCACGTTCCGGCTTGTAGGTACGGTAGTTGATCGTCTCAGGTTTCAGGACCTCGCCGCTTGACTTGTCAAGAATCTCCTCCGGCGATGCCAGCCCAATCGAAATCTTCGTATAGCTGGTCTTCTGTTTGTTATCCCTTCTGAATGACATATTATGTTTTCCTTTTTTTTTCTTGGTGTATGCTCGGCTTAATTACTCAAGGTTGATGCTCAGTCCCAGACCGCGGAGTTCGTGCAGCAGCACGTTCAGCGACTCCGGTATTCCCGGTTGCGGCATGGGTTCTCCCTTGACTATGGCTTCGTAAGCCTTGGCCCTTCCTATCACGTCGTCAGACTTGATTGTAAGGATCTCCTGCAGGATGTGTGCGGCACCGAAAGCTTCGAGGGCCCACACTTCCATTTCTCCGAATCTCTGGCCTCCGAACTGGGCTTTCCCTCCGAGAGGCTGCTGGGTGATGAGTGAGTAGGGCCCTATTGAACGGGCATGCATTTTGTCATCAACCATATGGCCCAGTTTGAGCATGTAAATCATTCCAACGGTGGCCGGCTGATCAAACCGTTCGCCGGTACCGCCGTCATAGAGGTAAGTGGTACCATTGCGGGGTACACCTGCATCCTCGGTCAGCTTATTGATCTGATCCTGTGTGGCCCCATCAAAGATAGGGGTTGAGAAGGTCATCCCAAGCTCCCTGCCGGCCCATCCGAGTACTGTCTCGTATATCTGACCCAGGTTCATCCTTGAAGGCACACCCAGCGGGTTGAGAACGATATCCACGGGAGTGCCGTCAGCCAGGAAAGGCATGTCTTCCTGCCTCACTATCCGTGCAACAATACCCTTGTTACCATGTCGGCCGGCCATCTTGTCGCCCACCCTGATCTTGCGCTTCTTGGCAATATAAACCTTGGCAAGCCTTACGATACCTGCAGGAAGCTCATCACCGATAGTGATGTTGTACCTCTTCCTCTTATAGACCCCGTCAATCTCCTTATACTTGATGATATAGTTGTGGAGCAGCTGCTTGATGCTGTCATTCTTCTTCTTGTCAGTGGTCCACTTATTTGGATTGATGTTCAGGAAATCTATCTCCTGGAGCTGCTTCAGTGTGAACTTGGCTCCCTTGGGAATTATGTCAACGTTGAGATAATCCTTTACTCCCTGTGAGGTCTTTCCGTTTACCAGGATAAAGAGCTTGTCAACCAGCCTTGCCTTGAGATCGTCAGACTCCCTGTTGAAGTCAGCATCTATCTTGTCCAGGAGGGGCTTTTCAGCGGTCTTGGACTTGCGATCCTTGATAGCACGGGTAAACAGCTTCTTGTCAATGACCACACCTTCAAGGGAAGGACCGGCTTTAAGTGATGCATCCTTAACGTCTCCGGCCTTGTCACCGAAGATGGCTCTGAGGAGTTTCTCCTCGGGTGACGGGTCAGATTCGCCCTTGGGAGTGATCTTGCCTATGAGTATGTCTCCCGGTCTGATCTGTGCGCCTATGCGGATGAGTCCGTTCTCGTCAAGATTCTTCGTGGCCTCCTCGCTGACGTTGGGGATGTCAGAGGTAAGCTCTTCCATACCTCGCTTGGTGTCACGTACCTCAAGCAGATACTCATCAATATGCACAGATGTAAAGATGTCTTCCTGAACCACCTTCTCACTGATCACAATAGCATCCTCAAAGTTGTATCCCTTCCAGGGCATAAATGCTACCTTCAGGTTGCGTCCGAGGGCAAGCTCGCCATTCTTGGTGCCATAGCCTTCAGTAAGCACCTGTCCCTTAACCACCTTCTCTCCCTTCCTGACGATCGGGATAAGGTTGATTGTTGTATTCTGGTTGGTTTTGTGGTACTTGGGAAGCCTGTACCTCTTCACATCGTCATCAAAGCTGACGAATTTTTCCTCATCGGAGCGGCTGTAGCGGATGACTATCTCGTTTGCATCAACATATTCAACCACGCCGTCACCTTCGGCCACAATCAGTATGCGTGAATCCTTTATCACCTGTGCCTCCAGACCTGTTCCCACTATTGGGGCCTCGGGCCTCACCAGCGGAACAGCCTGACGCATCATGTTTGATCCCATAAGTGCACGGTTGGCATCGTCATGCTCAAGGAAGGGAATCAGGGATGCTGCAATGGATGCTATCTGGTTGGGTGCCACATCCATCATCTGTACCTTTGATATCTCCTCGAAGGGATAGTCAGCGCCGTATCTCGATTTGGCTCTTGGGTTGGCGAAGGTTCCATCTTCGTTCAAAGGCGCATTAGCCTGTGCCACAGTTAGATACTCCTCATCCTCAGCGGTAAGCCATTTAACATCCTCGTTCTTAAGGTTCACCTTGCCCTCCTTAACATCGCGGTAGGGGGTTTCGATAAATCCCAGCTCGTTGATACGGGCATAGACGCAGAGCGAAGAAATAAGGCCGATGTTAGGACCTTCAGGTGTCTCTATCGGGCAGAGACGGCCATAATGGGTATAATGCACGTCACGAACCTCGAATCCTGCACGCTCACGTGACAGGCCGCCCGGACCGAGGGCTGAGAGACGGCGTTTGTGAGTCATCTCTGCCAGCGGGTTGGTCTGGTCCATGAACTGTGACAGCTGGTTGGTGCCGAAGAAGGAGTTAATGACTGAAGAGAGGGTCTTTGAGTTGATCAGGTCAACGGGGGTAAAAACCTCATTGTCACGCACATTCATACGTTCACGTATGGTGCGTGCCATTCGGGCAAGGCCCACGCTGAACTGTGCTGAAAGCTGTTCGCCAACAGTTTTGACCCTTCTGTTGCTGAGGTGGTCAATATCATCCACGTCAGTCTTCGAGTTGATCAGTTCGATGAGATAACCGATGATAGCGATGATATCCTCCCTGGTAAGGATTTTTGTATTTATATCGATGTCAAGGTTGAGTTTCCGGTTAATGCGGAAACGTCCCACATCGCCAAGGTCATAACGTTTGTCTGAGAAGAAGAGCTTATCGATGATGTCACGGGCAGTTGCCTCGTCAGGCGGCTCGGCATTGCGAAGCTGCCTGTAGATATAGAGCACAGCCTCCTTCTCGGAGTTGCACGGGTCTTTCTGCAGTGTATTGTATATGATTGCAAAGTCTGACAAGGTCATGTCATCACGATGAAGCAGTACTGATTTGGCTCCTGAATCAACTATCAGGTCAACATGTTCGCTTTCAATGACTGTCTCCCTGTCAAGCACCACCTCATTACGCTCAATGGAGACCACCTCGCCGGTGTCCTCATCCACGAAGTCCTCCACCCAGGTGCGCAGTACCCTGGCAGCAAGCCTGCGACCGATAAGCTTCTTGATGTTTACTTTTGATACCTTATGCTCCTCGGCGAGGTTGAATATCTCAAGTATGTCCTTGTCACTCTCAAAGCCGATGGCCCGGAGGAGGGTGGTGACAGGCAGCTTCTTCTTCCTGTCTATATATGCGTACATCACGTTATTGATGTCAGTGGCGAACTCTATCCATGATCCCTTGAATGGGATAATCCTGGCGGAATAGAGTTTGGTACCGTTGGCATGGATGCTCTGCCCGAAGAAAACGCCTGGTGATCTGTGCAGCTGTGATACCACCACTCTCTCTGCACCGTTGATGACGAACGTACCACGTTCGGTCATATATGGGATGACTCCAAGGTATACATCCTGGATGACTGTATCAAAATCCTCGTGCTCGGGGTCTGTGCAGTATAGTTTCAGTTTCGCTTTAAGCGGAACACTGAATGTCAGTCCCCTCTCTATACACTCATCAATTGTATAACGGGGAGGGTCAATTGAATAGTCCAGGAATTCGAGCACGAAGTTGTTTCTGGTATCGGTAATGGGGAAGTTCTCCATGAAGACCTGGTAGAGGCCCTCTTTCCTCCTGTTCTCGGGTGTTGTGCCGAGTTGGAAAAACTCGGAAAAAGACTTTAACTGAATCTCAAGAAAATCAGGGTATTCCAGCTGATCTTGCTTGGATGCGAAACTTATTCTTTCGATATTTTTTGAGGACATTTATGGTAGGATTTAGTGAACTTATGATAAATGACAAAAAGGCTTAGCCCCGCCAGGTGACGGGACTAAACCTGTAAACCCGGTAATCAGGTATAACTTATTTAAGTTCAACTTCAGCTCCTGATTCTTCCAATGTTTTCT
>JAAZBN010000267.1 GCA_012513795.1 Bacteroidales bacterium | reverse complement strand
TCAGATCTTCGGCGGGTAACCGGTAATATCCCTTATCTGCTCATAAAGTGGCTGGAGATGCCGGTACATCCTTGAATAAACCTTATCATACAACTCACTGTATATCTCAACATTTTCAGGATCTGGCTCAAACCGGTCCCCCCTGCGTGTCATGGCAGCCACCGCTGAGGGAAAATCCCCGTAATAACCCATCCCCACTGCTGCGTTGATTGCGGCGCCAATAGCCGAGGTCTCATATGTATGCGGCCTGAATGTCTCCATGTTGAAGATATCAGCCGTGATCTGCATCGCCTGTCTGCTCTGTGAACCACCCCCCGAAACAATGACTGTATTTACCGGAATCTTTGTCCTTTTAACCGTTCGGTTAAGACCCTCTTTTAGTGAATATGTGAGGCCTTCAAGTATGGCGCGGTATACATGTGCGCGGGTATGTACGTCGCCGAAACCGATTATTGCTCCCTTGGCTTCTGTGCCGGGTACTTTTACGCCAGGCGACCAGTATGGTTGTAGTATGAGCCCCATTGAACCTGCCGGCACCTCGTCAACCATGGCATCAAAGAAGGTTTCCGGGTGGCGTCCGGTCTTCTCCGCCATCTGTATCTCTTTCAGTCCGAACTCCTTCTTGAACCAGCTTATCATCCAGTAGCCCCTGTAGATCTGCACCTCGGTGTTGTAGCAGTCAGGGACGGCACTCGGGTATGACGGAAAGAAGGGGATCACCTCATGGTATCTGCTGTCAGTGGTCTGCACTGTGGCCGTAGTGCCATAGCTGAGACAGGCAATGTCAGGGGTGATGACTCCCGAGCCCAGCACCTCGCTGGCCTTGTCGGCTGCGGCCGCTATCAGTGGCAGGCCGGCAGGGATGCCTGATTGTTCCGAAGCCTCTTTGCTTATGTGACCCAGCACCTCAGAAGGTTTAACAAGATCGGGCAGTTTCTCCCGCTCTATGGGAAACATTTTGTAATTCATGTGCCTGCTGTCGGTCCACTTTTGTGTCTTGTAATCGAAAGGCAGGTAAGCCACCGTACAACCGACTGAATCCCTGTACTCGCCTGTCAGGGTCCAGGTCAGGTAACCGGACAGGAGCAGGTACTTACTGGTCTTCTCCCAAATATCCGGGGTGTTCTGCATCAGCCAGTTGGACTCTCCGTTCTTGACTGCAAAATGGACCGCCTCCCTCATACCTACGAGCCTCAGGGCCAGATCCATCAGCTTCCCGGGATACTTACCCACCGCACTCAGTCGCTGGTCAAGCCAGGTAATTGCCGGGCGCAGTGATCTACCTTCAGCATCGAGGTTGATAAGAGTTGATCTCTGTGTGGTGAGTGTAACGGCTTTTATCCGTTCCTTATCACAGGTGATCTCGCTGAAGAATCGCCTCAGTCCTTCGAACATTTTGTCCCTGAAGTACTCGGGATATTGTTCAGCCCATCCGGGCGCCACTGAGAAATAGGGTTCTATCTCTGTTTTTGTGAGGTGAAGCACGTTGCCCTGCAGGTCGGCCAGTACGGCGCGAACCGATTGGGTGCCGAAGTCTATGGCCAGAATAAGCTCATCGGATGATTTCATGGTCAGGATATAAAAAGTCCGGTATGCCGCCGGAGTTGATTTGTTTCGTTTTTACGTCACGGTAATCCCAGCATACCGCCGGGATTCATTATGTTGTTCGGATCAAGATGTTTCTTCACTGCCCTGAGCAGTTCCATGGAGTTCTTCCCAAGGTGGCCCTCCATCCATGGTGCCAGCACGCGCCCCACTCCATGATGGTGTGATATGGAGCCGCC
>JAAZBN010000003.1 GCA_012513795.1 Bacteroidales bacterium | reverse complement strand
TGTCCGTCGCCTGACGGGTATGGTCTCCACTCCTTCCACTTGAAGAAGTTGCGCATGGCGAAGTTATTGAATCTCACGCCCACTGTTCCCACGAGCATGCCTGCTCCCCAGCCGCCGGATATCTCAAACTGGTCATTGGCTTTCTCCTCCAGTGCATAGAGCAGGTCAACCGTTCCGTCAGTCTGGTTGATGAGCGGCTGCGGGTTGATCTTCTCAGGGTCAAAATGGCCCAGCACTGCAACCTGCCTTGCTGACCTGATCAGGTCATCCTTACTGAACAGATCGCCGGGCATGGTAAAGAGTTCACGACGGGCCACATGCTCATTGGTCCGTGTGTTGCCTGTAATGATCACATTGTTAATGGTTGCAGGCTCTCCTTCAAAGATGCGCACCTCCAGGTCTATGGAGTCACCTTCCACCTTTTTCTCCACTGGAGTGACCCTGGAGAAGAGATAACCGTAATTGAGGTACATGGAACTGACAGCATCATCATCCATGTTAAGTCTCTTGTCAATCATCGTCTGATTGTAGACCTCACCTGAGGGAAAGTTGAAAACACGGGCAAGCTGATCCCTGGTGTAGATACTGTTGCCCACCCAGTCAACATTCCTGAGGTAGTACTGGTTGCCCTCGCTGACCTTCACAACAAGTACCATCTTGCCATCTTCAAGGGCGTAGGTTGAATCGCCCAGCACGCGGAAATCGCGGAACCCGTTCTCATTGTAGAACTCAGCCAGGCTGGCGCGGTCCTCATCGAACTTATCCTCAATGAACTTGGAGCCCTTGAAGATGTTGAGGTCCTTCTGCTTGGTGTTCTTCATTACTCTGCGCAGGCGCTTGTCAGTGAAATACTCGTTACCGGCAAACTGTATCTCTTCTATCTTGACCTTTTCGTTCTTGTTGATTATGATGTGAAGGAGGACATTGTTGGGCATGTCCGGGTCATCCTTCTGAACAATATCCACCTCGGTGTTCAGGAACCCCTTTTCAATGTAATGATCTTTGATTGTACGCTCGGCCCTGTTGAGCAGGTGGGCTGTCACCTGTGAGCCTCCCGGGAGGCTCAGTTTCTCAAGCAGGTCAGTCTCTTCCGATTTCCGTATTCCTTCGAACTTCAGGGTTGAAAGCCTCGGTCTCTCCTGCAGGTATATATCAAGCCATACATTCTCCTCCTCTTTGCCGGTGATGGTGATTTTCACATCAGAGAATAGCCCCTGGTCCCACAGTTTCTTCACCGCGGCGCTGATGATCTCACCGGGGATCTCCACCTTCTGGCCGATCCTCAGGCCGGAGATGCCTATGAGCGCGTTGGGTTCAAGGAACTTAACCCCGGAGATTGTAATGCCGGCAATGGTATACTCTTCAGGGTAGAGGTAATTGACATATTTTTCTTCCGTCTGGGCTGTGGCAAGCAGCCCTGTCATAAGCAAAGCAAAGAGGGAAATTATCCGCATTGATTTTACATTCATCATCTCATCTGTTTTCAGCGATCTGCTCACTGGTCTTACCATATCTGCGTTCCCTTTTCTGGAAGTCTGCCACTGCTTTGTAGAAGTCCTCCTTACCAAAATCGGGCCAAAGTTTTTCTGT
>JAAZBN010000266.1 GCA_012513795.1 Bacteroidales bacterium | reverse complement strand
TGTAGTATTCGTAAAGTGTGGGGACGTCAGGCAGGTATTTGGGATCTTCCGGTTCCTTGCCCTTGTTGAACTTGGCCACATCAAGCACATCCGGTTTGAACTGCTGGATGCTGAGGCCGGCGTTCCAGTGCCAGTTGTTCTCCCCGATGTTGCCGATAAAGTCGTTCTTGAACCTGAACAGGTGTCGTTTCATGGCATAAAAGAGTCGACTGCGGTAGGGGGGGGCATTCAGATCGTCATTTGTCCAGTCATTGACATAAACTGATCCGAAGCCGTTGAAGCCGTAGAAATCATAGGCGAAGTCAGGCATGTAACTCAGGTCAACGGCATATCTTATGCCCTTGATAAGATAATCGGAGTCATACATGATCCTGAGGATGGAGCTTCCCTTGGTAAAGGTGGAGGCTTCGATATAAATCCTGTGATAATAATCAGGATAGATTGAACCGTCGCCATAGTCGAACAGGTTCACGAGGGCTCCGTACTGGAATCCCTGGTCAGTACTGTAGGTGACGGCAGGCAGTGCGCCGAAGTTCCATCCTGTCTTGGTCTCCTGGGCTACCACTGCGGAGGCGAGGAGTGCTGTAAACAGCATTACATAGAGTCTTTTCATAGGTGTCATTTTTTTCAGGAAAGTAAAGGTAAAGAAAAATGATGCTCATATCCTAATAATTTTAATATTGCTACATTAGTGGTTTTTAAACCCTGCGTTATGAGCATGATCATATGTAATACGGGAATGCTGGTACAGACCAGGGAGGAGAATATTGCCTTCACGGCAGGGAAGGATATGGCTGTTCTGCCGGTTATTGAAAACGGCTGGCTGTTGATAGAAGACGGCATCATTGCCGGTTACGGCCCCCCGGAGACAATGCCTTCATTCAGTGATGCCATAACGAAGCTGGACGCTGGAGGCGGATATGTTTTCCCGGCTTTCTGTGATCCGCACACCCATCTGGTGTATGCCGGTAGCAGGGAGAAGGAGTATACCGACAAGATCCGCGGGCTGTCTTATGAAGAGATAGCGCAAAGGGGCGGAGGGATTCTCAACTCTGCAAAGCTGTTGCATGATACGCCTGAGGAGGAGCTTTTCAGGCAGTCGATGGACCGGGTTAACGAGATTATCTCTTTTGGCACCGGAGCCGTGGAGATCAAGAGCGGTTACGGCTTGACCACGGAGGATGAGCTGAAGATGCTGCGGGTAATAAGAAGGATCAAACAGGAGACCCCCCTGACAGTCAGGTCAACCTTCCTGGGGGCGCATGCCGTGCCGGCGCTCTACCGTAATAACAGGAGCGGGTATGTTGACCTGATAGTCAACGAGATGATTCCGGCCGTAGCCTCGGAGAGGCTGGCTGATTATATAGACGTGTTCTGTGACAGGGGGTTCTTCACCGTGGCGGAGACTGCCCGCATACTTGAGTCCGGTGCGCGGCATGGCATGCGCCCGAAGATACATGCCAACGAGCTCGACTATTCGGGAGGGATACAGGAGGGAGTGAAGCACGGGGCGCTCTCGGTAGATCACCTGGAGTTCACCGGCGACGAGGAGATCAGGGCGTTGCTTGGCAGCGGTACCATGCCGACACTCCTGCCGGGAGCAGCCTTCTTCCTCGGAATGACTGATCCGCCTGCAAGGAAGATGATTGAGGCGGGACTGCCGCTGGCGATGGCCAGTGACTACAATCCGGGATCATCACCCTCAGGTAATATGAAGCTGGTGGTCTCGCTTGGGTGCATAAGACTGCGGCTCCTGCCTGAGGAGGCCTTCAATGCGGTGACGCTCAATGCTGCCTATGCCATGGGGCTGTCTGAGACCCACGGCTCGATCACGGTCGGCAAAAAGGCTAACCTGTTTATTACGAAGAGGATCCCTTCATACGAGTTCCTGCCCTATGCTTACGGCAGTAACCTGGTGGAAACAGTTATTCTGAACGGGGAAGTTGTCTTCAGTCAGCAGTCGGACAAAGAAAGCTCGTAGAGCTTCAAGAATTGTATGAGCAGCAAAAAGCCTATACCCTCGTAGAGGGTAAAGAATTGTAGACCAGGCAGTATGTAATTATCAATAGTGTTGACAATAAAAGCTCGTAGAGCTTCAAGAATTGTAAAACAGAATACCAGATATATCATGACAGGCAACCGTATAATAGAATGTGTCCCCAACTTCAGCGAGGGACGTGACATGGGAAAAATCAAACAGATCACCGATGAGATCGAATCTGTAGAAGGAGTGATTCTTCTTGACGTTGATCCGGGCAGGGACACCAACAGGACAGTAGTGACTTTTGTAGGTGAGCCTGAGGCGGTATGTGAGGCTGCCTTCAGGGCTGTCAGAAAGGCTGCACAGGTAATTGACATGTCAAAACACTCCGGCGCCCATCCGCGTATTGGCGCTACGGATGTATGCCCACTGGTGCCCATAGCCGGTGTGACCATGGAGGAGACGGTTGAGTACGCACGCGCCCTGGCGCGCAGGGTCGGGGAGGAGCTGTCGCTTCCCGTCTATTGTTATGAGTCAGCTGCTCTGGAGGAAAAAAGAAGGAACCTGGCCAACATACGGGCCGGTGAATATGAAGGGCTGAAGAAGAAACTGGAAGATCCATCATGGAAGCCCGACTTCGGGCCGGCACGGTTTGATGCCGGAGCAGGGACAGTGATAGTGGGGGCACGTGATTTCCTTGTTGCGTTTAATATAAACTTAAACACAACGTCAATCCGAAGGGCCAATGCCATTGCCTTTGATGTCAGGGAGCGCGGTCGTGAGAAGCGTGAGGGCAATCCCATCACCGGCAGGGTGGTCAGGGATGAAGAGGGCAATCCGGTGATGATTCCGGGATCACTGAAGGCAGTAAAGGCAATAGGATGGTATATTCCGGAATACGGATTCGCACAGATATCGATGAACCTTATAAATATAGGTATCACCCCTGTGCATATGGCGTTTGACGAGGTATGCCGCAAGGCTGAAGAGCGCGGGGTGCGGGTGACTGGGTCGGAGCTGGTGGGCCTGATACCCCTCAAGTCAATGCTTGATGCCGGCAGGTATTTCCTGCACCGTCAGCAGCGGTCGGCAGGCGTCTCAGATGACGAACTTATACGCACGGCGGTGAGATCAATGGGTCTGTCGGAGTTAAAACCGTTCAATCCGGAAGAAAAGATCATAGAGTACATACTGAAGGACAAGACGAAGAGGCGTCTTGTTGATCTGTCTCTCTCTGCATTTGCATGGGAGACCTCATCGGAGTCACCTGCTCCCGGTGGCGGCTCCGTATCTGCAGCCATGGGTGCCCTGGGGGCGGCGCTAGGCACTATGGTGGCCAACCTCTCAAGCCACAAAAGAGGGTGGGACGGCCGCTGGGAAGAGTTTGCCTCATGGGCAGAAAGGGGAGTGCAGATGCAAAAAAGGCTGCTGGAGCTTGTTGATGAGGATACGGAAGCTTATAATGCCATACTTGATGCTTTCGGACTTCCAAAAAAGAGCGATGAGGAAAAGGCTGCCAGGGCAGCTGCAGTTGAGGCTGCCACTCTTCAGGCCTCACTGGTGCCGCTGATGGTGATGAAAGAAGCATTTAAGGTTTTTGATCTGCTAAAGGAGATGACGGAAAAGGGTAATCCCAACTCGGTTACTGATGGCGCTGTGGGCGTACTGGCAGTGAGAGCCTGTATCAGGGGGGCATTTCTGAATGTAAGGATCAATGTTAAAGGATTGAAAGACAGGGCAATGGCTGAGGAGCTTATCTCTGAAGCACAGATCATTGACAATGATGCCGCCAGGCTGGAAGAGGAGATCATAGCCCGGGTTTCTTCAGAGTTGGAAATATAGCTTGCCTTTACATTTCAAGAGACACCGCTTCTGCGGCAGTAAAAAAAAACCCGCAAACGTTGTAATTTGTTAAATATTGTTATTTTTGTGTTGGTGAAGAAATTCACGCTAACCCTTATTAACCTAAATTTAATCGTCTATGAAAAAGATCGTGATTATTTTTGTACTGGTCTTTGCCACTGCAGCGCTTACGCTAGGGCAGACCGTACTGGTAACGGGTACTGTGACAAGCCAGGAGGATGGCCTGTCATTGCCCGGTGTATCTGTGACAGTCAAGGGAACCACTCTTGGAACCTTGACCGACGCTGGCGGGAGATACAGCCTGTCAGTTCCTCAGGGAATGAACACACTGGTCTTCAGCTTTATCGGCATGAAGACACAGGAGGTACCGATTCAGGGACGGACACGGATTGATGTAATCCTTGTGCCTGACCTTGTGGGCCTGGATGAGGTAGTAGTAACGGCAATGGGTGTCTCGCGCGAGAAGAAATCACTTGGATACGCAGTTCAGGATATTTCAAGTGATGAGATAGCCAGGTCAGGAAACACAAACTTTGCAGTTGCACTGCAGGGAAAAGTTGCCGGTCTGGATATTACACCTACAAGCGGTATGCCCGGAGCGTCATCCTCTATTATAATCAGGGGAGCTCGTTCGTTTGAAGGGAATAACCAGCCTCTTTATGTTGTTGATGGTCAGCCTATCGTAGGTGGCGGAGGTGGCGGCAGTACCACCGGTGGTTCTGATGAAACGGGAAGGGTTTTGGACCTGAACCCTGCAGACATTGAATCAATAAATGTTCTTAAGGGTCAGGCAGCATCTGCACTTTATGGTATACGTGCTTCAAACGGTGTTATTGTAATTACGACTAAGAGCGGATCCAGAAATGAAAAAGGCGCTCCGCGTGTAAGTATCAATACAATCAATACTTTTGATGAGGTGTCACGGACTCCTGATTATCAGACAACCTATTCGCAGGGAAGTTCGCGTACTTACAGTCCAAGATCATCACAGGCATGGGGTATGAAAGTTGAAGATCTTCCCGATCATCCAACTTATGGAGGTAATAATCACGGATATCCGGGCAAGTATTATGTTCCTCAATTGGCTGATGCCGGTTATGAAGAAGATGATTGTTGGGTAACTCCTGCTGTATATAATAACTGGGATGATTACTTCAAGACAGGTTTTACTACCCAGAATAATATACTTCTAAGTCAGGCTGTTGACAACGGCAACTATGCTATTGGTTTTGGTGAGACTACCCAGGATGGTATTGCTTTGAATACCGGATTACAAAGGTGGAATGCCAAAGCCAATGCTTCAAGAGATTTTGGAGAGCATTGGAAATCAGGTTTTCATGCTAACTATTCTCAGGTTGAAGTTGATAAATTAAGTATTGCAAACGATGGTTCTCTTGCCGGTATTCTGGCGGCGCCTCCAACGTATAATATGAAAGGTATTCCTTATCATTTTCCGGGAGATCCCTACAGCCAGATTTATTACCGGTCTCTGACTTTTGATAATCCGTACTGGGTGGCTGAGAATAACACTTCTTATGAAAGGACAGATCGACTCTTTGGAAATACGTTCCTTGAGTATCTGACAGATTTGGGACAATCAATAAACCTGAATATTCGTGGACAGATAGGTATAGACACTTACACACAGGCCAGTGAAACTATTTGGGGCCTTGGGCATAAAGGATCTGATCCCGCCAATTCATATGTTGGTGAAGAGCATTACAGGTTTACCAATACCAACGCAATAGGAACAGCAAATCTTAACTGGAAGATTACAGGCAATCAAACAGCATTATTATTGCTTGGTGCAGAGTATAATGATAATAAAAGTAAAAATGTTGAAGCCAACGGTACAGGTCTGAATTTTGGTGAATGGCAACATGTTAATAATACAGCTACTCCTTCCAAATCTGAGAGTAAAGGATGGAGCAGGACAGTTGGTTTCTTTGGTCAGTTGAGCTGGGATTATAAATCTCTTCTGTTCTTAGGGGCTACCGGACGTTATGACATTGTTTCCACAATGCCGTCAGCTAACCGTGGATTCTTTTATCCTTCGTTCAGTGCAAGCTTTGTTCCTACTTCTCTGGCTGCATTCGCAGACCTTGGTTGGCTGTCATATGCAAAAGTCAGAGCATCATATGCTGAGGTTGGACAGGCTGGAAGCTATTATGAACCCTATTACTCAGCAGTATCAGGATATTCCAATGGTTGGTATGCTACCAATTCAATTTCAATCCCTTATAATGGTGCAAGTGCTTATGCTCCGGGATCGACCTTATACGATGCAAATCTTAAACCGCAGAATACCCGGTCATATGAACTGGGACTGGACCTGTCATTCTTCAATAACCGGTTTGGTTTTGAATATACCTATTCAAAACAGAATGTAAAAGATCAGATCTTTTCTGTTCCACTTGCCGGATCAACAGGAGCCAGCAGTTTAGTAACCAATGCCGGACGTCTTAGTACAGACGTAAATGAATTGGTGGTTAACATTGTCCCTGTCGAAGCCGGTGGTTTCAGATGGGATATGCATTTTAACTTCATGAAAATGGTGAATGTGGTTGAAGAGCTTGCAGAAGGAGTTGAAAGCATATTCCTGGGCGGATTTGTAACTCCACAGGTTCGTGCAAGTGTGGGCAACACATATCCTGTGATTTATGGTTCATCATTTGCAAGAGATGATAATGGTAATATTCTGGTTGTTGACGATCCTTCAAGTCCTTACCACGGTATGCCGCAAACAGGAGCTCCCGGGATTATCGGAGAAGTAACTCCTGATTTTATTCTCGGAGCCAACAATACGTTTACATTCAAGAACATTTCTCTTAGTTCTTCCTTTGAGTGGAAACAGGGAGGAAGCATGTATTCAGGAGATAATGGTTTGATGATGTATACCTATGGTGTGGTAACACAAACTGAAAACAGGGAAGAAACATTTGTATATGATGGTTATAAGCCCGATGGAACCCCGAATGATATAGTAAGAGGTGGCCCCAATGATCCGGGAGCATATCAGACTCTATTTGATAACGTATTAGGAGATATTGACGAAGCATTCATATTTGACAATTCCTTTATCAAGCTTCGGGATATATCATTAAAGTATGCTTTGCCAACCCGGATTCTGAATAAAGCTAATGTTTCGGCGTCAGTGTTTGCACGAAATATTCTGATATGGACTGCACTGCCCAACCTTGATCCTGAATCATCAAATGGTGCTGGTAATGCGATGGGTGGCTTTAACCGTTTCTCACTGCCACAGACTACAAGCTATGGTTTTGGTTTGGATATAACATTTTAATAACTGCTAAAAGAAGGTATTATGAAAAAGTTATTATATATATTTCTGGCAGTGATAGTAATGCTATTACCATCATGTACAGAAGAAATAATGGATGAGATTAACTTCAATCCGAACAACCCGACAGATGTGTCATCCCGTCTGACTCTGTCTGATAATATGATTGAGTTGGGAGTAACAGGAGTTGGAGGTAGTATGATGTTTTATGCCTCTGTTTATATTGAGCATACAGTTGGTGATCATGCTCAGCATCTAAGCGCTGAGATTCGTTCTGCAGAACCTACTTCTGCCACTACCTATAATAATGACTGGAATACTATTTACAATTCTCTCTGGGCTTTACGGAAGGTAATTGACAGATGTTCCGAAGGTGGAAAAGAAGAGGGAGCATGGCATAACCTTGGAAGAGCACAGCTTCTTTCAGCCTATTATCTGGCAATATTAGCTGATGGTTGGGGAGATACTCCCTGGGAAGAAGCACTTGATCCAAGTACATACATGCAGCCTCAATTAAGCTCTCAGGAGGTGATTTATAATGATGTTTTCCAGTTCATTGATGATGCAATTGCGAATTTCCAAAAGGACGATCTATCTAACATGGGAGCTCAGGATGTATTCTACGGCGGAGATGTTGACTCATGGTTGAAGTTTGCCTATGCATTAAAAGCCAGGTACCTGCTGAGGCTGTCTCATAAAGCTCCAAACTATAGCGAGGTTATTGCAGCAGCAGCTAATTCTTTCACTGGAGTTGCAGATCAGTGCCTGCTTACTTTTGATGGCAGTTCATCTCAAACAGCTGCATGGTACAGAATGTTACAGGACAGAAATTCGCATGCTGCAAGTCTGAGTTTGCATGACAAGTTGTTGTCAAGAAGTGATCCAAGAGATGCCATATATTTTGTACCCAATCCGGAAGGTGACGGTAGTCTTGTTTTTGCAGAAAATGGTTCGAACGTTGACATTCAGTCTCTGTATGGAGTCTCCGGTTTGAGTGTGCCAGATGCACCGACTTATATTTTCAGCTATCATGAACTTGAATTTATCAAAGCTGAAGCTTATGTGAGACTGGGTGGAGCATCAAATCTGGCCCTGGCAAAGACAGCTCTTCAGAAAGCTATTTCTGCTGCATTTCAAAAACCAAATGTTGGTTTAACCGCAGATGATGCAGCGGCTTACTTCACTGATCATGTTGAAGCCTTGTTTGATGCAGATCCGTTAAGTGAGGTGATGAATCAAAAGTATATTGCTTTTTACGAAGAGGAAGCTCTTGAAGCATATAGTGATATTCGCAGGCTGGAAGCTATGGGAGACGATGTTATTGAACTAAAGAATCCCTATAATCAAACTATCGGATTCCCGCAAAGATTCACCTATGGTTCTTCTGATGTTACTACTAATCCTAATGTTGCAGCAGCCTACGGAAACGGAAGCTATGTCTACACGGAAAAAGTTTGGTGGGCTGGCGGAACCAGATAATATATTTTAACGAAAAAAATAGATATTATCATGAAAAAAATTAATATACTCTTAACATTGATGATCATATTAGGCTTCACTCTTACGGGGTGTGAGACTAAGTTTGATGATCCTGCAGGAGAACGTGATCTGATTCAAGCGACTCCTGTGATTGAGAATTTGGATCCTTCAATTTTCCTGGCAGCTGATAAGGCAAACACATATGTGGCATTTGATGTTACAACAGGTGCGGGAGGCCAGTCAATGGACGGATTGATTGAAGTGTCATATGATGGTGGTCAGCAAAGGGCCCAATTGCAGGAATTTACTATTCCTGCAACAGGCCTGCAGGTTAAACTTGCTGACGTTGCCACTGCTATCGGAATGTCAGTTAATGATATGCAGGGCGGAAAATACGTGAATATTGAAGTTTTGACTAAAGCAGGAGATAAGTATCTCCGCTCCGCT
This sequence comes from Bacteroidales bacterium, assembly GCA_012513795.1. Lineage (GTDB taxonomy): Bacteria > Bacteroidota > Bacteroidia > Bacteroidales > VadinHA17 > SR-FBR-E99. The sequence continues at coordinate 5,763 of JAAZBN010000266.1, read as the reverse complement.
GCTTCTGTCAATCCTTTGATTGCATGTGATTATGTTGCAGCTGATTATGTTGGTACTGCCAATGCTCAAAGTGCCGGATGGGGAGTAAACGGACCGGTTCAGGTTACTCTTGATCCTGATGATCCATTCACCTTACTTGTTGCCGGACTTGAGACAATTGATGGATTAAACGAAGACAGAGGACCTTTGCCTCTTATTATCAATCCTGCTTCTTATGCCATTACTGTTCCAAAAACAGTACTTGCTACTTATGCATGGGGATACTCGAACATTGCTTATGAGGGTACCGGTTCCTTAAATACCTGTAGTCAGGCTATTTCACTGAATATAAAAATTTCAGTTGATCAGGGTACTTTTGGCACATATGCATTTACTATTACGTATTAACAGAATCGAAGAATTAATTCAAACGGCGGGAGCAATTGCTCCCGCCGTTTTTTTTGGTGTGCCCGGCATGCGCATCAACTATTGGGTAATAATCCCGAATATGCTCTCTCCGTCAGCTTATTAAGATATTGATCAGCGGCGGAAACGCCGCTTGTTATCCATCTTCTTCTTCATCCGGGCACTGATGCCTTTCATTATTATATAGATCAGAAGAAGTACGAATATTATTATGATCAGGGTGATAATTCCGTTGCTGGTCATGGCTTCACTTTACATTATGAATGAACTGAAGGTTCTCGTTTATGCAATTATTGATAGAAGAGCCGGTTTTGCACGATAAATTACCGCATATCAATTACCTCCACTCCCTGGTGGTCGGCACGATTAAAAGTGAAGTAACCAGCGGGGGGGCTGAAGGAAAGATCATATTTTAAAGCAGTCAGCGTGAGCGTTATGCCATCCTTGGTCCTGTATTCCGCCGAGATGAGGTCATGGTTCTGTTTGCCTATGATCATTCTTATCCTGACCAGGTTCATATTAAGATCCTCAGGATAAAGATCAATGGTCCAGTCTCGTGGGCTTTGTTCCAGCAGCCTTATTTTATAGCCTTCCCGGTACATGGTGAACAGCAGTGAGGGCCTGGAAAGGAAGGATTCATCCGCAGGGTCAGGTTCGGTTACTGTCACCTCGTTTACATCCGGCATGAAGTTCCAGACAGCTTTATCGTCAGCCATTATGATATTGTCAGGCAGGGTCACCCTGTAACTGTCTCCACGGATAACAGCAGTGCCTTCCATTGTAGTCTCATCATCTTCCTGTGCGTCGTAGGCCGTTATTTCGAAATCAATTTTCACCGAAGGAGCTGAGGTGGCCCTGTTGCCGAACTCTGTCAGTACTTTCACGGCAACCGGATCTTTCTGGGCGGAAACGCCTGTAACCATCAGTGCAAGAAGTATTGTCAGTCCTGTTTTTTTCATTTTAAAGATTCTCCTGATCAAGTCTCTTCAAAATCTGTTCCAATGTTTGCGGATCCTGAACAATTACCTCTCTGGCCTTGCTTCCCTCGAATGGTCCGACTATGCCTGCGGCCTCCAGCTGATCAATGATACGGCCAGCGCGGTTGTAGCCCAGCTGCATCCTTCGCTGTATAAGTGATGTTGATCCCTGCTGGTGCTGAACCACCAGCCTGGCAGCCTCGTCAAAGAGGGGGTCACGCTTCTTGAGATCAACTTCGTTGTTGCCGTTTCCAGCCTCTTCATCACCCACATATTCAGGGAGATGGAAGGCATCAGGATATCCCTGCTGCGAGCCGATATATTCTGTCAGTTCTTCAATCTCAGGGGTATCAATGAAGGCACACTGCACCCTTATGGGTTCGCCTCCCTGGGATATCAGCGCATCCCCTCTCCCCACCAGCCTGTCGGCTCCGGTGGTGTCAAGGATAGTCCTGGAGTCCACTCCCGAGAAGACCCTGAAAGCAATTCGTGAGGGGAAGTTCGCCTTAATAAAGCCTGTAATGATACTTACCGAGGGCCGCTGGGTGGATATGATAAGATGTATACCCACTGCCCTGGAGAGTTGTGCGAGTCTGCCGATAGGAGCTTCCACCTCACGGCCCGAAGTCATTATCAGGTCGGCAAACTCGTCAATAATGAGTACAATATAAGGCATGAATTCGTGCCCTTTTTCAGGATTGAGCCTGCGCGCTATAAACCTGTCATTGTATTCCCTGATATTCCGTGTCTGTGACAGTTTGAGCAGTTCCAGCCGGTGGTCCATCAGTATGCAGAGCGAATTGAGGGTGTTGATCACCTTCTTTGTGTCGGTGACAATGGCATCCTCTTCGTCAGGCAGCTTTGCAAGAAAATGCCGTTCTATCTTCGCGTAGAGAGGCAGTTCAACCCTCTTGGGGTCTATAAGCACAAGCTTCAGCTCAGACGGGTGCTTTTTGTACAGAAGAGAGGTGATGATGGCATTGAGTCCTACTGATTTGCCCTGGCCAGTTGCCCCGGCCACCAGCAGGTGCGGCATCTTTGTCAGATCAATAATGAACGGATCATTCGTGATAGTCCGCCCCAGGGCCAGCGGCAGCTCCTGTTTGCTGTCGGTAAACTCACGTGATGACAGCAGCCCCTTCATCGAAACTATCTCTGCCTTCTTGTTCGGCACCTCTATACCTACAGTGCCACGGCCAGGTATGGGAGCAATGATCCTGATCCCCAGTGCTGACAGGCTAAGCGCGATATCATTGTCAAGCGACTTGATGCGGTGTATCTTAACGCCCCTGTCCGGCACAACTTCGTAAAGGGTAACGGTAGGGCCGACGGTAGCCGAGATCTGCTTGATTGTGATCTTATGGTCTGCCAGGGTCTTCAGGATTATCTCCTTGTTGGCGTTGACCTCGTCATTGGTGGTGGTGCCCGCGTTCCTGTAGTCCCTCAGCAATGCCAGTGTGGGGAACTTGTAACGTGGCAGCGAGAGTCGCGGATCATATGGAGGCATATCGGAGGGAGTCTCCTCATCCGGCAACTCATCAACCGGAGGCTTTCTGTCGCGGCCAATGACATTTACTATCGGCCTTTCATCAGTTGCTGCCGGTGGCTTATAGAAGTCGTCAACGTCATCAGTCTCCTCCTCGTCAGCCCTCAGTGGCTCCTCCTCCACGGTGGGGTAGTTCTCCCCGGGTGCAACGGTGACATCATCCGTAACGACATCCTTTTTTCGTCCTTCACCTGTCAGCACAGATACTCCGGCTTTGGTGACTGAAGCGATTGGTTTTCTTATTGCCTGGGGACTGACATGGAGGGCGAAGATGAGATAGGCTATAGTGAGCACAAGCAATACTGCACCTGTACCCACCTTGCCCAGTATACCGTTGAGGTAGGAGGCTGCCATCTGCCCGAATTCACCGCCTGGTCCGGCGCCGATAAAGGTTGAATGGCCGGCAAGATATCCGAGGATTGCGGAGACAAGGACGGTTGCAAGGAAGAAGCGAAGCACATTTTTCCAGAGCCTGAAGTATCTGACCTTAAGCAGTGCCAGCCCGAAGGCGCCTATTATCAGAGGAAGAAAAAAGGATCCAAGCCCGAAACCACTGAAGATAAAGTAATGACCCAGTTTGAATCCTATCTTTCCACCCCAGTTCTCATATGTGACCGGGGACTCCCCGGGTTCCATGCTGAGCGTGCTCTGGTCAGCCTTGCCGGTCATTACATAGGAGATGAATACCACAAGCAGATATAATGCGAAGACCAGCAATACCAGTCCCGCTATGAACCTCGTATTCTCACCTGAACCGCCGGCGGCTGAACTCTTTTTCCGGGGTGATGATCCGTTGCCTTTTTTTTGTTTGCCCATCTTGCGATGAAATTATTTTCGGCCTCCTGTTTCAGGCCTGATAAACGAATAGCAAAGGTAAGAAAAATGGTTTATCCGCGTGGATCTGTTTCAGAACGAAATCATTTTCAGGATCAAGGTGTCAAGATACTTTGATGAGACTTTCCTGTAGTTGTTCTTTCTCTCGAACTCCTTATCGGCTACCTTTTTTACAAGCACCTCGTCCGCGGTGAATTGCAGCTCGGCATCACCAATTATATAAAAGAAATCCATCAATACACCGTCCACTTCACGGTAGGGGGTCATCCGGTTAGGGTTTTCCGCCTTGATCTCAGTGGTATACCAGATATATCTTGATTTTTTCCCGTCAGGCATCTCAACCCTGGCCTGGTGGCAGTTAAAACCACAGATCACCGATTTTCTGCCGGTATCATGGACGCTTATACCCTCCATGGAACCGAAGCCTGGCTGCACATCCCTGTAGTTGCCCTCAAAATAGTATTTGAACGCAAGGATATTGAGGTAGGTGTCATATATGTTTTCACCCGGATTGACAACTGTTGTTATCCCTGAATTGCCAATGGGGCTTTTAAGACTGGTGCTTATCAGGTCATTCCTGAAGGCAATGACCAACTCCTTTGGCAGCAGGTCACTGGACAGCCTGGAAGGATTGCTCACATAATTTATGGTATAATAGATCTCGCCCTCCCTCATGTTCTTATAAGCCCTGTCTCCCCCGCACGAAGCAAGGAACAACAGAGTGACAAGAGCCGGTATCAAAGGAAGAGAGCTGTTCTTCACGCTGCGCAATTTGGCTGTAAATGTAGTAAATTATGCAAAATCAACCTGTCAGGGGATTTCGCGATAATAATATAACTCATATATGAAGGGAATAATATTTGCCATGTTTTAATTTCGATTAAAATTTTAGCTTTGTTCCCTGACTATAAACTAAAGCAATGAGCAACAAGCTGGCAGTAGTGGCTCTCGGGGGCAATGCCCTGCTAAGGGGTGACCAGGTAGGGACCATCGAGGAACAGGAACAGAATACAACCGATACGCTTGATAATCTTGTATTTCTTCTAAAGGAGGGTTATGATCTGGTGATAACCCACGGCAACGGTCCACAGGTAGGCAATATCCTTATGCGGAACGATGCCGGTGAACAACTGTACGGGATCGCCCAGATGCCAATAGACATATGTGTGGCTGACTCCCAGGGAGGGATCGGATACATGATTGAGCGGATGTTCAAGAATGTTCTGAATAAACACGGAATAAAGAAGAATGTGGTATGCCTGGTAACCCCTGTGGTGGTGGATAAGGATGATCCGGCCTTCAGTGATCCGCAGAAGAGGGTGGGCAAGATATATATGGAGGAGGAGGCGGAAGAGCTCGCAAACGCGAAGGGATGGATCTTCAGGGAGGAGGTCAAGGCTCAGGGCGGCTTCCGCAGGGTGGTGCCCTCCCCGAAGCCGGTAAGCGTCATGAACCATGATCTTATTCGCGAGCTTGCACTCCGTGGCAACATAGTCATTGCTGCTGGTGGTGGAGGCATACCGGTCTATTTGGATGAAAAGAATGATGTACGGCCGGCTGAAGCAGTAATTGACAAGGATCTGGCTTCATCACTGCTGGCATCAAATATAGGGGCAGATGAATTCTATATCCTTACGGATGTTCCCTATGTCTATATCAACTATAAGCAGCCTGATCAGGAGATAAAAGAGTTTCTCGATTACAATGACACCATGAAATACCTCAATGAGGGTCAGTTTGCCAAAGGCAGTATGGCGCCGAAGATAGAGGCCTGTCTTAACTTTGTGAAAGCAGGAGGCAGCATGAGCGTTATCACCGAGGCGTTTAAGCTGGAGGACAGGAGGTATGGTACTAAGATTACCATGAATTATGAGTAGGCAGTAGGCAGTAGGCAGTAGGCAGTGGGCAGTAGGCAGTGGGCAGTAGGCAGTAGGCAGTAGGCAGTAGGCAGTAGGCAGTAGGCAGTAGGCAGTAGGCAGTAGGCAGTAGGCAGTAGGCAGT
>JAAZBN010000265.1 GCA_012513795.1 Bacteroidales bacterium | reverse complement strand
TTTAAGGAACGGGCTTATGAGATAATCCCGGAATCTACTGTCTGATAAAAGGAAGTAACCTATGGTAGTCAGCCTATAGGTCCATGTGAAAGTCAATGTCTGCAATACAATCCTATTGATTCCCACAAGTAACCCTTACTCTCCTCTTTTATTTCATGTTTGAACAAATGTAATACATAATTAAAAAAAAAACAAATCTTTTGGAAAAAAAATGGCGATTGCTAATTAACAGGTTGTGAATTAGGATGGGATTGCTTACTTTTAAAGTGGATATAGGATCATTTATTTTCCTGATAATTAAACCTTTTACTTATGATACCTGAAATAATCAGCATCAGGCACGACGACGGTGCGGGATTCAGAGCCGAATGGATGGATACGGAAAGCAGTTTTCTGCACCTGCATCCTGAATATGAGATAGTTCTGAATATTACCGGCAACGGAACACGTGTGGCGGGTGATTCAGCTGAGATCTTTGACCGGTATGATCTTGTAATGTATGGTCCTGATCTGAAACATTTCTGGAACTTCCACCGCCAGGAGGATGAGGAGAGCAGGAAACATGCCATAATGGTGCATTTCAGGTGTGATTCTCTTGGAGAAAACCTGCTCTCCCAGTTTGAGATGGCTGATCTAAGGAGGCTGCTCAGCGAATCGGCCAGGGGGATATCATTCCCTCCCGAGACCGGTGAAGCGGCTGAAGAGCCAATGCGCAGGCTGCTGTCTGATACCGGAGTGAAAAAAATGGTGAGTCTCTTCAGGTTGTTTGAGATTCTCTGCTCGGCCCCAAAATATAAGATTCTTTCAGGAGAAAGTCCTGATGCCAGTTTCAACCTGACAGACAGCCGTCTGACTGACGTTTGCTCTTATGTAACGGACAATTTCTACAGGGTTATTCCCGTGAAGGAGGTGGCTGCCATTGCAAAGATGAGTCCCCATTCATTCAGCCGCTTCTTCTCAAGAAGCACCGGCAGCGGATTTGTGGATTATGTTAATCAGGTCCGTACCAACAAGGCCTGCTATCTGCTTAGGGAAACAGATCATCAGATCAACGAGATTGTATTCGAATGCGGCTTTGCCACCGTATCAAACTTCAATAAGCAGTTCCGCAAACATGCCGGAATGTCTGCCCGTGATTACAGGGCACAATACAGAGACTGACTTTTACCGGATAGCATCGCATGATTCCTTGCTATGATATTTTTCATATCAGGGATCCGTACGTATTGTTAATTTTGCTGATGAACCAATTAAAACATTATGACCATGGGTATGACAATAACCGAAAAGATAATTGCTGCTCACTCAAAATATGAAACAGTCAGGCCGGGTGACATTGTTGATATCACCATTGATGCGCGTGCGGCAAGGGATTTCGGAGGCGCAAATGTGGTCAAGAACCTGAATGATTTCGGTCTGAAGGTAGAAGACCCTGAAAAGACGTTGTTCACATTTGACTGCAATCCCACGGGATCTGACCAGAAATATGCGGTCAACCAGCACATATGCCGCCAGTATGCCCGCAGCAACGGCATAAGGGTATATGACATAAATGCGGGCATAGGCACGCACCTGCTCATTGAAGAGGGTTATGTATGGCCCGGTGCAACTGCCATATCCACCGACTCCCATGCAAACATCCTTGGGGCAGTAGGGGCTTTTGGTCAGGGTATGGGTGATATGGATATCGCTGCCGCATGGAACAGCGGCCGGGTATGGTTCAAGGTTCCCGCCTCGGTAAAGCTGACCCTCAACGGATCACTGCCTGAAGGAGTCACGGCTAAGGATGTCATTCTGAACCTTCTCCGTATATATGGCGCAAATACGCTGCTTGGCCACAGCATCGAACTTTATGGTGAGGCTACAGAGAGGATGACTCTGGATGAGCGCATCACTATCGCTTCAATGGCAACAGAGATGGGAGCAATAATCATTCTGTTCCCTCCGACAGGGGAGATAATTGAATACTGCCGCGCACGTGCGAGGTCTCCGTTTGAGCCTGTCTATGCAGATATGGACGCACAGTATGCACTGACTGCTGACATTGACGTTGCCACCTTCGTGCCAATGGTCTCGCGCCCTGGTGAGCCGCATGATACGGTAGGAGTAAAGGAACTGCCCGTCACACGGATAGATTCTGCCTTCATTGGGAGCTGCACCAACGGCAGGTTAGAAGACATGCGGATCACTGCATCAATACTAAAAGGGAAAAAAGTTGCTCCGGGAGTTGTTCTCAAGATAGTCCCCTCAACTGATGCAGTATGGATGCAATGCCTTGAAGAGGGGCTGCTGGAGATATTCAAAAATGCAGGAGCACTTGTCTCCAACGCAGGATGTGCGGGCTGCGCTGCCGGCCAGGTGGGACAGAACGGCAAGGGTGAGGTGACAATCAGCACCGGCAACAGGAATTTCCCGGGTAAACAGGGCCAGGGCAGTGTCTTTCTTGCATCACCGGCCGTGGTGGCATCGTCAGCTGTTGCAGGATATATTACCACCCCTGATGCAGTGCCTGCCACACCGCTGGTGACAGACTTCCGCACAGGCGATTCAACCACCGCTGCAAAGGAGGTAAAGAGTGACGCAACCGAAAAGCCATCCGTTATCATGGGAAGGGTCTGGCTCATTGAACGAGACAACATAGACACCGACATGATATTCCATAACCGCTACCTGGCCATTACTGACATCCGCGAGATGGGACAGTATGCCTTTGACAATCTTGAGGGATACAGGGACTTTGCCAGTAAGGCACAGGCAGGCGATATCATCATCGCCGGAAAGAACTTCGGGAGCGGAAGCTCACGCCAGCAGGCAGTAGACTGTTTTGTCTCGCTGGGAGTACAGGCCGTGATAGCGCGCTCTTTCGGAGCCATCTACGAGCGAAATGCCATCAACGCCGCCTTTCCGGTGCTTACTTATGAATCGTTTAACACCATTGATCTGAAAGACCAGGATATCATCTCCGTAAACCTTGTTACCGGGGAGGCGGTCAATGAGCGCAATGGATTAAAAACTTCAATTAATCCATTCTATGACGCACAGTACGAGATATATAAACGTGGTGGACTCTTGGGTAAGAAATAAGAAATCAAAAGATCAGATATGAAGCCTATGACATTTGTAGAAAAGGTTCTGGGAGCTCCCGAAGGAGCTGTGGTATTCAGGAAGCCCGACCTCATCCTGACGCATGATAACACATCAAGCATCTTCCAGACATTCCGGAAGATGGGAGGAGAGAAGGTCTATGACCCGGGGCAGATGGTGGTGGTACTCGATCATAATGCTCCGCCCGCTGATGCCAAACTGGCGACACAATACCAGGATATAAGGGATATCGTTGCGGCACAGGGAATAAAGAAGTTTTATGATTCAGGCATGGGGATATGTCACCAGATGATGTCAAAACATGCTCGTCCGGGAATGATCATTGTTGGTTCGGACAGCCATACATGCACTGCCGGAGCTTTCAATGCGCTGGCAGCCGGTATTGACCGTACAGAGGCGGCTGGAATATGGAAGAGAGGAGAGACCTGGTTCCTGGTCCCTCCCTCAATGAGGATTAACCTTACAGGCAAGCTCCGTCCTGGCGTCAGTGCCAAGGATCTTTCACTCTGGATTATCGGCATGCTCGGTTCTGACGGTGCCAACTACATGTCAATCGAGTTTCACGGCGAGGGTGTCGCCACGCTGAACGTTAGTGACAGGATGACGGTAGCCAACCTGGCATCGGAGATGGGTGCAAAGAATGCCGTCTTCCCGGCTGACGAGGTACTGTGTAATTACATAGGATCAAGCGTTAAAGGCGTATGGGCTGACGAGGAAGCTGAATACCAAAAACATATCTCAATAGATCTTGCCGGGGTCTTCCCGCTGGTTGCCGCCCCGCATCATGTTGATAACATTAAATCGGTCGCTTCTGTTGCAGGAACTGAGGTACACGAGGGATTGATTGGCACATGCACCAATGGCAGGATTGAGGACCTGAGGACAGCCGCCTCTGTGCTGAAGGGTGCAAAGGTCAAGGAGGGCTTTCAGCTGCATATCATCCCAGCATCAAAGGAGATATATCTGCAGGCTATCCGTGAGGGTTTAATAACTGACCTTATTGAAGCTGGCGCCAACATTCTCAGTCCCAGTTGCGGGCCATGCCTGGGGACAGGACAGGGCATCCCTGCCAGCGGCCATACGGTCATATCCACGGCCAATCGCAACTTCCTGGGAAGGATGGGGAACAAGGAGGCCTCTATCTATCTCGCCTCGCCGGCGACGGTGGCTTCATCAGCTATTACGGGCGTTATCACTGACCCGAGAATTGCAAAGGGTAACGAGATCTTCCCCTTCAACCCGCCGCAGAGCAAAACCAATACCATTGCAGAAGGAGAGAACAGGAGAGAGGGTAATGTCTGGAACTATGCCGATGTGGACAACCTGAACACTGACCAGATGTTTGCCGGGAAGCATACCTACAGCGTCATGAGTTCCGATGCGGATGCCATAGTGCCGTTACTGTTCGGCGATTTTGACTCCTCGTTCAGCAAAAATGCAAAGGCTGGAGACATAATTATTGCAGGAGATAATTTCGGTTGCGGAAGCTCCCGCGAACATCCATCAGTAGGTCTGGCACACCTTGGCATCAGAGCGGTGATAATCAAGTCGGTCAATCGCATATTTTACCGCTCCTCCATCAACCAGGGGCTACCCCTTATAGTTCACAGGGAGGCAGTGGAAGCATACATGCCAGGAGACCGGGTGGAGATTGACTTTGAAAAAGGATCACTGACAGTCGGGGAGCAGAGATTCTCCTTCGAACCTCTGCCGCCGGAACTGAAGGAGATAATTGAGAAGAAGGGACTGGTTAACTGGATAAAGACAGCCTGACAGAACTCTTTTTGAAGTAACACGGGATAAGAACCTCCGGGAAAAAGAAGCTTATTAGCCTCTATTGTGCATCAGGCGAAAGGCTGTTCCCTGTTGCCAATAGGAAAAATCTGCTTATATTTGCGGCGGTTTTTTCGAGAACCGGTACGGTTCCGTAGCTCAGTTGGATAGAGCAACAGCCTTCTAAGCTGTGGGTCGAGCGTTCGAGTCGCTCCGGAATCACCACTGCCGGAGAAATATCCTCCGGCGTGACACAGCAGAGGTGGAATGAGCACCATAAATTTCAGATCCGTACTGAAGATCACCGGCCTGGTACTGATGATCTCAGCCATATCCTTCAGCCTGTGCATTCCGGTAGCGTTTATTTATGAAGAGCCGATCCTGCCATTTATCCTGGCATTGATATCAGCCGGTCTACCGGGAACTCTTTTGTACATACTTATCAAAACCCCTATTACTCAAAAGGTAAGCGGCAGAGAGGGATATCTGAGTGTCACCCTGGGATGGCTGGCCCTGGTTCTCTCGGGCATGCTTCCTTACGTGTTCACCGGTGAGATAAAAGGTTTCACAAACATGCTGTTCGAGAGCGTATCCGGCTACACAACAACAGGAGCCTCCATACTTACTGACATAGAAAAACTCTCAAAGTCCGTTCTTTTCTGGCGCAGCCTGACCCACTGGATAGGAGGTATTGGCATAATCCTGCTTGTTATCATTATTCTGCCTTCGCTTAAAGTGGGAGGATACAATCTCTTCTCAATGGAATCATCGCTCAAGGAGAAGATACTCCCGCGCACAAAAACCATTGCAAGGACAGTACTGTTGATCTACCTCGGTCTGACAGTTGCAGAGACAGTGATGCTGACGGCAGGGGGCATGAACCTGTTTGACGGCATATGCCACTCCTTCGGTACCATTGCAACCGGGGGATTTAGCACGAGGAACACCAGTATCGCAGGTTATTCAGGGTATATCCAGTATGTGATAGCCGCTTTCATGTTTCTGTCTGCCACCAGCTACGTGGTTTTTTATTTCATTATAAAAAGGGCTTTTAGCAGGGTCAGCGCCAATGAGGAGTTCTGGTTCTATATCTTCTTTACCACGGCAGCCGTGGTGTCAGTTACACTCATTCTATATACCGGCACTGAGAGGGACTTTGAGGAGTCTTTCCGGCACTCTCTTTTCCAGGTTATTTCAACTATTACAACCACCGGGTATGCCACTTCAGACTACACTCAATGGCCGGTTGCGGCGTATGTGCTCATATTCTTCCTGATTTTTGCCGGCGGATCAACCGGATCAACCACAGGAGGGATAAAGATGGCGCGTCATCTCATCTCGCTTAAAAACCTGCGCAATGTGACGGTGCGGCTTCAGCATCCGAATGCAGTGATGCCGGTGAAGCTGAACGGGCAAATAGTTCCTGACAATATTAACAGCCTCATGACGGTCTTCATCCAGCTCTTTATACTGTTTTTTATCGCGGGGATGATGATCATGATCCTGTCGGGAATCCCAGCCATTGAAGCTGCCGGCGCCTCAGCAGCATCACTTGCATGCGTCGGACCCGGCATGGGAGCCTCAGGCAACCTATGTAATTTTGCCCATTTTAACAGCATTGCACGGATCACAATGGTATTGCTTATGATCATTGGACGTCTCGAAATCTTTACAATACTGGCTGTATTCACAAAGTCATTCTGGAAGAAATAGAGATACTTAGAAGTCAGATTAAGGTATTTTTTCCAAAATAGCGAAAAAAAAAGATATTTTCTCGAAAACTACCTTACCTTTGCACCCATAATAAAAAACATCTTTATGAATAAGGGAATTGTTAAATTTTTCAATGTATCCAAAGGTTTTGGATTCATTAAAGACGCCGACTCAACGAAAGAGTATTTTGTCCACTCAACAGGACTGATCGACAGAATCAAGGAGGATGATGAAGTAACATTTGATCTCCAGGAGGGTAAAAAAGGTTTAAATGCCGTTAATGTGAAACTTGCGTAGTTGAAAATATAATGTACATTTAATGACCTTGGTCCCGGCACAAACTGCCGGGACTTTTTTTTGGGCGGATGTTAACTCCTGTTCAATCGGGTATGACATGCAAGCTGTCAAGGGACATCAAACTCTATCAGATAGCCGTAGCCTTTCCATATTGTACTGAGCGAGATGTTCTTCATCTCCTGCGGCACCATGTCAACAGGCGGTATCACCTTTTCTGCCTCTCCTGTAAAGATCCTGAAAAGTCTGCCCGCCTTTTCGGTCTCATCAGCTATGACAATATGGGTGCCGGGTTTGGATACCCGTATCATTTCACTGATAGCCATTCTTTTGTCTTCAAAAAGGTTTATTGCCCCCAGGTGGAATACAACATCGAAAACGCCGTCTTTATATGGCAATGACAGGGCGTC
>JAAZBN010000264.1 GCA_012513795.1 Bacteroidales bacterium | reverse complement strand
TTCGGAGCATGACAAGAATAAGAGCAGCAATTACAGGAATTAACGCATGGACGCCTGAATACCGGCTGACGAACCATGAACTCTCGCAGATGGTTGAGACCAGTGACGAGTGGATCATGCAGCGTGTGGGCATAAAGGAGAGAAGGATACTCAAGGGTGAAGGCAAGGGCACCTCTGACCTGGGCGAACCGGCAGTGAGAGGCCTCCTGGAAAAGACCGGCACAAGCCCGGAGGAGGTTGATCTGCTTATCTGTGCAACCATAACCCCTGACATGGCCTTCCCGGCAACGGCAAATATCATCTCAGACAAGGTGGGGATAAAGAATGCCTTCAGCTTTGATGTAGGAGCAGCCTGCTCCGGGTTCCTCTTTGCCCTTCAGACCGCCGCAGCATATGTTGAGACAGGCCGATACCGCAAGGTGGTGGTTGTGGGTGCAGACAAGATGTCTTCAATAACCGACTACACAGACCGCACTACCTGTACACTCTTTGGCGACGCCGCCGGAGCCGTGCTGCTTGAACCCACCCACGAGGAGTTGGGCATAATGGACTATATCTTCAAGACAGACGGTTCAGGAAAGAAATACCTGCATATGAAGGCCGGCGGATCAGTGCGCCCTGCATCACATGATACAGTGGGCGGACGCGAACATTTCATCTACCAGGAGGGACAGGCCGTATTCAAATTCGCCGTCTCAAATATGGCTGACGTGGCCGTGGAGGTAATGCAGAAAAACAACCTGAGACCTGAAGACATAGCATGGCTGGTGCCGCACCAGGCCAACCTGAGAATAATTGATGCCACGGGCCGCAGGATGGGCCTTCCTCCCGAAAAAGTCATGATCAACATCCAAAACTACGGCAACACAACCGCTGCAACAATACCCCTGGTGCTATGGGAGTTTGAACAGAAACTGCACAGCGGAGACAACCTTATCCTTGCCGCCTTCGGCGGTGGTTTCACATGGGGAAGCATATGGCTGAAATGGGCATATGACCCCGCTGCCAGATAAGGAAAAAACACCAGGACGAAATTCCGACTTCATTTTTCCTCTATCCGGCACAATAGTTTTTATATTTGCGTGTTAAAATAATTCAGGGAAACGGGAACAAACCAGATTTACTATGGCAAAAATAATTGAGACAGACAACGGCGCGGCAGTCAACACAATCAGCCAGGGCACCGAGATCACGGGTGATATTAAATCTTCGGGAGATGTCCGTATTGACGGCGTACTGAACGGAAATATGATCACCAAGGGGAAAGTTGTCATTGGCCCCACCGGCAGGGTAAAAGGTGAAGTAGAGTGCAAAAATTCGGAGGTTTCCGGACTGATTGAAGGCAAGATTACCGTAACGCAGCTCCTTAACCTGAAAGCCTCATCAAAGATTAACGGAACAATTGTAACAAACAAGCTCTCCATTGAACCGGGAGCAATATTCACAGGCAACTGTGCCATGAATGAGGGAGAGACCGGTGGAACAACAGCAATCAGAGGAAAAGAAGAAGGAAAATAAGGGCTCAGACGGCCTGGAGGCCTACTCAAGGTACAGCACCATCGCCATCCAGATGGTGGTCATAATCGTTATCACATCACTCGGAGGAGTCAAACTTGACACCTGGGCAGACACAAAGCCCGTTTTCACTGTTATTCTCTCTCTGCTGGGAGTGGCAGCTGCCATGTGGCTGGTGATCAAGGAGGCCATCAGAAACAAATGAGATGTTCCACCCGAGGGCCATACGCTACTATTTCAGACTCCTGGTACTCACATTATGCCTGATAGTCACGGCAATCATCCCCGGCACGGCAAATCCATCACTTTATGATTTATCTTCCGCTATTCTGTTGATAGCCGGATTCGCCCTCGTAGCCTTCATTTCGCTTTTAATTTTTTTTAACGGTTTCTTTTCCGGAGGAGAGAAAAGTGTTTTTATGACACTAATAGCGCTGGGAGTGAAGATGCTGCTCTCTTTCCTGCTCGCGTTGCTTTTCTTCATGGTTTTCAAAAATGACGAAACCGGTTCATTAATATTGTTTTTTGTCATATATTTGGCCATCACTGTTTATGTAATTCTTACATTCACAAGTGTCCTGAAGAAAAAGTCAGATTAAAGAAATTTAGCTTGAAAAACAGGTATTTAT
>JAAZBN010000033.1 GCA_012513795.1 Bacteroidales bacterium | reverse complement strand
CGGCCCGGCACAAGTGATTTACTTCCGGAGAGACTCAGCCACAGGATAAGCAAGCCAATAATGATACTCTTATAATACTGTTTTATAAAGAGATATATCATGCCTGGTTTTTGAAGGGGTGAAATTAACAAACTAATATTAAATCTTTTGTATTTTTAAAGTATATATTTCCAAATGGCCGGAGTTTATATTCACATACCTTTCTGCAAGAGCCTGTGTGGTTATTGCGATTTCTACAGTATTACTGATAACAGTCTCAAAGCGGCTCTTGTTCAGGCGCTCATGCGCGAAGCGTCCCTGAGATCATCATACCTGGAAGGAGAACAGGTGGAGACCATCTATCTGGGCGGTGGCACTCCTTCGCTTCTTGAGCCGGATGAGACTGCAGCCCTGCTGGAGGCTGTCAGGAATAACTTCTCCCCGGGCAAAAACCCGGAGATAACTGTTGAGGTAAACCCGGATGATGTACGTGATGGATACATCGGAGCACTCAGGAAAACAGGAGTAAACAGGATCAGCCTGGGGCTGCAGTCGTGGAATGACAAATTGCTCAGGTACATGGGCCGCAGGCATGATGCGGCACAGTCGGCACGGGCACTGGATATAGTATTCGGAGAAGGAATTGAAAATGTCTCGGCAGATCTTATCTACGGCCTGCCCGGAATGACCATAGCAGATCTCAGGTCTGACCTCGAAAAAACCCTTGCATACCCGGTAAAACATCTTTCGGCATATCATCTTACGATAGAAGATGGAACCCGTTTCGGAAAGCTTAAGAAGGAGGGGAAGCTAAAAGAGGCGGATGAAGAGACCTCGGCTTCGATGTTCGGTGTTCTTGGCGCTGTCTGCCAGGAGCATGGATTCATTCATTACGAGATATCCAATTTCGCCCTTGAGGGGTATATTTCCAGGCATAACTCATCTTACTGGAAGCAGGTTCCCTACATCGGTCTGGGACCGTCCGCCCATTCCTTTGACAGGCGTTCACGCCAGTGGAATGTCTCTGATGTAAAGAAATATATCAGGGCTATTGAAAAAGGGGAGATACCCTCAGAGCGCGAGGAGCTTGACAGGCTGACCGTTTTCAATGAGTATGTCATGACCTCGCTGCGTACCATGTGGGGCATTGACCTGCTGCATGTGGAAGAGATGTATGACAAGGAGCTGCATGATTATCTTGTAAACCTCTCTGACAGATATATCCGCTACGGACTGATGAAGAGGGAAAAAAATACCCTGATCCTTACGGACCAGGGTAAGATGATATCTGACAATATTATTGCCGAACTGCTTGCTGATCTGTGATCAGCCTCTTCCCTTCAGGGTGAAATCGCTGCTTCCTATCTTTTCACCATCAAGGTAAAGTTCAACATTGTATGTTCCCGGAATGAAATCACCTGTGTTGTCAAGGAAGATGCACATTTCGATATCAGAATTTGCATAATCCACAGCCCTGTTTGCCGAGAAGATAAGCTGTTCGCCTTTGATCTCGAAGAGATTGTCCGGGGAGGGTGTAATTACCAGCTGGTCAGGACGTACAACTCTCAGGTAGACCACCTTGTTTCCGGCTGTGGCTATGGGGTTTTCCCGGAGGGTGAAGCAGACGCGAACCTTGTCAAGATTCCTTAATTCGGTAGTCTCCTTGCGCTTTTTGTTCAGGGCTACGGCAACAATATCCTTGGCCTGGATTACGGAGGCCACGGTGACCTTGGATGTCAGTTCCTCCCTGGCCTTTTCCAGTTCAACATTGGTTTCCTGCACTACGGTCATCTGTTGTTTTATCTCCACGTTCTCTGCAGTGAGCATCTGATTACGTGTATTCAGAGAGTCAATCTGGACGATATAGCTCTTCATGATATCACGCATGGTGCTGATCTCAGCTTTATATTTTCTTATAAGCTGGGCATTTGAGGCGTTAACCTCCAGCAGCTTCTGGATCCTGTTCCTTTCGCGCAAAAGCTCAGCATTGAGGGTGTCATTGCTTGTCTTCAGGGTGTCATATCCGTACATCATCATACGAAGCTCATTGGCCAGAGAATCTTTCTCCTCTGTAAGCACCTGCTCCATCTCAACCATCTTGCTCTTCTGGCTGTAATAGAGTACCACCAATGCTATTAGTCCGAGTGTCAGGATAATGGTTGACACAATCATGACAACCGGAGCACCCTTTTTATGCTCAACGTGTTCTGCCTGATATTTTTCCTGATTTTCCATTTGTTTGTTTTTTAATCCGATACAAAATTAACAAATATTACAGTACAACAAATTTTTACTCTCTTTGATTATCTTAGCCCTGCTTTTGTTCAAGAAATTTGTCGATTTTCCCGTTATGAGTGGCTTTTACGGTTCTGTTTCCCGAAGCAGTTGTATTGATGATGTGTTCTACGGCACGGATTATCATTCGCATCTCGGCACCAAGCGTGCCGGTCTGGTTTATTATGACAGTGAGATAGGATTCAGGAGAAGGATCCATAATCTGGAAAATGAATATTTCAGGAACAAATTTGAGACGGAACTGAAAGAGTTCAAAGGCAACAGCGGCATGGGCGTGATCAGTGACACTGATCCCCAGCCGATCCTCTTCAACTCTCACCTGGGTCCTTTTGCCCTTGTCACTGTCTCGCGGATTGTCAATATAAATGAGCTGGCTGATCATTTTCTGGCACGCAAGAAGCACTTCACCGAAAATTTCATGGGAAACATCAACCCTACAGAGATGGTGGCGAACATTATCTGTGAAGGTGATTCTTTTGTTGAGGGCATTACAAACGTATTTGAAAAGATCCAGGGTTCATGCTCACTGCTGCTGCTAACGCCTGATGGCATCATTGCTGCGCGGGACAGGCTGGGGCGCACCCCGGTGGTCATTGGCAGGCGCGACGGCGCCCGGGCTGTGGCTTCGGAGACAAGCGCTTTTCCAAATACCGGGTTTGAAACAGAATATTACCTGGGTCCCGGGGAGATAGTTCATATCAGACCTGACGGGTATACCCGGCTGAAGGCGCCCGGGAAAAGGATGCAGATATGTGCATTTCTATGGGTTTATTACGGATTTCCCACCTCTGATTATGAGGGCCGTAATGTTGAAGAGGTACGCTACAGGTGCGGAGCCGCTCTTGCCAGGCATGATTCAGTGGAAGCCGACTTCGTCTGCGGGGTACCTGACTCGGGGGTGGGGCATGCTTTCGGCTATGCTAATGAAAAGGGACTTCCATACATGAGTTCCTTCTCAAAGTATACTCCCACCTGGCCCAGAAGCTTTATGCCCCAGAGGCAGATACAGAGGGAGCTGGTGGCCAGGATGAAGCTCATCCCCAACAAAAAGCTCACCAGGGGAAAGAGGATAATATTTCTTGATGACAGCATAGTCCGGGGCACGCAGCTGAGAGACAACACCCGCGACCTGCGTGAGTCAGGCGCTGCCGAGCTGCACATGCGCATTGCCTGCCCGCCGCTTTTATATCCGTGCCCGTTTCTGAACTTCTCACAGTCGCGCTCAACACTTGAGCTTGCTGCCAGGAAAGCAATCGTCAGCCTGGAGGGGGAAGAAAAAAATGTAGAAGAGTATCTTGATCCGGATTCAGAGAAATATTCACTGATGGTAAAGGAGATATCTGCAACCCTGGGCATGGATACCCTTATGTTTCAGCGACTTGACGATCTGGTTAGGGCTATCGGCCTGCCTAAAAATAAGCTCTGCACCCATTGCTGGGACGGCAGCAGCAGCTTCTGAACGTGTTGAAAATAAACGAGGATTGTTAATATTTAGCATTTAATCCAATAATCCGGCTTATTCTTCCGTTTAATTTTACAATTCGCAAACACCGGCGCTACCTCTAAGGCAGCGTTTTAAGCGGAGTGTTGTAGCGGAATGGACCATTGGATTATTAACAATAAACACTAATTAAGATGAAAAAAATCCTCGCTTTTTCAATTGTACTTCTTGCGTTTACAGCAGGCGCATTTGCTCAGAATACCGACACTGAACAGACTATTGCCACTGCTACCATTGTTGGACCTCTGACACTGACAAAGGTCAGCGACATGGATTTTGGTACTATTGCCGTATCCGGTACTGCCGGCACGGTGCAGCTGGGCACTGATAACTCAAGAACGCCGGCAGGCGGAGTATCACTGGTTCCTCCGGCTGCAGGGACAGCTGCATCATTTACTGTCGCAGGCCAGGCAAATGAGACGTTTGCCATTGAATTGCCGGTTGACGGAACAGTTGTACTGACAGGAGCCGGACCGGACATGCCCGTCAATGGCTTTGTTCACAGTATCACAACAGCTCCCCAGCTTGACGGCACGGGTGCTGCCGCGTTCACCGTCGGCGCAACGCTGTCGGTTGCCGCAAGCCAGGCTTCAGGGGTCTATACATCTGCAAACTTTCCTGTTACAGTAAGCTATAACTAAGGCAAATATACCACCGGCTACAGACGCTATGAGGCGATTAATAAAAGGTAAAATCAGCCTGTGGTTACTACTGTTGGTTTCTGTCACCGTGGCGGAAGCCCAGCCGGGATTGTCTTCAACTGTAACGGGCCATATAACGGCAGAAGTAATATCAACTCTCACTGCGGTTGAGACATCACAGCTGAGTTTCGGGAAGTTTTCTCCGGGGCCCCAGGGCGGAAGTCTCATCCTGAACCCGGAAAACACTATCTCGGTAATGGGTAGTGTATGGCCGGGAAGCGGGACCCACAGCGCGGCAAGCTTCTATGTTACCGGTGATCCGGGAGTGGCGTATACTGTATCACTGCCCTCATCACCGGTGACTATTACCCATGTCAGCAGCGCCCGTACCATGACTGTTGAAGACTGGACTTCCGTTCCTTTTGCGGAACCCGG
>JAAZBN010000263.1 GCA_012513795.1 Bacteroidales bacterium | reverse complement strand
TCAAGACACAACTGTAAATAATCAGACATCGGCATTTTCATCCTCGATTCAACTATTTCCTTATTAACAGGAGTCCTTTGAGCCATGAAAAACCAGCAATCAAAAAGATCCCTGCCTGCCATCGACTTGCGGTCAAGCAGGGCGCACAGCTTGTGTGCAAACATATCCGGCATGACCATAACTCTTACAGTAATCCCCAGAAAATCCCTGAGTTCATAATGATCATCAAATTGCCTGTTTGATATCTCGATTTTAAGCCTCCGTTCTCCGACTCCGTAATTCAAAACAACAAGCATCCCGTGAAACTTTGATACCTCATCGAAAATTGTCCCGTAGCGTGTAAGTATTTCCCGGACTTTCTCATTAATCTCTTCTTCCTTCCCGGGACATAAAAGATTAAAGTCAAGGTCCACCGAAAACCGGGGCAGGTCATGGAATAACATGAGTGCGGTCCCACCCTTGAAACCAAGGCAGGCAGATAACCCGAGATCAGAATAAATGTCCTTCAGAATCTGGACAAGCAGGAACTTATGCTTGTTAAGATCAGTCATTGAGGATCAACTTCGTCACCCTTTTAGTAAGGGCAGCATTCTGGTAAACCGGGAGCAGTTCAGAGATCATTCTCCTGTTCAGCGGGTGCAGGTTATCAAAATAAAAATCCCTGTCGAGATAGCAGAGGTCAAGAAATGCCCTTTCCGCCGTAGCGATATTGATACCTTTTTCCCTGAGGATGCCGCTGGTATTGACAAGGACGGAGCCCTTCATTTTTCTGTAAACAAATGCCTGTCCGCCGATATCAACAGCCCGGCTCAGATAACTTACCGAGGTCACTGCAGAATCATACTGAAAGATTATCCCGGACCTTTGAAGAACATATTGCAGTGAGAGGTAAGAAGGTGTATATAGTTTGCATGCGATCTCTTCAGCCGTAAAACCCGGCTTCGTGTAGATGCCTTTCCGTGGATTGAGAAGCCTTCCGCTCCTGACGTAGTAATTGAGCTTAGCGTTCAGTGAAGTGAAATCCGGCTCATTTACAAGCATGGCAATATCCTTCAGCCTGTATACCGATGCCTGGTCTCTGTAAATAGCAAGCAAAATATCATTGTTCGTGTTTTGGGAACTATTCATTAGAATAATTCAAATGTTCAGTTCACGAATATACAAAATCCGCAAATGATCAAAGTCTTTTTCGATTACAATCGCAAATTATTATGTTTATTTTTGATTACGATCGAAATTGGTTATGTTTTCTTTGATTTTGATAAAGCCGTCAGACCCTTCTCATCTGCCTTCCGCCCATTTATAGAAAGGAAGAACACTGACTGTCTGATTCCTTTCGTTTGTAATGTTAACTATCTTTCGTTAGTAACGAATACTCTTGATTATTTCATCCTGTCAAACAGTTTTTTTCTTTATTTACCCTTTGTCAAATGCCTTATCAATAATTTTCCTCGCATAATCAACCATGAACAGGGGAATGTTTATCAGACCCTCATCTTTCTTGAGATTGCGAAGGGAAAACCTGACACTGAGTCCTGGTGCGTATTCTTTTTTGTAATAAGCCAGGCTTTTGCTCCTGATATTTTCATCAGACTTTACCTCAACAGGAATGACCTGGTTCCTGTATTGAATAAGGAAATCAACCTCTGCTTTGTTTCCTGACCGCCAGTAACGGGGTATTGGTTCAAACTGACCGGTCAGACCTGACAGGATATAGTTTTCCGTAAGCGCTCCCTTGAATTCTGTGAACATGCGATTCCCTTCTGAAAATGCAACAGGATCCAGCAGGGATAGCCGGCGAAGCACTCCAACGTCAGGGAGATAGACTTTAAACGCAGTCAGATCATCATATGCTGTCAAAGGGATGCCTGGCTTTTCTGAACAATATACTTTGGTAACCAGGCCTGCATTGCTGAGCCATAAGAGGGCATCTTCATACTCCCTGGCCCTGGCACCCGGCCTGACTGTCTGGTAAAGGAATTTCTTGTTCTCCCTGGCAAGCTGGGAAGGCAATGAATTCCAGATATAATTGATCTTGGGAATGTCTTTTTTTTCGACATGTTTTGAGAAGTCAAGCTGATAGGAACTGATGATACTTTGTAACACAGCCTGGGTGGCATTAGTGTCCCTGGCCCCCAGCAGGGTGGCTACTGCTTCAGGCATACCGCCAGATATAAAGTACATCTTAAGTTTTTCACAGAGAGGATTAAAAAAAATCTCCGGGATTGGCTCAGGTTTGTCTATCTGCTCGAGGTAACCATATAAATCGGGAGCTTCTTCTGAAAGGAACTCTGAAAATGTAACCGGATAAACCTGTAAAAAATTAACCTTCCCTACAGGGAATGATTTGTCGTGCCCAAGGGCTACTCCCAACAGCGAGCCTGCGCACGCCACAGCGTATTCCGAGGCTTCTTCACAAAAATACTTCAGTGAATTAAGCGCCTCACCTGATTCCTGTATTTCATCGAAGATTATCAGGGTATTCTGAGGCTGGATAGCCCTTCCATGGACAAGCGACAGATTATCAATGATCCTCCGCGGATCCCGGGTAGTTCTGAAAAACTGACCCAGTTCCTCCTGCCTCTCGAAATTGAAATACGCCGTATCGTCAAAATACTTCTTTCCGAAATGCTTTAAAAGCCATGTTTTGCCAACTTGTCTGATTCCAGTCAACAATAATGGTTTCCTGGAGGATTTTATTTTCCACTCAGCCAGCTGCTCCAATGCCCTTCTCTTAATCTCCATTTATCACACAATTAATAATCTTTTCGTGAATGTAATCACATTTTTCATATTAATTAGTGTTTTTTGAGAAAATTATGTCCGCCCAGGCAAAAGCCTTAGATTTTAATAACCTCGTC
>JAAZBN010000032.1 GCA_012513795.1 Bacteroidales bacterium | reverse complement strand
TTCTTGCAGGTCTGCGACCTGCGTGGAAAGGATGCGGGCTATTTCCCGGTCAGATGGCGGAATGTTTCCTCGAGGCGGGCGCCGGCGAGGGAGGAGATCTGGTCAATGGGGCCGTCAGCAACTATATGACCGTGATCCAGGATGATCACCCGGCTGCAGATGGCTTCCACCTCCTGCATGATATGGGTTGAGAGCATCACTGTCTTTTCCCTGCCGGCCTCGGAGATAAGGTTGCGTATCTCAACTATCTGGTTGGGATCGAGGCCGGTGGTGGCCTCGTCAAGGATCAGCACCTTCGGGTCATGTATCAGCGCCTGTGCCAGCCCCACACGCTGCCGGTAGCCTTTGGAGAGTGCTCCTATCTTCTTTCCCTGCTCGGGATAGAGTCCGGTGCGTTCTATCACTGTATCAACAGCCTCGCGGCTCTTTTTCCCAAGTCCGTATATATCAGCAACGTAACCCAGGTATTCCCTGACATACATGTCAAGATAGAGAGGATTATTTTCAGGCAGGTAACCGATCAGCCGTCTCATCTCCCTGGCTGACGGACCGGCCGGGTGGCCACAGACAGTCACCTTCCCGGAATCTGCAGGAAAGAACCCGGTGATGATCTTCATCATTGTTGATTTTCCCGCGCCGTTCGGACCTATGAATCCCACTATCTCTCCTGCCGGGATGGTGAAGGAGACATTGTCAAGGGCCTTTTGCGGCCCGTAGAGCTTGGTTACGTTACTTGCAACAATAGACATTGAGGATGTTCGATGTTCGATGTTCGATGTTCGATTTGTGATTGCCGATGTTCGATGTTCGATTTGTGATTGACGGTTTTTAATCTCACATCCAAATCATGAATCCTGAATCGAACATTACAAATCGCAGATCCTAGCCGTACATGAATTGTCCGAGGTTGGCAAATGCCGAGGTCGGGTTCACGCAGCAGACGGGTATCTTTGAGCTGTTGGCTATAATGTATTGTTCCTTCGCGCCCCAGACGTAGTCGGCAAATGTGATATCCTTGGTGGTCATGATCAGTATCAGGTCAGCCTTCATCTCCTGGGCTATCTCAAGGGCGTGTTCGCCCAACTTGTCGGCAGGAACTTCACGGATCTCATAATCAATATTGTTCTGGATGAGCATCCTCACCGTATAGTTAAGGTTGAGGTTGGTCTTTTTAGCCAGCGAATCGTCCTTCCTCATTGCCTTGAGGATATGGATCTTTGAATCAAAATATTTCCCCATGAAGATTGCCATGGAGAGTTTCTCTTTTTCCTCAGAACGAAAATCGACAGGGAACACTATGTCATGGTATCTCTCATTGTCATTTGGCGGGGCCTGGACCACTATGTAAGGCACCTTTGACTTGGCTATCACCTTCAGTGCCCAGCTGCCTGTCAGCTTCTGCATCCCGCTCATGCCGTGAGTGCCCATAACCACCAGTGATGCCTTGCGGTCATTGACAAATTCAGGTATTTGTTTGAAGATAGTCCCGCGGGTAACATGGGTTTTGACCTTTACCCCAAAGGTGCGTTCAACCTCTGCTCCCCTGTTTTCCATGGAAGCCTGTTTGGCCTTCATGCCTCCCTCAGAGGTGACCTTGTCAACTATATGCAGGAGGCAGACATCATTGCGCGTCTGGCGCGAAATCTTGATGGCATGCTGCAATGCATATTCCGTAACCGGTGTGAAATCCCATGGCACTACAATGATCTTACTGTCGACTTCCATAATTCAAACGTTTTCAATTAGAATAGTAAAATTACCCTTTTTGCCTGATTATGTCAATAGGCAGGGCACCTAAGAAAAACGCCTGTACCATATGAAAAATTGCGTTTGTGCACAAAAACAGTGCCATTTACAGGGATATCATTCCGGAGAGCGGAACAAAATGCTATTTTTGCCATATTAATGTGATGATCATTTATGAAGAGAAAAAGAGTAAAGGAACTGCTTACCGGCCATGCTACCGGTGAGAAGGTGCTTGTCAAGGGATGGGTCAGGACAAAGAGAGAGATCAAGAATGTTGCCTTCGTGGCGCTGAATGATGGTTCTACCATAAGCAACATACAGATTGTCATTGACATAAATGCTTTTCCTGCAGAGTTGCTGAAGGATATCACCACCGGAGCAAGTCTTGCCGTAACAGGCATCCTTGTGCAGTCACAGGGCAAGGGGCAGAATGTAGAGATCACGGCCTCTGAGATAATCCTTTACGGCCGGTGTGATCCGGAGACCTATCCACTGCAGAAGAAGGGGCATTCAATGGAATTCCTGCGTGAGATTGCCCACCTGCGGTTTCGTACCAACACCTTCGGTGCCGTGATGCGCATAAGGCATGCAATGTCTTTTGCAGTGCACAAGTACTTCAATGACAGGGGTTTCTATTACCTTCATACTCCCATCATCACCGGCAGTGATGCTGAAGGAGCAGGTGAGATGTTCCATGTCACCACTCTTGATCTTGAGAATCCTCCGCGCACGGCTGACGGCAGGATTGATTATGACCAGGATTTCTTTGCTAAACCCACGAATCTCACTGTATCAGGGCAGCTTGAGGGTGAGCTGGGAGCGCTGGCGTTGGGTGAGATTTACACCTTTGGTCCCACCTTCCGGGCAGAAAACTCAAATACCCCGCGCCATCTGGCCGAGTTCTGGATGATTGAGCCGGAGATGGCCTTCTGGGACATCAATGACAACATGGATCTGGGGGAGGATTTTACCAAGTACCTCATCCGTTATGCGCTGGAAAACTGCAGTGAGGACCTCGGGTTCCTGAACAAGATGATAGACAACGGCCTGATTGAGAGGCTTCAGTTCGTGCTGGCCAACAGTTACGAGAGGCTGACTTACACCGAGGCGGTCAGTATACTTGAGTCGGCCGGCCGCAAGTGGGAGTATCCGGTAGGCTGGGGGCGTGATCTGCAGGCGGAACATGAGCGTTACCTTGTAGAGACACACTTTAAGAGGCCGGTGATATTGACCGATTACCCTATGAGTATCAAGGCTTTCTACATGAAGCAGAATGATGATGGCAAGACTGTAAGGGCCATGGATGTGTTGTTCCCGGGCATAGGCGAGATCATTGGCGGGTCACAGAGGGAAGAAGAGATGGATAAGCTGACGCGAAGGATACAGGAGCTGAACCTGCCGCTGAAGGACCTCTGGTGGTACCTTGACACACGCAGGTTCGGCACGGCGCCGCACTCGGGCTTCGGGCTGGGTTTTGAGCGGCTCATTCTCTTCATGACCGGCATGTCAAACATCCGTGACGTGATACCCTTCCCCCGCACACCGCGAAACGCTGAGTTCTAAACAACAGGATAAAAGTCGTTATGCTCGACCAGAAACTCCAACAGAAGCTGCTCCAGAAGCTGTCGCCGCAGCAGATCCAGATGATCAAGCTGCTGGAGGTGCCTGCCATGCAGCTGGAGCAGCGCATCAAAAAGGAGCTGGAGGAGAATCCGGCCCTGGAGGAGGGCCCCGAGGATGACGAGCTGCACAATGAGGAGGATGAGGATGAGGTGGATCAGGAGCAGGCTGAGCGTGAGCAGGAGGAGTTTGCCCTTGATGATTACCTGAATGATGAGGATATCCCGGACTACCGCCTGCAGATCAACAATACATCAAGGGATGAGGAGCGCCGGGAAGAGATACCATATGCCTCCGGAGCATCATTCCACGAAAACCTGTCGCAACAGTTCAATCTCAGGGCAGACACGGAGCGGGAGGAGACTCTGGGGGAGTATATTATAGGTAATATTGACGACGACGGCTATCTGCGCCGGGAGGTTGAGAACATGGTAGATGACCTGGCGTTCCTGCAAAACATAACCACCACCGAGGAGGAGCTGAATGCCATTCTTAAGATAATTCAGGATCTGGAGCCTGCCGGTGTGGGTGCGCGTGACCTGCGCGAGTGCCTCCTTCTGCAGATAGAGAGAAAGGATCAGTCAGTTCCCCAGATAGCCCTCACCCGGACAGTGCTGACGGACTATTTCGAGGAGTTCTCGAAGAGGCATTATGAGAAGATAATGTCAAGGATAGGCATAGGTGAGGAGGAGATGAAGGAGGTAATTGACGAGGTGTTGAAGCTCAATCCCAAGCCAGGCGGCACAATGAGCGACCCCTACACCAAGTCGGCCCAGCATATAATTCCCGATTTCATTCTTGATCAGAGTGACAGCGGGCTGGAGCTGAGCCTGAACAACAGGAACATTCCCGAGCTGAAGATCAACAGGGGCTACAGCGAGATGCTCGAGTCATACTCACGTGATAAGAAAGCCGGCAAGCAGAACCGTGATGCCATCCTCTTCGTAAAGCAGAAGCTTGATGCTGCCAGGTGGTTCATCGATGCCATGAGGCAGAGGCAGAACACCCTGCTGCTCACCATGAATGCTATTCTCGAATACCAGAAGGAATATTTCGCCGAAGGCGATGACACCAAGCTTAAGCCCATGATACTGAAGGATGTGGCGGAGATGACCGGGCTGGATATCTCAACTGTGTCAAGGGTGGCCAACAGTAAATATATTCAGACCCATTTTGGGATTTACCCGTTGAAGTTCTTTTTCTCCGAGGGGATGCAGACCGATGGCGGGGATGAGGTGTCAACCCGTGAGATCAAGCGGATATTGCAGGAGTGCATCAGTAATGAGGATAAGCGCAAGCCGCTGACCGACGAGAAGCTGACCGATATCCTGCAGGAGAAGGGGTACCAGATAGCACGGCGCACAGTGGCCAAGTACCGGGAGCAGCTGAGCATTCCTGTTGCCAGGATGAGGAAGGAGATAACATGAGTCAGGAAGTAAATGGAACACCCGCTGACGGGCTGAAGGAGGAGCCTGTCAGGGAGACTTCCGGGGGCAGCAAAAATCTGAGGAAGATATCAGAAATCCTGGCAGTGATCTTTCATCCGGTATTTATTCCGCTGTACGGATTGCTGATCATCTACAGTTCACACACACTTCTCTCCTTCATTCCGGCGCAGATGAAGCGGATGATCTTCATCCTGGTCATGGCCAATAATGTGTTGCTGCCGCTGGCGCTGGCGGCAGTTCTTCATGCCAGGGGCGACATTGCCAGTTTCCATGCCCGCGGCCGTAATGAGCGGGTGCTCCTGCTCACCTTTGCCCTGATGATGTACAGCCTCACTGCTTTCGTTCTCCTGAGGATGCAGGTGCCCACCCTGTTCAAGGCATATTTCATTTCAATAGCCGTTGTCACCCTGGTCACCCTGGTGGTGACCACAATCTCAAGGATCTCATTGCATGCGGCAGGATTCGGAGGAGTGCTGATGCTGGTGGTAACAATGATAATACTGTATCAAATAAGCATGGTGTGGCAGCTGGTAGCCGTCCTG
The DNA here is from genome assembly GCA_012513795.1 of Bacteroidales bacterium. Classification (GTDB taxonomy): domain Bacteria; phylum Bacteroidota; class Bacteroidia; order Bacteroidales; family VadinHA17; genus SR-FBR-E99. The sequence continues at coordinate 19,707 of JAAZBN010000032.1, read as the reverse complement.
CTCACAGGAGGAGCGGTGATGTCATCACGGATATGGAGAGGTGATCACAATGCTGCAGAGGTATGGACAGGACTGCTCACCGGGGCAGCGGTAATGGGACTGTCACTTTTTATTATGCTTAAGTAGGCTATTTATTGCTTTTTCAAGCAGGGGCGCCGCATCAGGAAGGCGGCTTGCCGATGGTTTTGCAGTATCTGTACCCTCTTGCTTCCCGGTGAGGAGAGTGTTATCGCCGCAGGGCTGGCGGGAGAATTGGTTACGGGTGCGCTCATGGACAACTGCGGGCAATTTATTAAGATTATGCTGACTAATTGTAACAAACCCAAGCATGCCGTTGAGGTGTCTGCCAAGGTATTCCTGCTCAGGCTGGCCGGGGGTGGGGATGATCACCGCGCCCTTGCCAAGTGAAACCAGCTCCATCACTGAGGAATAGCCTGATCTGGCGATGACGAGGGATGAGGAGAGCAGTTCCCGGCGCATGGCAGCGGCGTCCGGAGCAATGATCACCCGGATGCCGGGAGGAGTCTCATTTATGAAGAGGGGAAGAGGGGTGGCAGTGAGAACAACCATTCTGAAGCCACTGAGAGTCTCATTAATCTTTTTAAGGAGAAGCGTGCGCTGAGGCTCGGGACCGGAGAGGAGTAGGCAGACGGGGTGACTTTGATCCGGGGTGGCCGGCTCGGTAACATCAGACCCTGTTACGCCAGACACAGTTCTTTCGGACTCTGTTCCGCCAGACACTGTTCTTTCGGACTCCGTTCTACCAGGCACAGTTCTGTCAGGCTCCGTTCCGTACGGCTCGGTTATGTTCTGCTCCGTTCCGTCGTGCACAGTTCCGTCAGGCTCTGGTCTGTCAGGGTTCCTTACACCAGGATCTCTTCCGTCAGGCTCTCTCGCGTCAGGTGTTGAGAACCTTGAAAGGGGGCCGGAGAAGATTACTTTCCGGGGGAGCCTGAGACCGTGGGAGAGCCTGCCGGAGAGATTCACGCTGCCGGGATAGTCAGGCACCAGGCAGAGGTCAAAACGATTAATAATTACCCGGTGCATCCACATTGCCAGGGGTTCCATGAAGCGTAGCGGTCCGGGGAAGGGTATGCGCAGCTGGTGAGTGACATAGGCTGAAAAGACACGCCGGTTATAAAATCCGAAACGGTTATCAGAGATGATCACCGAGGGATTGTATTCACTGACAAGTCGGCGGAGGGTTCTGTGATCTCTGACAGCAGAGGCAATAATATGAGGCAGTTGCAGGAAGATACAGATATATTGGGGAAGTGAACGGGAGTATCGCATCCTCAGTCCGGGGATCTCAACAGGGGTGATGCCGGGAACGTCTCTTTGGACCATCTGCAGCAGGGGTCCATCAGCAGCGAAGATGATCCTCGCTCCTCTTCTCTGCAGCTCCACAGCCAGGGGTATCATTCTGCCGGCATGGCCGAATCCCCAGCTAAGCGGGCTTATCAGCACCGTCATGCCGTTCATGGTTCCTTATCCTGAAACGGAGGTGGCAATGCCCAGTGCGTTGACTCTCCGGGCTATCTCATTGAGCTCACTCACGGGCACCTTCCGAAGATTGTTCCCCAGCGGGGTATCGCGGTGGATGGTATAGATCATGACCTGCCCGGGTCTTATCCTCTCAATAGCCAGCAGCCACTGCTCAATCTCCTGCGGGGTGGTGTTGTCAACATGTCGTCCGTTGCACTCACCTCTCACGAACAGGGTCTGTATTATGAACCGTCCCTGGAACTCCTTCAGATACTCTTCGTATTTTTCAAGATCAAATCTGTTGCGGGGCTGGTTCAGCTGTTCCACGGTGCCGGGCATAACAGAGTCGAGCTTAAGCATGTTCATGTCAACCTTTTTCAGCGCTTCGCGGACACTTTTACGGTGGAGCATGGAGCCATTGGAGAGTACTGAGATTTTAGTTTCAGGAAAGTACTCATCGCGCAGCGCGAGGGAGTCGTCGATTATGCCGGCGAAGGCCGGGTGGAGGGTCGGCTCGCCGTTGCCGGCATAGGTGATCACATCAGGGGCCTGACCCTCTTTCTTCATCTCTGACAGTTTTTTCCTGAGGGCTTCATACACTGCCGTGCGTGATGGGAGTTTCTCTCTGCTTTCGGAGGGGGCGTCAGTCCATCCGCATTCGCAGTAGATGCAGTTGAATGAGCATACCTTCCTGTTGACGGGAAGCAGGTTTATGCCGAGGGAGACGCCCAGCCTGCGGCTGCTCACCGGTCCGAACACTATACTGTCAAAAAGGAAGGTTGCCATCAGCAGATTGGTTAAGGCTGTAAATTTACAATAATCTGCGTACCCGGCTCCCGGGCAGCAGCCGCATTCCGGCAAAGTCAAACGGTTCCACCAGCAGCAGTCCCGGTCTCTTGCCGGGTTCGATGGAACCGAGGGTATCATCCATCTTCAGGGCTCGTGCCCCGTTGAGCGTACCCCACCGGACAATCTCGTCAAAGGGAATTCCGGGCGAGGCTTCATGGAGCAGTCTGAGTTCGGTCAGCATGCTCAGGCGGCCGGATGATGCAAGGCTGTCAGTACCCGCAACAATCCTGTCTGTTACCTCCCTGAGCATGGCTGCCGGGGGCATGAGGCCGGAGATATGAAGGTTGGATGAGGGACAAAGGCAAAACCAGGTATTGCCTGCGGCAGCGAGTGCAGCCGCCTCATTGCGGGTAATAACGGTATTATGAACAAGAAGCAGGCGTGAGGCAAGGCGTGCGAGTTCCAGCGCCCTTTCTGCATGGTCATGTGTCCGCCTGCGCTCGTCGTCCGATTCCAGGAAATGCAGGGATATCACTGATTCAGCACTGATCTGCTCACTGACCATTTCCGAGAGGGGGGCTGAGAGCGAATAGAGAGAGTGGGGTGTTACCTGAACGGGCAGGCGTGCCGCCTGCATCTCGCGGACCAGTTTCAGCGCCTCGCCCATGCGGGCCTCGGCTAAGGCAGCATCAAGGCCGAAAACCTCAGCGAAGGTGAGATATCTGATGGAGCTATTGCGCTTAATGCTGATAGTAAGGTGATTATTGCTGATGTCACCGCACGCTTCAATCCCTTCCTCATGCATCTCCCTGTCTGCATGTCCGGCTGCACTGATGACTGTCTCCGGTGTTGCTTCGCGCGTGTCACGCACAGCGTTCACGAACTCATTCAATCCTCCGCCGGGAGGTATAAGGCCCCTCATGTGCGACAGCTCCAGGTGAGCGTGGCAGTTGATCAGTCCGGGAATGATGATGCCGTTGTAGAACTCTGTTCCGGCACTCTCACCGAGGTTGCCCCCTGTATCCTCAATACTGTCAACAGTGCCGTTGTCAGTCACGGTGACCACTCCTCTCTTAAGAGGGTTTCCGGCCATGGTGAACAGATATTGAGCCGAGATCCTTCTCATTGTTCTACTGGTGCGGCATCCCCGCCGTGCACAATGCTGATGTTGGCAATGCGGGCATGCTTCTCCCACTTGCCTGGCTGGTTGTCGTGGTTAAGGAGCCATCCTCTCAGGCGGGCTCCCGGTATGGTATCAATGGTTTCGCGAAGCTGTATCTTATGGAACTGGCCGTCCTTTGAAAGGAATATCTCATCCCAGTATACGCGCTTTTCCTCGCCTATGCTGTCAGGATAGCTGAAATAGACTGTAACCCTGGGATTTAGGCTGTTGTCATCTTCAAAGACACGGATATCAGCATTAAGCACATAATCTCCCGGTTTGTCCAGTGGTATGTCAAACCAGACAGGATCCCTGGTAAAATCTTCCGGGAAAATATAATTCTGTTTACCGGGCCAGAGGTTTTTCTCAGGCTGATCCAGAGATGTGTTTTCAGATATCACTACCGCTTCCAGCTCAAGCAGGTTTCCTGTGACACGGTCATAGATCCTTGACAGCTTCCTGGGCTTCTGTGAGAAGTAGTAGCGCATGGTGGCATCGAACTGCTCATATGTATAACCCTGGCGTTCAATGACATCGATATAGTTGAGGATGGAGTCGCGCTGTGCCCATGAGTCTTTCATGGTAAAGAGTTCGAGCATACCGGCGGTAAGGTATGTATCGGTAAGGATAGCCACCAGCTTATCATCAGGGACGCGTTGTTTCCTTCCGGGCTTGCCATCTCCGGAACCTCCGCAGGATGACGCAAGGAGCAGTGCAAGGGCAAGGAATATTACTATTGCCGTCCTCATTTGTCTTCTTTATTGGTTTCCTTCAAATGTCTTCGTGAGAGGTAGTGGACGGGGTACCATGCTGCAGCATAGCCTATTGCCAGCACTGTGGCAGCCACGATGAAGAAGTCAGACAGCTGCATCCTCACAGGGTATGCATCAATGAGCAGTGAATCGCCTGCCAGCTTGACTATCCCGAAGTGTTGCTGTGCGGCGCAGAGGATGAATCCCATGAGGAGTCCCAGTATTGTTCCGATGAAAGAGATCATCCATCCCTCATAGATGAAGATGCGTTTGATAAGTCTTTTGTCAGCCCCGAGGCTTTGGAGTATTGTAATATCCCTCTCTTTTTCAATTATCAGCATGGTCAGCGAACCGATGATATTAAACGAGGCAATGATGAGTATAAATGTGAGGATCACGAAGATGGCCAGCCGTTCAGCCTTCATTACCTTGTAGAACATCTCCTGCTGTTCATAGCGGTTTTGTACCACGAACTGATCTCCCATCACCTCCCTGATGGCGTTTTGCGTCTTCTTCTCATCGGCGCCGGGGGTCATCCTTACTTCTATTGAGCTAACCTCGTCAGTATAACCAAGCAACTCCCTGGTAAAATCTATAGGCAGGAAAACATATTTGGAATCGAACTCCTGTTCAACAGCAAAGATGCCTGACATATATATGTATTTCCTGGTGAACTCATTATCGGGTGTGCCTCTTATTTTTGCGGTTCTGTCAGGGATATATATTGCCAGGGGCGAAACGAAGTTAAGTCTCATGCCAAGGAAGTTAGCCACTCCGAGCCCGGCGACGGCGTAGGGTCTGCCGTTCCCGGCGCGAAGGGTGAACTCGCCGTCCCACATTGCGGTGTCAAGGTCAGAGACGTCAGCGTAATTGAGTGAAACCCCCTTGACGGTTGCAATGTACTGTTGTTCCTCGTAACGCAGGAGTGCGTTTTCTTCAAGGGTCAGGGCGTACAGTTCAACGCCTTCGGTATTGGCCAGACGGCTGAGCATGAGGCTGTCAGGCGTGAAGACCTTGCCTTTTGCCGGGGCTATCTTTATCTGCGGGTCAGAGGTGCTGAAGATGCTCTTCACCATCTCCTCGAGGCCGTTGAAGACAGAGAGGATAGTAATGAGCGCCATTGTTCCCACTGTCACTCCGGCTACTGAGATGGCGGAGATGACGTTGATGGCGTTCCGCGATTTCTTCGCGAAGAGGTATCTCTTTGCTATATAGAGTGACAGCTTCATCGCTTCTTGCGGGCAACTACCAGGAGCCCGGTACCTCTTTTGTGTATGCCGTGCAGGTCGGCCAGGTTCAACAGCATCACGAAAGGCATAACGGCAAGATAGTAGAAAGGCAGGAGAATAAAGAAGAGTTTTGATGCTGACAGCATGATGACGGGATATTTCATTGACAGACGCCAGCCGATGCTCCCCGGTGTGCCGTAGGTGTATGATACCGTAACATCATTATAACCGGCCGTCTGCAGTTTTTCAGTAATCTCCTCCCTGCCGTAGCCGTCACGGACATGCTCCCCGATGAAGGAAGTGTCATCATCTGAATGGACATCTGATCCACCCATGTCAGAGGGGGTGGAGATGATGAGGTATCCGCCCGGTGATGTCATGTTGCTGAATCCGGCAAAGACTGTCCGGTCTTCGGCAATATGCTCCATCACGTCAACGCACAGGATCAGGTCATAGCTCTCCCCTCCGTTCCAGGTGACCAGGTCAGCCTCCACGGCTTTCACCCGGTCAGCCACCCCGCTCTTTCGGAAGAAGTCATTGCAGTCGGCCACCTGCTCACTCTTTATGTCGGCAGCAGTGATCTTCCAGGACCGGAAGTGTGAGGCCATCCACCATGAATACTGGCCGAACCCCATTCCTGCATCAAGCACCATGGCTTCATCCGGGAGAGAGGGTCCGAGCTTTCTCAGGGCCCGCCTGACATGCCATGACCGCAACAGCAATATATCCAGGAGCCGGTAGAAGAGCCTTCGCAACAGCGGATGCCTGTTGAAGAGCCGACCCAGTAGCTCTTTTATGGGATCATAATGCATTGTCTTACTCCTTGAGCAGGTTAGTGATGTTGTCTATGTAGTCATTGCTGTCGTCAATAAAAAAGGCTATCTCCGGGACGATACGCAGTTGGTTGCGCACCTTCTGTCCCAGCTCGTATCTCAGCCTGGGGACGCTGGAGCGCAGCAGTGACAGGGTTGCGGCAGATCCTTCGGAAGGGAATATGCTCACCCATGCCTTAGCCAGGGAGAGGTCAGGACTGATGCGCACGGTGGTCACCGAGATCATCTTCCCGGGAGCCAGCTCATTGCCGTGATGCATGATTATCTCCGCCAGCTCTTTCTGCACCAGCCGTGCTACTTTTTTCTGCCGTGTTGATTCCATGATAATTGAATTTCACGGCAAAAATACAAAATATGTGCGGAGTTGTCGGTTGTTGGTTATCGGTTATCGGTTATCGGTTATCGGTTATCGGTTATCGGTTATCGGTTGTCGGTTGTCGGTTGTCGGTTGTCGGTTGTCGGTTGTCGGTTGTGGGCCTGGTCACTTTAGCACACTTTAGATACTTTAGTCACTCAAAATAGCTATTTTTGTGGCTGCAATTAATTATAGATGGATACGGTAGTAAGCGGCATAAGGTCAACGGGCAATCTTCACCTGGGTAACTATTTCGGGGCCCTGAAAAATTTCCTCAGGATGCAGGAAGAGAATAATTGTTTTTTCTTTGTGGCTGATTATCACTCTCTTACTACACACCCTCATCCTGATGACATTCATGGCAACATCAGGCAGGTGCTGGCAGAATATCTTGCAGCGGGCATTGATCCGGAGAAGGCTACGGTATATATACAGAGCGATGTACCTGAGGTGACGGAGCTTTATCTCATACTCAACATGATCTCATACGTGGGTGAGTTAGAGCGTACAACCTCATTCAAGGAGAAGATACGCAAACATCCGGACAATATCAATGCCGGGTTGCTTACTTATCCTGTGCTTATGGCTGCTGATATCATCATACACAGGGCACACAAGGTGCCGGTGGGCAAGGACCAGGAGCAACACCTGGAGATGACCCGGCGTTTTGCACGCCGTTTCAACACCATGTACGGGGTGGATTATTTTCCTGAGCCCGATGCATACAATTTCGGCAGGAGACTCATCAAGATACCCGGGCTGGATGGCACGGGAAAGATGGGCAAGAGTGAGGGTAATGGCATCTTCCTTGCTGACACCCCGGCAGAGATACGCAAGAAAGTGATGCGGGCTGTTACAGACACCGGTCCGGAGAAACCTGGTTCGGAACCATCAGAACCGGTGAAGAATCTGTTCACCATCATGGAGGTGGTTTCGGAGCCATCAACACTAAAGTATTTCCGGGAGCAGCATGCCGCATGCAGTATAAGGTACGGCGACATGAAGAAGCAGCTTGCCGAGGATATCATCAGGGTGACAGATCCCATCAGGAACCGCATCAATGAGATACTGAATGACAGCGGCTACCTGGCCAGGGTGGTTGCCCTGGGAGCAGAAAAGGCCAGGGTCAGCGCCTCAAAAACAATCCGCGAAGTAAGGGAGATCATTGGTTATAAGCCATTCTGAAGGTGACCGTTTTTGCACTGTCTGCCGGGGGTGTCCCGGCTGATCATACCGTCATAAATAACAGGCTCCTCTTCCGGTTCAGACATTGACCACCTGTGCCCTCTCGAAAGGGGCATTCCTGTCAAACAGATAACGGTAGGTAATATGTGTCTTAATTATCCGGGCGCCTATCTGGTCAAGGAGATGCATCATTGAAGGATTGAAGTCGCCTATCCAGTTAAACTCCAGCTCCCTGTAAGGGAATTGGTCAGACATCGCCAGTTTGGCGAATGACATTATCAGCGCACCCTCCACTCCCCTGCGCTGGTGTTCAGGCACGATGCCGAAGATAAGGCCGAAGGCTTTGGTGAGTTCATTTCCCACATTCTTGTGCCACAGAAATTTAAGCTTACCTATCCAGTTCATCCTGCCGTTGAGATGCCTGACTATCTGGTTCACCTCGGGCAGCATAAGGAAGAAGCAGACCGGTTCATTTTTGTAGAAGCCGAACCACAGCAGCTTCTCGTCGAGCACCGGTTTCAGGCTTTTGAGCAGCAATCTTGCGTGTCCTTCGCTGATTGTTTTCACTCCGGGGAAGCGGGCCCATCCTTTGTTATAGACTATCATGAAGTTGCGTGCCAGGTCACGCATCTCGAACCGGGTCATGTACCTGAATGTGTAGTCAGGGTTGGCAAAGACCCGTTCAGCCTTTTCGCGTATGACGTCACTGATGCGGCTGGCATCAACGGGCATGTAATAGGTGTACTGTTCGTAATAGTTCTTAAATCCGTATTTTTCAAACAGTTCCCGGTAGTATGGAGGGTTGTAGGGCATGCAGTAATTAGGCGGCGTGAAGCCGTCAACCAGTACTCCCCACCATCTGTCGCGGTCGCCGAAGTTCACGGGTCCTTCCATCACCGTCATTCCTTTTTCCTCCAGCCAGTCACGGCAGGCATCAAAAAGGATTTTTGCAGCCTCATAGTCATTTATGCACTCAAAGAAACCCATTCCTCCCACCTGGCTGCCGTTGGCTTTGGCAATTTTCCGGCTGTAGAAGGCTGCAACCCTGCCTATTGCAGCTCCCGTGCTATCTCTGAGGAGCCATCTCACTGCCTCGCCGGTCCGGAAGAGGGTGTTTGCTGAAGGATTGAATACTGATTCGATATCTGTCTCAAGGGGCCTTACCCAGTTGCTGTCACCCATGTTGATCAGGGCAGGCAGCTCATGAAAGTCGCGGATATCTTTTTTGCTGCTTAGTTCAGAAAGCTTGAAACCATTGTTCATTACCCCGGAATAACCAAATATGGTTGAAATTTACTCAATCATTTTGGAAATTCAAATTGCCTGGACAGGGCGGGGATCAGACGCGTACCCTTGCCGAGACAAGGAAGTTTCGTCCGGGGGCAGCAATCCCTGATGAGTATGGCCTGTACCTTAGATCGAGCAGGTTTTCAACCCCGGCAGTCAGGCCGACCCTGTTGCCCAGGTTATATGATATCTTGAAATTGAGTGTGAACCAGCCCGGTGACCACGGATTTCCCTCGCTGTCTTCGGCGTACAGGTAAGGTTTGTCCTTCTCGCTGGGTGCCAGTCTGTCATACGTTATGCGGCCGTTATATAAGGCATAGAGGTCAGCCTTCAGATCTGCTTTCTCAAATATTGCATGTGTGGCGCCAAAGAGGGGAGGCACATGTCTGAGAGGTTCATCATCATTGTCATGTCCTCCGGTGAGAGTAAGTGATGATTTTACCCGTATATATGATGAGGGCCGCAGTTCAGCCTTTAGTTGTGTTCCGTAAATGACGGCATATCCGGCGTTGACCATGGCAAAAACCTGGCTCTCCTCATCCTGGTAAACAAAAGTGGGTTGCCCGTTGAAGAGGAACTCACGGCGGACCATTGCATTATCAAGCCATGAGAAAAAGAGTGAGGCATCAGCCAGCAGGAGCTTTCCGAACTCCTTTGATGCTCCAAGGTCTATATTGTACAGGTATTCGGGTCTGAGGTCAGGGTTGGGTACTACCAGCACACCGGGCGCTGATTCGAATACCTTGCCCAGGTCATCAAGGTTGGGAGCACGGAAGCCTGTTGAAAGGTTAATGGTCAGCTCGGTCCGGGCGTCAGGCCGGTAGACTGCTCCGGCGGCTCCCGTCAGTGCACTGTTGGCCGATTCAATGGTGGTGAAGGGAAAGTTGTAAAATGAGTTGTCAGCTATTTCCGAATTGAGGCTGACATGATTGAACCGTGCGCCCGTGCTGACGGTAAGCTTACTGCCCGGATTGAACTTGTAGCCTCCGTAGAGTGAGATGCTGTTATAAATATTCTTCCCGTTGGGATAGCGTGATCCGGCCGGAACGGTCTCACCGGTGATGATATCCTTCACATCTGCCGTGCTCCGGATATTGTTCCGCACATATTCAGCACCGTAGTAGATCAGGTTGTCATTTTCTTCGCTCTTTTTGTCAAGATCAAGGTTAACCGACCATATCCCCACCTTCTCAAACTGTTCATTGAGGCTTACGTCATTGATCTTCCTGTCATGACGGCTCTCACGATAGTCCTGTCTTGCCACGGTCATCCGCACCTCATCAAAAACCGGTGAGGGCTTGTTGTATCTGACGGTGGAGTTTGTCATCATCCACACCTGCGGGCCATAGTGCCAGTCACCATACCTGAGGGTATTGTTCCTTACCTGGATCAGCCTGTCATATCGGGGAACATCTGATATATGGGAATAATGATGCGCAAGGTCAATGTCGAAGTCTCTTCCCGCCTTGAACCTGAACTTATTGGTAGTGTTGAGCTGCCTGTATCCCGAAGCCACCTGCCTGCGGGGGTTGTCATTTATCACTATGCTGTCACGGTTACCGAAGCGTTCCTGGTACTCATTCCGGAGGTATTCGGGGTGCGAGACTGATCCCATGACAAGGTCGCCAAAGTCGGACCAGCTCACCGAGGAGAGGAAAGCAATGCGTCTGCCCCCGGCGTTGATGTCAGCGTGATATGTCTGCTCGCCGGCGGCTGATGACCATCGGGCCATACCCTCGGCCTTCAGGTAGAGGGAGTCGCCAGTGGAGAAGAGGGCTCTCCTGGTATGGAAGTCCATCACCCCTCCCAGGGCGTCACTGCCGTACATGGTTGCTCCGGGACCGAAGATTACCTCTGTTCGTTCTATGATATTGGGGTCAAGGGAGATGATGTTCTGGATGTTTCCCTCGCGGTAGATAGCGTTGTTCATCCGTACTCCGTCAACATTTATCAGTACCCTGTTGGTGGCGAATCCGCGCAGCATGGGACTGCCTCCTCCAAGCTGGCTCTTTTGCACAAAGACATCGCCGCCCAGTGAAACAAGATCAGCGGTGGTCTGCGGGTTCATGATCCTTACAACCGGCTGTGCCACCACGCTGATGTAGTTGGGGACCTCGTCAGACTTCTGCTCCCACCTGTTGGCAGAGACGATGAACTCTTCCACCTCGAAGGTTTTTGTCTCCAGTCTGACCACCCATCCTGCGGCCTTCAGCTCCTCAGGGGTGAATGATACCCTCTCATAGGAGAAGTGCTGGAAGAATACCGGCTGCCCCGGTCTGAACCCGGCGAGGCTCACCCTGCCGGAAGGATTGGTATAACCGAACTGTGTCCTTGTCTCATTGTATACGGCCACATCGGACACAGGTTTTTCATTTTCTGCATCCAGTACAGTAACAGTTTGTGCATCAAGGCTCAGCAGAGGCAAAAGAAAAAACAGCAGAAATATTGATTTCCTCATCGGTTAACAGGTATATTCGATGCAAAGGTTGCACAAAAAACGTTCCAGAACACATTTGGCAGAGTATGTTTCCCGGCATAAGTTTACGGCAGGCGAAACTCTTTTGTCAGGGCAAATTAATATTTTATATTTTTGATGTTGCTTACCTGTTTAATTGTGCGGAAAAGGACAGCTCTCATATTGGTCGGAATTTTTGCCGCAGCACTTGCTGTAGCTGCTTATTTTATCCGCAGGGATAAGCAGGTGGTGGTTATTGACCCATGGGAGGCAGTGCCTGCCGATGCTTTTTTCATTGTGGATACTGATGACTTCCCCGAGTTGCTTACAAGTATTACTGATCCTTCCGGCATTCTTTCAGGTCTCCGGGGGATGGACTGGGCTGCGTCGCTGGTGCGGTCAGCTTCGGTCATTGACAGTGTTACGGGAGGAAGGGAGGTGCGTGAGCTGATCAGCAACAGGAAGATGGTCATATCGTTTCATATGGCTGGTCCGGGCAGGCCTGCTCCGCTGGCAGTGATGAGTACAGGGACGATGCTGACGGCCAGGAAGCTGACCTCGCTCTGCGAACAGTCCGGGGGCAGAGTGGAGGCGAAGCGCGATCTGGGCGGCACACGTACCTTTACCGTCAGCTATGGGGCGGGTAGTGGCAGAACCTCTTTTTATATTGCCCTCACTGCAGGCATAATGATCATCTCGCCACACGAGAGCCTTGTTACTGCTGCCCTCGATAACCGGAATGCAGGATCGGACGTGCGCCATCAGCAGGGTTTTGCATCTGTGGTTAATGCTGCCGGCAAGGATGCAGACAACATTTTCATTCTCTTCAGGAACCTGCCCGGATTCATTAAGGCATTCATTGACACCGACATGATTCCCACCATCTCCACGGCAGCCATTGCCGGGGGGGGCGATCTCAGCATAACCGAAGGGGGACTTTACATCAGCGGATTCCTCTCCACTGCAGGGGCTGGCACGGGTGCTGACCGGCTGAGTGAGGTGATGCCTGCCGAATGTGGTGTTCACGAGTTGCTGCCGCGAAGTACCCTCAGCTATCATACTGTCATGCGCCGTGCCTCTCTTGCCGGGGAGACGGCCAGGGATGCTGCCTCAATCAATGCCACTGACCTGGCACTGATACTCAGTCCTTTTACCGGCCAGGAGGTTACCGAGGCGCTGATCACCGTGGGCGACGGCAGGGAAAGGATAAGGGCATTCAGGATGACTGACCCCAGGGCGGCAGAGAAGGTGCTGCGCGAGAGGCTTGCAGCCAAATACCGGTCGATGGGTCTGCGGGAGAGCCACTTTATGGCCTCGGCCACGGAAGCTGACGGAGAGGAATCAACTCTGTACCGTCTGCCATTCACCGGTGTGGCGTCAATATTGTCTGGAGCAGAGAAGAGCAGGGCAAAAGATGACTGGGTCACTTTTGAGAGGTCATATATGATCTTCTCGGGTTCACCTGAGGCACTGGCAAGGGTTCTGAGGGAGTCAGACAGTGATAACACGCTGATAAATGACCCGGGGTTCAGGGAGATGGAGAAGAGCATGCCCACGAAGAGCTCGTTGCTCTTCTGGGCTTCCGGCACCATTATTGGCACGCTGTTATCAGAATCACTGACCCCGGAGGCCGCAGCAGCTCTGGACACCAAGGCTCTGTCAAGCCTTAGCGGTGTGGCGTTAAGCCTTAATCCCAGCGGAAGAATGCTGTATACCAGCGTATCATTAAGACATGAACCCGGAGAGAGACAGCCGGGAAGTGTCATGGCAGACGCATCCATGACCGCAGGCGCCGGCCAGAACGAAGCGTCTGACAATGATGTTGCAGCTCTGCGGATGCTATGGCGGGTAAAGCTTGAGGCAGAACCGGTAATAATGCCGTACCTGTTTACAAATCATAATACGGGTGCAACAGAGATATTCATCCAGGACCGGAACAACAATATCTACCTTATCAGCTCATCGGGCACCATACTATGGAAAGCTTCCATCAGGGAAAGAATAAGGGGAGATATCTTCATGATCGACTACTACAAGAACCGCAAGCTGCAGTTGCTTTTCGCCGGCAAGGATTATATGCACCTGATAGACCGCAACGGCAACTATGTTGACAAGTACCCGGTAAAGATGAGGTCTCCGGCATCAAACACCCTGGCTGTGTTTGATTATGAGAGCAACAAGGAGTACAGGCTCTTCCTGGCAGGTGAGGACCGGAATATCTATGTCTATGACCGCTCCGGGGCGCCTGTAAAGGGGTGGAACCTCTTCACCGCCAGGGGAAAGGTGACTGACCCGGTCTCTTTCTTCAGGGTCAGGGGCAAGGACTATCTGTTTATTGCAGATGATCAGGCAGTATATGTGCTTGACCGTACCGGTAACATAAGGGTGGCGCACCAGGAGCCTCTGATGAAGGCAGCAGGCTCGGCAGTCAGGCTGACCGGGGGTGATGAGCAGGCTGTCATCTTCACTTCACCTGACGGCTCAACAGTAAGGTTAATGTTTGACGGTACGGTGAAGGTCGACAGTCTGTCGGGCTTCTCCACAGAACACAGGTCTGATTTTGCGGATCTTGACGGAGACAGGATGACTGACCGCGTCACACTGGACCGCGGCAGCCTGATGGCTTATGACGGCCACGGGAAGGGATTGTGGACGTACGCCCCGGGAAGTGAGCAGCTGGCAGGGCCATATATATTCAGTATGGGAACGGGCGAGCGGAGAATAGCTGTTTACGAGACCCGCAGGGGATTACTGCACCTTACCGGCAGAAACGGCACTTCTGTGGCCGGGTTCCCGCGCAATGCAGGACCGTTCTTCAACATAGGCAGGGTGACGGGCAACAGTACATGGAATCTCATCGTTAATGAAAATGAGAACTACCTTTGCAATTATGAACTGACAGGCGGTTCAAAATAATCAAGAAAATGAAAAGAAAAATATTTATGGTGATCCTGCTGCTGCAGGCAGTGGTTTTTATCCAGGCACAGTCAGGCAATACCCTCTGGTTCATGAATCTGCCCCAGGCCAACACGCTCAATCCTGCCCTGAAACCCGGCGGCAGAACCTATATCGGCCTGCCTGGGATAACAGATATCTCCGTGAGGATTGACAATAACTTCCTGAGCCTTTCGGATCTCTTTACCGGGGGTGTCATTTCCGACTCCACGTACACTTTCCTTGATGAAGGAGAGTGGTTAGAGAGATTTGTTGAAGGCCTGGGCAACAACAACTCAGTTGAGCCACAGGCAGCCGTCAGGCTCCTGGGGATGGCTTTCACCGTAAAGGATGACCTCAGGCTCACATTTGACATCACGGAGAGGGCTGATGCCAGCATCGTTATGCCGGGTGACCTGATGAGGCTGGGACTGGAAGGTGCACAGGATTTTATCGGCAGATCAATTGACCTCTCATCACTCAGGACAGATGTCAGGTATTATCATGAGATAGGCATTGGCGCATCAAAAAATATCACCGAAAAGCTGCGTGTTGGCGCCAGGGCGCTGATACTTTCGGGAGTGACATCAGTCCACCTGAATAATAAGGGTGTTACTCTCACTGTCAATGAGGATTATACCCATACTGTGAATGCTGACATTGCACTGGACTTCAGTGCACCGCTGCTGTTCATTACCGAGGAGGACGGCGCCGTGCATGGCATTGAGTTTGATAATGCCCGCTTTGACAACACCGGAGGTATTATCTCATACATGACCGCATTTGCTAATCCCGGTCTGGGGATTGACCTGGGCGCGGAGTACAGGTTCAATGAAATGTTTGCAGTCTCGGCCGCGCTGACTGACCTGGGATTCATCAAATGGAAGCGTGACAGGACTGAGATCTCGCTGAGAAATACCTTCGTGTTTAACGGACTGACGATGCAGGATGTCTATGATGACAGTGTTGATTTCGAGGGGGAGCTGCTTAACTGGACCCTTGACACGCTGCAGAATGCCATGGATATTACTGACCTGCCGGGACACTATACCACTTATCTGCCCACAACCTTTTCCGCAGGGTTTGGCTATACTCCGGTGCCCTGGTTTACTGCGGGGGTTCTCTCGCGGACACGTTTTGCCGGGAAGCAGGTACACCAGGCAGTAACACTCTCGGGCAATGTCAACCTGGGGAATGTATTCTCAACCACACTGGCATATACGATGGCCAACAGGAGGTATGACAACCTGGGCTTTGGTCTGGCAGTAAGGGGCGGATTTCTTCAGTTCTTTGCATTGGTTGACAATATTCCCCTGAGATGGACGAGGGTCACGAGCGGGGAGGACACATTCAGGCTGCCGGAAAACTGGAACACTGTCCACGTAAGAGCAGGGCTTAACCTCCTTTTCGGGAACAGGCAAGATGAAAAGCCGTTGCCTCCGATGTAGGGCCGTTTTATTTTGATGAATCCTTAAGCTGCCGGGCCAGGGCGTTGGCAAAAATAAAATCATTGAGCAGCCGGCAATCGGACTTGAGTATCTCATCACGGTTGCCCTCCCAGCATTTTTCCCCTTCTTCGATGAAGATGATCTTTTCGCCGTTTTCCATCACGGAGTTCATGTCATGAGTGTTTACCACGGTGGTCATGTTCAGCTCAACGGTGATCTCCCTGATGAGTTCGTCAATAAC
Organism: Bacteroidales bacterium; assembly: GCA_012513795.1. GTDB lineage: Bacteria > Bacteroidota > Bacteroidia > Bacteroidales > VadinHA17 > SR-FBR-E99. Next base: position 3,552 of record JAAZBN010000032.1, on the reverse strand, counting down.
GATGGAGGTCTTCGGGTCAAGGCCTGAGTTTGGCTCATCACAGAAGAGGAAGCGTGGCTTGAGGACTATAGCTCGTGCTATAGCCACCCTTTTTTTCATCCCCCCGGAGAGCTCTGCAGGAAAGAGCCTGTTTGAGTCGGTGATCTTCACTCTCTCAAGGCAGAAGTTTACCCGTTCAAGTTTCTCCGCTGCTGACATGGATGAGAACATGTCAAGAGGGAACCTCACATTCTCCTCAACTGTCATGGAGTCAAAGAGCGCACTGCCCTGAAAGAGCATGCCCATCTGTTTTCTAAGTTCCTTTCTTCCGCGGAAATCGAGGCTGGTGAAGTCAACGTCATCATAGTATATCTTCCCTTCATCAACTTCGAGGAGGCCAACCAGGCATTTGAGGAAGACAGTCTTACCCGATCCGCTTTTGCCAATGATAAGGTTTGTCTTTCCCGGTTCGAACAGGGCGGAGACGTCAGTAAGCACCTGCCGGTCGCCGAAGGTTTTGGATATGTTCTCGGCTCTTATCATGAAAGCAGGAGCTGGGTGAGGATTACATTGAAGAGCAGTATGGTAACGCTGCTGTAGACCACTGCCCTGGTGCTTGCCCGGCCCACCTCGAGAGATCCGCCATCAACATGATATCCCTGGTGGGCTGATACGGTGGTGATGATAAAAGCAAAAAAGACAGTCTTTATCAGTGAGTATGTTATGTAGTAGGGTATGAATGCGTACTGTATGCCGTAGATATAATCCTGTGAGGTGATGACTCCGGCGGAGGTTCCTACTATCCATCCGCCCATTATGCCGGTGATGATGCTTATAAGGGTAAGGAAGGGATTGAAGAGCACGGTGGCCACCACCTTGGGCAGGATGATGTAGGAGGCGGAGTTGATACCCATAAGCTCCAGGGCATCAATCTGTTCCGTCACTCTCATAGTGCCTATCTCGGATGCTATATTGGAACCCACCTTCCCGGCGAGTATCAGTGCCACTATGGTTGAAGAGAACTCAAGAATAATTGAGTCCCTGGCGCCAAGACCGATGAGGTAGGTGGGATAGATTGGGTTTTCGGTGTTATAGGCTGTCTGGAGGGTAATTACCGCGCCCATGAAGAAGGAGATAATGGTGACTATGCCTATTGACCGCAGTCCCAGGTTAACCAGCTCCTTCATTGTCTGGCGGTAGTATATTGAAGGTTTCTCGGGTTTGGAGAAGACCTTGCCCAGCAATATCCAGTAAGAACCAAAGCCTGAAAGAAATCTGAACATGGGGAACGTTTATGAGGTCAAATTTAAGAATAATTCGCTGCACACGAGCCGGCGTCCTGTTTCCGGCGAGGTTTTTATATATTTGTGGCAGTTCAAATACATCAGGAATAATTATGAAGCTCACCTGTTATTGAGGCGGGAAACAAGTTTACAGGCAGTTTTAGAAACATGTGGGTTCCATACGGCATTTGAAATCAAATTATTAACATATGAAGAATCGCTATTTACTGATCATGGCCGGTGGTGTGGGAAGCCGTTTCTGGCCGTTGAGCAGGAGGGAGACCCCGAAGCAGTTCCTTGATATCCTCGGCACGGGAGAGACGCTGATACAGATGACATACCGCAGGTTCAGTACGATTTGTCCACCGGAAAACATCTATGTGGTAACGAATGAGGACAGTGCCGGGGTTGTTGTGAGTCAGCTTGGCATTGATCCCGGCCATGTTCTGTCTGAGCCGTTGAGGCGCAATACAGCCCCTTGCATTGCCTATGGCATTTTCCGTATACTGGCTGAGAATCCTGATGCGGTGATAGCGGTGACACCGTCCGATCACCTGATAAAGAAGGAGGAGGAGTTCAGGAAGGTGATGGAAGAGGCTTTCAGGTTCGCCGATGAGAATGATGCGTTGCTTACTCTGGGCATAAAGCCTGACAGGCCCGAGACAGGTTACGGGTATATACAGGCTAACACCAGGCAGCCTGTCAGCGGCTATGAGAACCTGCACAAGGTAAAAGCGTTTACGGAGAAGCCTGAGCTGGCCATGGCCAGAGTCTTTATTGAGAGTGGTGATTTTTACTGGAACAGTGGGATCTTCATCTGGAAGGCATCGGCCATTCTGGATTCATATGACAGGCATCTGCCTGATATCTTCCATACCTTCAACGAGGGGAGGGAGCTTTTCAACACACCGGCAGAGAAGCAGTTTATTACCCGTGCCTATGCCCAGTGCAGCAGCATCTCTGTTGATTACGGCATAATGGAGAAGGCAGACAATGTATATGTGATATGCACTGATCTGGGGTGGTCTGATCTCGGCACATGGAGTTCACTATATATGCATTCTGATCATGACAGGAATGACAATACCGTGGTTAATGCTCGTGCCTTTACCTACAATTCGGAGGGCAACATAATCAGTCTTCCGGCCGGCAAGGTGGCTGTGATCCAGGGGCTGGATGATTACATTATAATTGACAGCGGGGATGTGTTGCTGATAGTCTCGCGCGAGCAGGAGCAGGATATCAAGAAATATCTTGATGATGTGGGCCGGGAGACCGGGGATAAGTACCTGTGATCATACAGGCAGCGGCGGGCCAGAGACCCGCCGCTGCCATTAATGGATACAGATTATCTGCCAGGGAGGCAGATTATCCGCCTAGTATTCCCAAAGATCCTGTTCGAAATTGAAAATCTCGTTTTTTATACGTTCTGCCTCGTAGATTTGGGCAGGGCCCATCTTGTACTGGTTTATTGATCTGTCATCATAGACATTTGATTCAGCCACAATGTAGCCATTGAACCTGCGCTGCAGCATCAGGTCCTCGAACGAGATGCGCTGTGCGTCATTGAAGGAGTTGAAGGCTTCATGGGTGGCAAGAGCCTGCCTGACATCCTCATACCTGATCCAGAAGAGGCGTCTCTTCACCAGCCTCGAGGTGATCTGGTCATATCCCATATAGATGGGGCAGATGCCAATTATGCGTACGTCAAGGCGTGAGTGCTTCTTGTCGAAGAACCATTCTTCAAGGACCATCAGCTGTTTGATGTCAGCCGGGTTTTCCATGTTGGTCACAGTGGAGTCTATCTCCCTTCCCTCAGCGTTGATGACGGTGATAGTCAATGTATCACGGTTCATCTTCGCGGCTATGTCATTATAGGTTGTGGGCACGGTCATGGCGTCGCCGTCAGTAGGGGTGACTCTTCCTGCCAGTATCTCATTGAGGAGGATACCTGAAAAATTCATCCTGCCGTCAGACATCTCCGATGTGAACCTGTTATTTGCCGCATCGTACCTCAGTGACGGGTAGTAGAGGTTCAGGTTCATCTTCTCCCTCAGGTCAATTATGCGGTACAGTCTTTTTGACCATATCACGTCTGATTCATTCAGATAGGTATAGTTGACCTTCTGGTTTTCGGGCATCTGTTTGGTGTAGATGTCGCCGAATGACTGGGCCATTGCTCCTGTGCAGAACAGGAGGGCTGCGAAGCCTGCCAGAATTCTTCTGTTCATGGTTGTATCTTCTGTTGTTAGTTAATCTTAAGAATGATAGGGTTGAGGTCCCTGGTTCT
>JAAZBN010000262.1 GCA_012513795.1 Bacteroidales bacterium | reverse complement strand
TGCGGAGAGAGGGGGATTCGAACCCCCGATACCCTTTTGAGGTATACTCGCTTTCCAGGCGAGCCAGTTAAGCCACTCCTGCATCTCTCCAAAAAACGGCGCAATTTACAAAAATTTTCATGATGGCAGCCGGGTCAGCTCATTTCGCCAACAGGGCGTCTGGCATGTGTCACTGCTGCAGCAGGAAATCTCGCCGCAAAGGAGTTTTTTTCTGTACTGTCAGTCTCAGCTCATTTCGCCACAGAGGGATCTGGAGAGGAGATTGCTGACCTTGCTTTCCGGCAACCCTCTGCCAAGCAGGACCATCATCTTGGTAACGGCAGCCTCGGTGGTGAGATCACGGCCGCTGATGACGCCGGCACTGATAAGCCCGGCCGAGGTCTCGTACAGACCCATCTCCACACTGCCGGCCTGGCACTGCGTGACGTTAAGCACAATGCCTCCGCCGGAGATGAATGAACGCAGCTCCTCCAGGAACCACCCTGACATGGGGGCATTGCCTGTGCCATATGTCTCAAGTATTATCCCCTTCAGACCTGCCTGTGCCAGCAGGGCATGGACCGTCGCGCGCCCGATGCCCGGGAAGAGCCTCAGCACGGCCACGGCCGTTTCAATATTACAATAGACCTCCAGGGGCCTTCGTATAGTAGGATACCTTATGATACTCCTGTTATACCGTATCTGCAGTCCCGCTTCCGCCAGGGGCGGCAGGTTAGGCGAGACGAAGGCGTTGAAATGCTCGGCACTGTACTTGACCGTCCTGTTACCACGAAACAACCTGTTCTCAAAAAAGATACATACCTCGGGCACCACCGGCAGCCCGTCTTCCAGCGCTGCAGCTATCTCAATGGCCGTCAGGAGATTCTCCTTGCCGTCAGTGCGCAAAACACCTATCGGCAGCTGCGAACCGGTGAAGATCACAGGCTTCTCCAGTCCCTGAAGCATGAAGCTGAGTGCTGATGCTGAATAGGACATGGTGTCTGTTCCGTGAAGCACCACAAATCCTTCGTACCTGGCGTAGTTACCCTTAATAGTGTTTGCAATGCTGCACCATGTGTCAGGACTGACATCCGAAGAATCAATCACGGGATCAAAAGTCATTGACTCTATATTAAACCCGAAGCGGCGCAGTTCCGGCACCTGGGCTGATACGTGCCTGAAATCGATCGGCACCAGTGCTCCGGATACCGGGTCATTGACCATCCCGATGGTCCCGCCGGTATAAATTAGTAGTATCGATCTGTTCTTTTCCATCGTTTATAGCCTGAACAGCCTTCTTGCATTTTCCGTTGTCCTGTCGGCGACCTCCGCCGGTGTGATTGCCAGCAGCTCCGACAGCTTGTCGGTCACATATGCCAGGTAGGCGGCTTCGTTCCTTTTGCCGCGGAAGGGTACGGGAGCAAGATAGGGAGCATCGGTTTCAAGGACTATGTTGTTGATCCCGGCTGCAATGGCAGCTTCTCCCTGCCGTCCGTTACGGAAGGTAACCACTCCGCCGATGCCGATCATGAATCCCATGGCCGTCACACGGCATGCATCTTCAGCCGTCCCCGGGAAGGCATGGAAGATACCTTTAACCCTTCCGTTGCCGAACTCACTGATCACCTCAATTATCAGGTCAAGCGACTCCCTGGCGTGAATGATCACCGGCAGGTCATGCTCTTCGGCCAGCTCCAGGTGGCGCCTGAAAGAGACGGTCTGCGCCTTCACGAATGTCTTGTCCCAGTACAGGTCGATCCCCGTTTCGCCGATGCCGTAGTACCTGTGATCACTCAGGGCGGCCTCAACGGCAGCCAGCTCATCACGGAAGCTTTCCTTTACCGAGGTGGGATGGAGGGCCATCATGGGCAGGCAGATGCCGGGATACCGCTCTTCCGCTGCAAGCATGGGTGCGACAGATGATGAGTCTATATTGGGCATCATGATCCGGCCAACCCCGGCAGCCAGTGATCTCTCAACCACCTCGTCGCGGTCGGCATCAAACTCAGGCAGGTATATATGGTTATGGGTGTCAATAATCTGCATGGCACAAATGTATATCATTTCATGTAAAAGGCAGCAGGCAAGAGGCAATAGATCAGTCGGCAGTCGGCAGTACCAGTCGGCAGTCGGCAGTATCAGTCGGCAGTCGGCAGTCGGTCAAAATAGTTGCTGACTGCCAACTGCATATTGTAGACTTCTTGCTATTGTCCGGAATTTAGTATCTTTAGTGTGTCTCGCTAACATTGCATAACATGTCATCTCTACCGCTTCATTACAAGATTGCTCTTGGCATGATACCCGGCGTGGGGGATATAACCGCCCGCAGGCTCGTGTCATACACCGGCAGCGTGGAAGCTGTCTTCAGGGAATCATTCCGCAACCTTACCCGTATCCCCGGCATAGGGGAGTCGCTTGCCTCTGCCATCGCCAGCCATGATTATCTACCCGCTGCCGAGAGGGAGGCTGAGTTCGTCAGCCGGAACAGTATAAAAGTCTTCTTCTATCTGGACGATGATTACCCTGTGCGCCTCAGTCAGTGCGAGGACTCGCCTGTGACCTTTTACATGCGCGGCAACGCTGATCTTGACACGCCTATGATCCTCAGCATCGTAGGGACACGTCATGCCACACAGCATGGCAGGGAGCTCTGCCAGAGAATAGTGGCGGGACTGGCTGATCACTTTCCCGGGCTGCACATTGTCAGCGGGCTGGCTTACGGTA
>JAAZBN010000261.1 GCA_012513795.1 Bacteroidales bacterium | reverse complement strand
GTGAGATATACCTGGTTTTTCAGTATACCGCGCTTGTCAATGCATAGCTTGAGAATGGCGCCAAGGTATTCTGACTTTGAGATCACCTGGGCATATATGTACGGTTCTTCTATCTCATCAATTGTTGTTGAGGGAGGCATTCCGGAGGGATTGTGAACGTCTATCACCTCGCCCTTTGTGGTCAGCACTCTGAAGGAGACGTTGGGCACGGTGGTGATGACGTCCATATCAAACTCCCTGTCCAGCCGCTCCTGTATTATCTCCATGTGCAGCAATCCCAGGAATCCGCACCTGAAGCCGAAGCCAAGCGCGGCTGAGGACTCCGGCACAAAGGTCAGTGAGGCGTCATTGAGCTGCAGCTTTTCAATGGATGCTCTCAGATCTTCGTAATCATCGGCATCAACAGGGTAGATCCCTGCAAATACCATCGGTTTAACGTCGGCAAAACCAGCAATTGCTTTTTCGCAAGGTCTTGCCACATGTGTGATGGTATCACCCACCTTCACCTCCGATGATACCTTTATGCCAGAAATGATATATCCCACATCGCCGGCACTAAGCACATCGCGCGGTTCGCGCTTGAGTTTCAGAACACCTATCTCATCGGCATCATATTCACTTCCGGTGTTGACGAATTTAACCATGTCATGGGTACGGATAGTGCCATTGGCAATCTTGAAGTAGGCTATTATGCCCCTGAATGAGTTAAAGACTGAGTCAAATATCAGTGCCTGGAGCGGGGCGTCAGGGTCACCTTCAGGAGGCGGTATTCTGTTAATAATATCCTCCATAATACGATCGACCCCCATTCCCGTGCGGGCGCTGGCCTCAATGATCTCCTCGCGCCTGCACCCGATAAGATCCACTATCTGATCCTTAACCTCCTCGGGCATGGCACTTGCAGAGTCCATCTTGTTCATCACCGGTATGATCTCCAGTCCGTGCTCAATGGCCATGTACAGATTGGAGATGGTCTGTGCCTGGATACCCTGCGTGGCGTCAACCACCAGCAGCGCTCCCTCGCACGCGGCAATGGAGCGTGACACTTCATATGAAAAGTCTACATGCCCGGGCGTATCAATGAGATTGAGAAAATAGTTACGTCCCTCATGCTGATAAGTCATCTGGATAGCATGGCTCTTAATTGTGATGCCCCGCTCACGCTCAAGGTCCATGTTGTCAAGAACCTGATCCTGAAACTCACGGGCATCAACAGTCCTCGTCATCTCAAGGAGCCTGTCGGCAAGTGTGCTCTTGCCATGGTCTATGTGTGCTATTATACAGAAATTGCGTATGTTATCCATCAGTGTCGGACCGGTTCAATTCAGGTGCAAATATATATAATTTGACCCTTTGTTTATTGGCCGCCCGTGATGATAACGATACTCCATTTTCATTAACTTAGCAGATTACTTAAACAGGAACGGATGATAACCCTGGCAGTGTCGGTCACTCTGCTTGTTCTGGGATACATTGTCTATGGAAGGGTGGCTGAAAGATTCTTCGGGATGGACCCGGCCCGGCCCACTCCCGCATTCACAAAGGGTGATGGCATTGATTACATCCCGATGAAGGGATGGCGGGTCTTTATGATCCAGTTTCTCAATATTGCCGGTCTCGGACCCATCTTCGGAGCGATCCTGGGTGCCATGTACGGACCGGTTGTCTATATCTGGATAGTGCTGGGATGTATCTTCATGGGTGCCACACACGATTATTTCGGGGGGATGCTATCGGTGCGGCACGGCGGCGCCAGCCTGCCCGAACTGGTGGGCACCTACCTGGGCAAGCCGATGCGCATGTTCCTGAGAGTATTCACGCTGCTGTTGCTGATCTTCGTAGGCGTGGCCTTCGTGAGCGGCCCTGCAAAACTGCTCTTCACCATGTCAGGGTTCAGCCTCACCTTCTGGCTGGCTCTGATCTTTCTCTATTACATCCTTGCAACGCTTCTTCCCATTGACAAGATAATCGGCCCGCTTTATCCCTTCTTTGGCGGGGCATTGATCTTCATGGCTATAGGGATATTCCTCAGCATGATAGTAAAATGGGCAGGCGGGTCCCTCACATTGATGGAGATTGCACCGGCCACTCTTATTAACTTCCAGCCTGACGCCGCCACCAACAGTATCTTTCCCTTCCTCTTCATAGTGGTGTCCTGCGGAGCCATCTCCGGATTTCACGCCACACAGTCGCCTCTCATGGCCCGCTGCCTCCGTTCGGAGAAGCAGGGAAGGCAGATCTTTTACGGAGCGATGATTGCCGAGGGGGTAGTGGCAATGATATGGGCCACAGCAGCAATGAACTACATGGGCGATGTACACGGTCTCACCTATGCCTTCACCCACCCCCTGGCTGACAACCCTGTCATCAAGCCTGATCCGGCATGGCTGGTGAATGAGATATGCAGGTCATGGCTCGGTAAGGCAGGCGCCATCATAGCAGTTGTAGGTGTTGTGGCATGCCCGGTCACCTCGGGTGATACGGCCTTCAGGAGCGCCAGGCTGACAATAGCTGACATGCTCAGCTTCTCCCAGAAAAAGGTCAGCTCACGATTGCTGATAGTTATTCCCATTTTTGTGATCGCATTCATTCTTACCTTTGTGATGAAGGATGAGTTTGCGCGGATATGGAAATTTGTAGGGATATCTAACCAGGCACTGGCCGCCATCACCTGCTGGACAATTGCCATGTACCTGGGTATCAAGGGTAAAACGCATTTAATGATGTCCCTGCCGGCATTATTCCTGACGGCCGTTTGTGTTACGTATATACTCACTGCACCCCATTCCGGAGGAGGGTTGGCTCTGCCCCTGGGAATATCTGTAACAGCAGGTGTTGTGGCAGCAACGGCTGCCATGATCCTGTTCCTCTCGGTGCTCAGGAAAAAGAAGACGGAAACCAACCGGTGATTAATGCATTATGTTGCTGTCCGGTGTATCCGTGCCAGTCAGGCCAGATCTGTCCCTGTCATCCACAGGCATATCACACCCAAGTCTTGCAAGCTCACGCCGGAAAAAGATGAATGAGATCACTGATGATACAAAATCGGAGATCGGGTTGGCAATCCAAACCCCTGCTGTGCCCCAGAACTGCGGCAGAATGAATATCAGCGGTAACAATACGATTATCTGCCGGAGCAGCGAGAGGAATGCAGCCAGTTTTGCCTTTCCGATTGCCTGGAAATAATTTGAGGCAATTATCTGGAATCCGACCACCGGCAGCACGGCGGTATAGATGCGCAGGCCAAGCACGCCTGCCTCACGCAGCTCTGGACTGTCGGAGTTGAAGATACTGACAATCACCCCGGGCAGGAACATACATATCAGCCACCCGCCGGTGGCAATAAGGACAGCATACCTTATAGCCTTCATCACCGTTTCCCTGACCCTGCAGAAGAGCCCGGCGCCATAGTTAAATCCGATTATGGGCTGGACGGCCATATTGATGGATATTATGGAAATCACAAGCAGCATGGTGGCGCTATTGACAATGCCGAGTGCCGCCACGGAGATGTCTCCACCATATTTGATGAATTTTGCGTTCATAACCCCCCAGACGATGCTCGATGCAAGGTTCATGGCAAAGGGGGCAAAGCCTATTGAGATGATATATCTGATAATGTACGGGTCGGGGCGAGTATTGGCGAGGGTAAGCCTGGTAACACTCCTGCGGCCGCGAAAATGGGAAAGGACCCAGACAGCAAGTACCGCGTGTGAGATTACAGTGGCGAGGGCGGCCCCCTTCACTCCCATCCCGAGGCCAAAGATGAATATCGGGTCAAGGACAATGTTGAGTCCCGCGCTGATGAAGATGGAATACATCGCTATGCGCGGGTTGCCCTCAGCCCTGATTATATTGTTCATGGAAAAGCCGGTCATGGCCAGTGGTGTTCCGAGAAGAATAATATTGAAGTAATCTGAAGCATATTGGATTGTCTCGGGTCCTGCTCCGAATATGTGCAGAATGGGATCACGCACCAGGAAACCCACCCCCATAAGTACGAGACCGAAAACCAGTGACAGGAAGAAGGCATTACCCAGGATATGGTTAGCCCTGTTAAAGTCCTTCTCGCCGAGGCTGAGGGAGACGCGCACGGCTGATCCCATTCCCACCAACATGCCGAAGGCCATGATGATGATCATCAGGGGGAATACAACAGTCAGTCCGGAAAGAGCGAGGGCATCGACGCCCTGGCCTATGTAGATACGGTCAACCACATTATAGAGTGCGTTGGCCATCATGCTGGCAAAGGCAGGCAGGAAGTACTTCCACATCAGCTTGCCGGGCCTCTCGTGTTCCAGCTCGTATACCTGCCTGTGATCATTCATTCTGCAAAGATGGGAGAAATAGAACAAAAGGCAATAGGCAAGAGGCAGTAGGCAAGAGTGAGGCAGGGCAAACAGGACTGGGGATTTTCGATTGCCGATTTGGCGATGGCGATTGCTGAGTACTGACTGCAGACTGCCGACCGGCCTGCAGGGCATAAAGAATTGCAGGCTGCCCCGTATTCCTGAGCAGCCTGCACATTTAAACCAATAAACCTTGTTCTGTTACATCATTCCCGGCATTCCGCCGCCGCCCATAGCCGGATTCGGCATCGGGTTCTCCTCTTTTTCATCAACAACAACAGCCTCGGTGGTGAGGAACATGCCTGCTATTGATGCTGCGTTCTCCAGTGCTATCCTTGCCACCTTGGCAGGATCAATGACGCCTGCTTTGTACAGATGCTCAAACTTGTCAGTCTGGGCATTGTATCCATAGTCATCCTTGCCCTCACGGACTTTCTGAACTATCACTGCACCCTCCTTGCCTGCATTAACAACTATCTGGCGAAGAGGCTCCTCTATGGCCCTCTTGACTATCTCAATTCCGGTATTCTGGTCCTCGTTGTCACCCTTGAGTGATTCAAGTGCAGGAATAGCGCGGAGATAGCCAACGCCGCCGCCGGGGATAATACCCTCTTCAATGGCAGCACGGGTTGCATGGAGTGCGTCGTCAACGCGGTCCTTCTTCTCCTTCATCTCCACCTCTGAAGCAGCTCCTATATAAAGTACTGCCACGCCGCCTGCCAGTTTGGCAAGTCTCTCCTGAAGCTTCTCCCTGTCATAGTCGGAAGTGGTGGTTGATATCTGCTGCTTGATCTGGTTGATGCGTGCCTGGATCATATCCTTCTCACCGGCACCATTAACTATGGTTGTGTTCTCCTTGTTGACGGTCACTTTGTCAGCAACGCCAAGGTCAGCCATTGTGGCATTCTCCAGCTTCATACCCCTCTCCTCGGAGATAACGGTACCGCCTGTCAGAATGGCGATATCCTCAAGCATCTCTTTCCTCCTGTCGCCAAAGCCCGGAGCCTTGACGGCACACACCTTCAGTGAGCCTCTCAGGCGGTTAACCACGAGAGTTGCAAGAGCTTCGCCCTCAACATCCTCGGCAATGATCATCAGGCCACGGCCGTTGCGAGCGGTCTCCTCAAGCACAGGAAGCAGATCCTTCATTGATGAGATCTTCTTGTCGTGTATCAGGATATAGGGATTTTCCATCTCTACTTCCATCTTGTCAGGATTGGTGACAAAATAGGCTGAGATGTATCCGCGGTCAAACTGCATACCTTCAACAACCTCTACCTTGGTTTCGGTACCTTTGGCTTCCTCAACAGTGATTACGCCTTCCTTCTTTACCTTATCCATGGCAGTGGCAATCAGTTTACCGATCTCCTC
>JAAZBN010000260.1 GCA_012513795.1 Bacteroidales bacterium | reverse complement strand
ATTCAATTCTCAAGCTGGTTAAGCCCTTCCTTGAGGAGAAGGAGAAGAGGGTCATTGGAACAGGCGGGGTTATTCGCATTGTTAATTCATGCGACATTGAGCGAGGCCATATCCGCCAGATCAATCTTCCCAAAAAGTTCCTTCCAAGACTGCAGGTGCTCGACTACACCCGTGCCTTCCTGCTGGGCCGCATGGCCTGGAGCCATCTTGACGGGCTGATGCTTATCTCGGGTGCAATGGGCATGTTTGACCGCGAGACGGTCATCAAGGCCGGCGGATACAATATAAAGACCGTGGGAGAGGATATGGAACTGGTGCTCAGAATGAGGCGCTATATGGCCGAACACAAGGAGAACTATGAGGTAACATATATACCTGATCCGCTCTGCTGGACCGAGGTACCCTCTGACCTCAAATCGATGCGCAAGCAGAGGACAAGATGGACCAGGGGACTGATAGAATCACTCTGGTCACACCGCAAGATGATGCTTAACGCACGTTATGGAAAACTGGGACTGCTGGGATACCCATACTGGCTGCTGTTTGAATGGGCGGCCCCACTGATTGCATTCCTCGGAATAATCTATACAATCTATCTCGCAATCACCGGCGCTCTTAACCTGCCTTTCTTCCTGTTACTGTTCCTCTTCGTCTACAGCTTCGCTGTCAGCCTTACAACCTGGGCTGTTTTGTTTGAGGAGATAACATTCCACAAGTACCGCAGGAAACGCGATGTGCTGAGACTGATCGGCACGGCCATGCTGGAACCTTTCTTTTACCCGGTCCACACCTACTTCGCCGTCAGGGGTAATCTTGAGTCGCTCCGTGGCAAGAAAGGCTGGGGTAAGGCAGAGAGGAGCGGTTTCCAGGACAAGAAGAAGGCCTGACAGATTTTTGATTTCTGATTTTCGATGTTCGATTAGTTCGACAATCGCAAATCTTCAGTTCTCTTTAATCCACGAAATCAGGTATGGAAGACAAACCTTCTTCGATGATATGGAGTGAACCCTTCTCCCTTTCAACGGTTGGCGGGACGATGAGCCACTTCTGCCAGCTGTACCTGTTGGTTGTGTTTGTTACGGTACCGTTATGCCATACGGAGACAGCAATACCGTCAGACTCACCAGTGATGATCTCAAAGTTATATCCACCGTCATTTGAGACTGCCCCATCATTCACCGTCATCTGAGTGGGATCATGGAAATGGAGCATGGTCCAGGGCAGCCTGATGTTTATCTTCTTTCCGTTCCAGGCCACCGCCGCCCTGTTACCCTCCGTGAAGGCGGAAGAGCGCTCAAGGGGTACCTTTCCTATATCCTGCCAGGTCAGTTCAAATCCGTCATTGGTCCACCTCATTAACTTCCACGGATCTCCGTCGGTTGTGGTGCTCCTGAACATCTGCACCAATGGGTCGGTGAGGTTGAACCGCACGGTGAGACCGTTCATGTCATAAGCCTGTGTCACATGATGGAGTGCTGTGTCATCCTCCAGAGTAAAGGTGAGAAGGAATTCGGCCCTGTTGCTTACCGTGGCTCCACCGGGAAGGATTGCTTCGCCGGTGCCGGCAAGGTAAGTGTCAAGAGCAATCATGAACTCATCTGCAGGAGTTAGATCAGTTGCAGTGCTGATCTCCAGGTAGAGGAATCCCTCATCATGGGTTGCCCTGACTGAGCTTACCGGTCCCGAGGGCTGGTCAAGATCGTATGGCACAAAAGAGGGGATTTCCTTTTGATCAAAGGCAAGGAGGCCGAAACACTGTTCCGGCGATGTCTCATTATGCCACAGCTGGCGTGTCGGTATCAGCCCTTCGCCGGAACCGATCCCGTAGGCTTCCTGGTAAAGGACTATCCATGTGCGCTTGAACCACTCATCCATCCAAGCGAACATGAATCCGCCCGCACAGCCTGCATCAAGCATGTTATTCATCATCCTCATGTTCTTTTCACCCTGCTGGATCTCGGAATAACCGCCGTGGTGCATTGAGCTGAATGACTGGTGGGCACTGCCCCAGCTTGAAGGCACGCCAAATTCGGCTATCACCAGGGGCATAGAGGAGTAATGGCTCTTCATGGCTGTAAGGTAGCCGAGGTAGCTGTTTGGCCCCTGGGGGTCACTATACCCAAGATATGAGGGCTCCTGGCTGATAAAATTCGGATAGTATGGATAGGCATGGTAACTGGCAAACAATCCCGGACCGCCGTTGCGGATTATTTTGGTTATATCAAACGAGGCCACATCCTCGTCAGTGTAGATCTCGGTTGGATGGTCCAGCGGATCAAGGGTAGGCCAGCTGGAGAAGCTGACAGGTCTGCTGACAGCATATTCAGACTCTTCAATTACAGCCACCCGGTCAAGCATCTCGGTTATGAAGACTTCTGATGCGGTGGCTCCGCTGATGCTGAAACGTGTTCCGGAATAGGATGAGGTACCCGGATGGAATTTGTTGGTGGAATCAATCTCCTGCGGTGCCACCTCGCGACCTATTATGTATCCTGCCGTCCATTGGGCAACGTCTGTTCTGTAGATACCGTATGATTTACCATACCTGAATGCAATATCAGCATTGCCATTAATGCAGTCAATGACCTCGGTGATCTCATTACTGAATGCCTGGCGCCTGTTGATGAGGTCATAGCACCATGGATCAGTGCCATCTTCTATCTCCTCCAGCCATATTCCCTGGAAAAGCAACAGCGGCCGGTCAGGGTGACGCTGGTTGTACTCGGCCAGCTTCTCATAGAAGACAGGCGGATGGAGCGTGTAAACCCTTATTGTGTTGAATCCTGCTTCCGCTATCCGCCTGATCCACCGCTCATAGGTGTCCGCATCAATGGCATAGGCTATCTCACCGGGGAAGTATCCCGGGGGCGACGATCCGAGATTGATGCCTTTGAGTATCATTGGCCTGTACTCATCATCAACGTAGCGGGCAATATAGTTTCCGGCTACAGTGAAGGGCATGGCATGCTTCCGGGTAAGAACGAAGTCGATGACCGTATCACGGGCAAGAGTGATATCGGTAAGCCTTACCGGGTAGTAACCCTCCGCTGTTACCTCTGCTGTCACCGGGAAACGAAGTGACGGAGTTGGCAGCGGTTCGTCAGGAGGCAGCATCACCGGCTCCAGCCCGCTGCCGGAGGAGAGCGCCCCGCTGGCGGATGACTTCACCAGCCTGCCGCTGTAGGATCTGCCCTTAAAGGTGAGTGAGTAGATGTACATGCCGGCATTGACAGGTGCATTGTTCTGTCCGCAACCGTCCCAGATGGCATTGTAACTCCCTGGAGCCACATCGGGGAAGACCATAACACGCATCTTGACACCGGCAAGGTTGTAAATTGTCAGCATCAAGTCACCTGCCGTGTTGATAATAAAAGGGATGTTCACACTGTTGTCAAACGGATTGGGGTAGGGAGTACCCACACTGAATTCTCCTGCCACGTCACTGTAATAACCGGTGATCTTCACCGAATAACGGCCGTCAGTGCCGGATATGGCTCTGAACTCCCTGGTATTCAGAAAAAAGGAGACCTGAGCATTCATTACCGGTATACCTCCCCGGTCAGTAACTGTCCCGGTGACATTCACCTCTTCTGCCAGAAGTGACGGAATCAGGCAGATAAAACATATAATACTGAATATTAGGCGATTAATCCACATGTTCTGTCTGATCATTCTTTGTAAATGACTGATGAAGTATAGCTGTTGTCTTCAAATGTAGCACAAAGCAATGTTAATTTCCCGGTAACTTTTCAACATCTCGCGGGGAGTTTGTCTATATTTGAGGAAATCCATACATTTATACTTTGCTGTGCATTCATACATATGGAAAAGATTGAGATCAAGGAAACATCCAGGACACCGTCAGTATCGTTTGATCCTGAACTTGGTCTGTTTGAGATAAGGGGCAAATCAGTGCCTGAGAACTCAAACAGTTTTTATACGCCGTTGCTGCACTATATTGAAAAATATGGTGGCAGGCCGGCTGAGAGGACGGTTCTGAGCGTTAAGTTCGAGTTTTTCAATACCAGTTCTTCAAACCGGATACATGCCCTTTTCAAGAGGTTTGAACGGATCAGTCTGGCTGACCGGGATGTGCTTATCAGGTGGTACTGCGAGAAGGGTGATGATAATATGCGTGATGCCGGGAGGGATTTCAAGACAATCCTCCAGGTACCTTTCGAAATAATTGAGGTGGATGAGCTCTGATATTCTCTTTCGCCCTGCGCAGAACAAAAAAATCCCTATTTTTAGGATCTGAGAATTTACCGGATGGCTCTGAACTATATCTGGATTGCATTTTTTCTGATTGGATTTCTTTTCGCCCTTGCACAATTGATCTTCAATGGTGACACGGAGATATTCAACCGGATAGTTGATTCCACCTTCTCAAGTGCAAAGACAGGCTTTGAGATATCTCTCGGTCTGACGGGAGTGCTTACTCTCTGGATGGGTCTGATGCGCGTAGGTGAAAAAGGGGGAGCTGTTGCGCTGCTCTCGCGTGCCATCGGCCCTTTCTTCAGGAAGCTCTTCCCGCAGCTGCCGGCTGACAGTCCGGCCAACGGCTCCATGATGCTCAACGTGGCGGCCAACATGCTCGGACTTGACAATGCCGCCACCCCCATGGGACTAAAGGCGATGAAGGAGCTGCAGGAACATAATCCTGACAAGGAGGTGGCCTCTGATCCGATGATCATGTTCCTGGTGCTTAACGCTTCGGGGCTCTGCCTCATTCCGGTGACAATAATGGTCTATCGGGCTCAGCTGGGGGCTGCCAATCCCGCCGACGTATTCATACCTATTCTCATATCAACATTTATTGCCACCCTTGCCGGGCTCATCAGCGTGGCAATAGCCCAGAAGATCAACCTCCTTAACCGCGTTGTGCTGGCATATCTGGGAGGACTGACTGCCATCATTGCAGGCATAGTCTGGTACTTCAGCACCCTGCCGCAGGAGCAGATAAACACCATCTCCACCTTCGCCGCAAACTTTATCCTCTTCAGCATAATTATCTCATTTATAGTGATGGCCATGGTAAAGAAGGTCAATGTCTATGAGAGTTTTATTGAGGGTGCAAAGGATGGATTCAAAACCGCAATAACAATCATTCCCTACCTGGTGGCCATACTGGTTGCCATCGGGGTGTTCAGGGCCTCGGGTGCCATGAACCTGCTGGTTGATGGCATAACTGCCGTGGTGGCATGGATGGGACTTGACACATCGTTCACCGAGGCACTGCCCACGGCTCTCATGAAACCACTCAGCGGGAGCGGATCAAGGGGCATGATGATTGACGCAATGACCATCCACGGTGCAGACTCATTTGTAGGCCGACTGGCTTGCTGCCTTCAGGGCTCAACCGATACGGTATTCTATGTCCTGGCAGTCTATTTTGGGTCTGTAGGGATCAAAAATTCAAGGTACGCTGTGATTTGCGGGCTGACAGCCGATATCGCAGGCAGCATAGCAGCAATCTTCATCGCTTACCTCTTCTTTGCCTGATAAATAGTTTTTTTGCTGACGCGAATAGCAATTTCCGGCCCAAATTGTATTTTTGCCGCACATTTAGCCACACTGTTAATTGTTTATTAAATGGGACGTGCATTTGAATATCGGAGGGCTTCCAAGGAAGCCAGATGGGACAAGATGTCAAAACTCTTTCCCAAGCTTGCCAAAGCGATCACTATGGCGGCCAGGGAAGGGGGAACTGACCCGGAGATGAACGCACGACTGCGCACGGCCATCCTGAATGCCAAGGCGCAGAACATGCCCAAGGATAATATCAGGGCCGCCATCGATCGCGCTGCGGGGAAAGACACGGCTGATTACGCCGAGATTACATATGAGGGTAAGGGACCTCATGGCGTGCTGGTGATGGTTGAGGCTGCCACCGATAATAATACCCGCACCATTGCCAATGTGAGGGCAGCTTTTAGCAAGAATGGGGGCACGGTGGTGCCGACAGGCTCCCTTGAATTCATGTTCTCCCGCAAGGCAGTATTTGAATTCGAGCCACCGGCAGATCTTTCGGGTGATGATCTTGAACTGGAGCTGATTGAGGATGGACTGGAATCACTTGAGGAGTATGATGAAATGTGGTATGTTTATGCCGATTTCGCCAGCTTTGGCTCCCTCGCCAGGGCTCTCGAGGAGAAGGGTATAGAGGTAAAAAAGGCTTCACTCAAGCGCATTCCGCTCAACCCTGTAACACTCACCGAGGAGCAGATGGCTGATGTTGAAAAACTGATTGACCGCCTGGAGGATGATGATGACATCCAGGCAGTCTATACCAATATTGCATAAGGATTGGCGATTGTCGATTGCCGGTCTTTTTACTGCAGCAACCTCTTTCTCCTTTCACGGAAATCCGGCATAATCTTTTCCAGTAGCTCATAATACTCCCTGCCATGGTTATGATGGACCAGGTGGCACAGTTCATGGATGATGACGTAGTCTGTCAGATCCGTGCTCTTCTTCATCAGTTCCCTGTTCAGCCATATATGTCCGTTGGAGTGGCATGTGCCCCAGCGCCTCTTCATCTTACGCACACTTACCTTGCCGGGACGAGGCAACAGGCCGGAGTGCTGGATGGCAAGCTCCATTGTTCTGGCAGGCAGGTATCTTTTTGCTTCCTGCAGATACCAGGCGTCCGTCATGAAGGCGGGCTCACCGTCATCAGCATCATCAGGCAAGGTCAGCAGCAGGCTGGTATCATCACAGGTTATCCTGCGTACCGGACCCCTGGTAATCTTCACCTCCAGCAGCCTGCCCATGAAAGGCACCATGCTGCCAGCGGTGACAGTCATCGGTGAGCCCGGAGGGGTGACCTGCTTAAGCCTCTCCCGTTGCCGTTCAATCCACCCCGCCTTCTTTTCTGCAAACTGTATCAGCGTCTTTACAGGCACAAGCCATGGAGCCCTGATCATCAATGTGCCTCCCGGCCTTACGTATAAAGCCACTGTCCGCCGTGATGACCTTACAATGTCAACCTCAACATCACCTGACGGCAGTGATACGGTTCTTTTTCCCATGATGGCGGGAGTGCTGAGTGCCCTGCTCCTTAATCAGTCTGCTTTGAAAGAAAATCAGTATCAGAGGCCACCCTGTAACCGGTAAGGAACCCTGCTTTGGATACATTTACCAGCTTGTCGAAATCAATGAATTCAAAATCATCAGACGGCTTGTGGTAATCCTTGTGCAATCCGGTAAAGAAGAAAAGTACAGGGATATTTTTCCTGTAGAAGGGGTAGTGGTCTGATCCAGAGAAGTGGGTTCCCTTGCCTTCATCAATGGGATAAACGCCCGACTCGTGGCATGCGTCAGTGGCATATGACACCAGTGCCGGGCAGTCGGCTCCGTTTATGATCTTGATGGTGTCACGGCCTGTGATATCTATATCGCCTGTAAGAGATGCCCCTGTGTCAGTGTCGCGACGTGATCGTCCTATCATGTCAAAATTGATTGCGGCTATGGTTTTTTCAAGGGGGAAGAGTGGATTCTCGGTATAGAATGAGGAACCATGCAGACCCTCTTCCTCTCCGGTTGTCCAGAAGAAAATTGTACTTCTTGCCGGTTTCTTTTCCAGGGCTGCAAATGCTGAGGCGATGTTCAGGAGACCGACACTCCCAGAGGCATTGTCATTGGCGCCGTTGTAGATGTTACCGGCCGCATCAACCCCCACATGATCATAATGGGCGGTGAACATTACGGCTTCCTTACTCAGCTCCGGATCAGAGCCTTCAATATACCCGAGGATGTTATTGCTTGTCACGGTGTCTTTCAACACGTTGATGCTTACCTGTGCCTTCAGGTTGGGAACTACAAACGATGCAGGCTGGTGGCTGGATGCAATACTGTCCTGCAACTCCCTGAGAGTCAGTCCTGACTGGCTCAGCATCATGTCTGCCAGCTCCATTGTGATGGCATAGGCGTTGATGGAGAAGTTGAATACCTGCTTCCTGAAGAGCGGCACCAGCTGGTATGAAGATCCCATTGACATCAGATCGGCGGAGATGTCTTTGCCAAGTGCAGGGTCAGCCACAAAAAGAACTGCCTTTGCCTGCTGCAGCATTATCATGGGAAGTTTTCGTGCCTCGGTCATTTCACTGATGCCGGAGCCGGCCTCGGGCATGCCATTGCCCTTTACCTCCGGTACTCTTGTCATGACAATCACTATGCGGTCATTAATACTGATTCCGGCAAAATCATTGTACTTTTCCTTGCTGTTAGTGTAGCCATAACCTGCAAAGACCACTTCGCCGTCAAGCCTGACGGTGTCTGAGGGTGGCATGAGAGGCATCAGATTAGCAGAGTGTATGATAGTTGAAATGGTGTCACTGAGGGTGATGAGTGACTCCCCCGGAACAGTGGTTATCCTGAGATATTCAAGGGGCTGGAAGAGATCATCCTTACCGGGGAGTGGTTTCACGCCGAGCCTGAGAGCCTCTGCCCTGATATACTCGGCTGCCTTGTTGTTACCCTCACTGCCCGTCCGCCTTCCTTCCAGGTTGTCAGATGAAAGGTATTTCATGTAGGTCTCGGAATCCTTCAGGGTAATAACGCTGAGAGCTTCCTCCTGTGAATATACGGGTATTGCCGCCATCAGTGCGGCTGATACGATCAGTTGTTTAAGTTTCATTCAAGTAAACAGTGTTGTAGAAGAGACAAAGGTAAGGAAATGGTCAATCGGTTGTACCCGGCAGGGGGCACTATTTACCCGGGCGAGCAAAGCGTTTATGGTCAGGGAGTTCGAAGTGTCAGGATTACTATCTCCGGTGGCATGAAGAGGCGTACGGCCATACCCATGGTTCCAAGTCCCGTTGTGACGTACAGGCGACTGCCCCGGAATTCATGAAGCCCTTGCCATCTCTCCTGTACCAGTGCGGAAGGCGACCATCCCGTGACAGGCAATCCGGCTTGGAAACCATGTGTATGTCCAGAGAGCGTCAGGTGTGGCAAACGGCCGGAGACGGATGACATGAGCCACCCGGCCGGATCATGCAGCAACAGTATTGTAAATATTGAATCAGGCAGCGGGGCCAGTACCTGCTCAAAATTTCCGTAGCTCATATCCAGCCGGTGACCATGGGTGATCACCCCGGCCACAGCAATATCCCTTCCCCGGTGCCTGATGACAAGTGCAGTGTCTCGCAGCAGGGTGTAACCCGATGCTTCTGTTTTATGCTTTACCATCTGCCTGCAGATTCTGCCGTACTCCTCATCATACCCAGGGTAATAGGTTCCATCGTCATGGTTCCCTTCCACCGCAAAAGCACCGGCAGCAGCACGGGCTTTTCTCAGGATGGTGTCGCTGCTGCCGAACTCCTGCCAGCCGTAGGTAATGAAATCACCTGTGTTGAAAAGGAGATCAGGCTTTTCCCCGGTGATTGCCGTCATTGCCCGTTCAAGTCTCCCGTAGCTTCCGTGCCATGATGAGATGTGAAGGTCGGCGATAAGGGCAATCTTCATCCCGTCAAGTGCCGGATCAAGATTCTCAATGGTTACTTCCTCCCTGACTGTGCGTATATCCAACCTCTGACGGAAGTAACCGTCAGCAACCAGCAGTACCACCAGGATGAAGATTATGCTGCTGGCCAATCCGTTTCCCCTGTGTCTCCTTTTCAGTGCTGCTGAAGTGAGTCTTATAATTACTGTAAGGAGAAGACATGCTGATGATGCTGTCAGGAGCAGTATGCCGATTGCCCCCATCTGTATCTGCCTGAAGGCATTTGCAGGATCGGCAAACTCACCTTTATATAGTGTTATTCTGAAGAAGAGATAGATGAACAGGGCAGAGACCACTGCCTTTAACGCCAGTATTACCAGCCGGAGGATCTTGTTCCTTTCCTTCAGGTCCCGCAGGAGAATGAACCACAGCAACAGATCAGCAAACAACAATGTGAGATAGTAAAACATTGTCAGGCTTTTGAGCAAATGTAACATTTCATAAACAATTATATACCCGCTTCTGTTTTTGGGTTACTTTTACTGTATGGTCAAGGTTGCACTGATACCCGGAGAGGAGTTCAGGGAAAAATTATCATATGTTGTGATAGCTGCCCGCCACAACGGAGGCTGGCTCTTTGTCAGACACCGCAGAAGGGGAGGCTGGGAGATGCCGGCAGGTCATCCTGATGCAGGGGAGAGCAGTGTTGAGGCGGCAGTAAGAGAACTCATTGAGGAGACAGGTGCTATTGACTTCGTCATGGAAACGGTTTCATATTACTCTGTTGATGCCGGAAAGGGGAAGCAATACGGAAGGTTGTTCCTTGCGGAGGTGGAGAGGCTGGGTGATCTGACCGACCATGAAGAGATAGAGGGTCTGAAGGTGTTCAGGAGAAGGCCCCGCAACCTATCCCTCCCCGAGGTGATGTCATTCCTGTTCAGGGTGGCGAGGCGACATGGAGGGAGTCTGAAAGTCTGAGAATCAAAGAGTCAGAGAGTCAAAGAGTTAGTGGACCGGAGAGCAAAAGAGCCGACCCTGCCGGCTACTTACGTATCAGATTATAAATAAAATTAACACTACTGCCTGCTGCCTATTGCCTGGTGCCTACTTTCTCAGATATAATCAATGCTGACCTGTTTCAGCCATTTATCTTCCAGGATGCGGGCAATGCGCTTGACCACGGTCCGGCGAATCTCAAGGTCAACCGGCAGACTGGGGTCCTGGTGAGCCACGTTGATACGTGTGCCCACCACAAAGTTGATCTCGTCACTCTCCATGATCATTCTGACAATCTTGTCAGCCGGTCCCTTGCCCAGCTTGACGCTGCTCTTGTAGCTCTTCAGCAGTTCACTGACCTTCTGGAGTGTAAGGATTCCTTCGGTGACCAGGTCTATCCCCTCCATAAAGCTCTCAGGAGGCAGGTCGGGATCCTCAAATATCAGCTCATCAACTATCTTGCGGTTCAGCTCGCGTGCCACAATATCGGCTGTGGTTCCTCCGCAGAGAATGACCTTGCCGTTATAGTCCGTAACCATGGACGCAAGCTCCTTATCCTTTTCCTCATCATATGGCGGTCCTGAGCAGATAAGCAGCTTGCGTGGCTCGCGGAAGTAGAGAATAGCGCACGAGATATCATCCTTAGCCTCGTAATTGTCATATTTATAGGCCATGTTGACAATCTTCGCTGCAAGTGATCCGGCAGAGATGGATGACTCTCCCGCGACAAGTGACATGGCGTACTGCAGTACATTGTCACGTTCCCATCCCAGGGGCCATGCTGCTGATCCCATGCCACTCTGGGCCACACCGTCAGAGAGAAGGATTATGCGGTCCTCCTTGGCGGGGTAAAAGGTGCACTTGTGAAGACGTTTGCCTGCATTTCTGCCTGTGTCAAGCACCACATCCTTCCATCCCGGCTCAAAGGGCTGACTGCCCTTAAGGATTATGCAGCGCGGGTTGTCATACTCCAGTATATTGACACGGCCGTCGCTCTCAATATCAACTATGGAGAAGGTGGCATAGCTGATCTTCCTCTCCGAACAGACCGGGAGGGTATTCATGATGATCTCGGCAATGCGGTCAGGCTCCTTGTGTTCCTTCGTGAAATTGAGGGCCATGGTGGAGGTGAGCGTTGCCAGTATATTGGCTTTTACTCCGTGTCCCATGCCGTCAGAGAGCACTGTGATTATCCGGTTTTCCTCCCGCACGTTCTCTGACAGGAAGACGTCGCCGCAGATACGCTCACCATGATGGTTGCGCTGCTGGCTGTTCACCTCTATGAAGAACTGCTTCTCCAATGCTGCCGAAGGATTATTTTCCCGGTTCATTCTTTTTCTGCCGGAATGATTCCACAATGGAGTTGAGCATCTTCTCCGTCTCGGAGGCACCCTCGCCGAGAAGGAAGCCTATCTTCTGCACCATATCCAGGTTCTTGTCAATCACGTCCGAGACCCTGCTGATCACCTCCTCACGCTGCACCTCGGGCGAGAACAGGTCACGTATGACCGCCCCTGCAATCCTGTTCTGACGGATAGGGAATATGGAGACGTTGAACATACGATCCTCAAGCTGCACATCCCTGCTGATGACTGATTCATTCTCGCGAAGCACGAAAGAGAAGATATTATAAACGTTGAATGGCATCAGTGTCTTCAGGTCGGCTCCCCTGAGGCCGGGAATGATCTCGGCAATGGCTTTGGCGTCCTCGCCAATTATCTCCAGGAAGCGCTCATTGGAGTGCAGTATCTTTAGTTCATTGTCAACGATGACCACCCCGTTGGGCAGCTTGTTAAGCATGCTGTTCATGGTGTCAGAGGCATCCTGTGCCGCATCCTTCTCACGCATGGCCTGCTCCTCCGATTCCTTAAGGGCCTTCTTGGTCTCTGACAGCTTCCGGTTGGTCTGACGCAGAGTCTCAATGTACTCCTGTTTGTTACGGAGATTATAGGTATGACACATCTCCGGCACTGCAAGGCCCTTGGCCACCGTTGATGCAAACTCGCGGCATGAGCCGTAACCGCAGGCATTGCAGTTGAGCTCTTCTGACCGGTTGTCCTTGCCTATGATCTTGAGAACCTCACCTATCGATTCCGGAGAAGGTTCGGGGATACGCTGGTCATTGGCCCTGAAAGTGCGGGTGAGATCAAGCTTTGACCACCGGTCCATATCCTTCTGCCACTGTTTCTTGTCAAGCGCCTCCACACGTTTCTCAGCGTACTGTTTGACCAGTGACCGGCGCCGGTAGCGCTCATCATGCCTGATCATCCCCGGCCCAAGCATACACCCCGGACAGAAGAAGAGATTAAAGTGATGCCTGATTGTATCAATGTGATGGTCAAAATCATTGATAGCCTCCTTCACATCCTCAGCACCGGAGGCGGTGATAACATGGCTTGAGACCAGGTCACGCTTGATTCCCGCAGCCTGCAGTATGCCGGCAGGGTAGGGGTAGAGAGCACCCCAGTTGCCAAAGGGAGGATCAAATTCAGACATCTTGACTGTCTTCTCCTGGATGTTGTTCTCTTCAAAGAGCTGACGAATCTCAATGAAGGTCAGAACGCCTTCAACCAGATTCCTGTCACTGTAAAGATCAGCTTCAGCTTTGATATCAATGCAAGGACCGATAAAGACATTGGCTACTTCCTCACCGTAGAGATCGCGCGTGACCATAGCGGTGGCTATCGTAGGTGAAACCAGCGGGGCCAGGTTGGGCACCAGGTGAGGATGATACTTCTCTATCATCTCAACAATGGAGGGACAGTTGGCCGTTATGTAATATTTGCCGCTCGACTCCTCAAAGAGCTTCTTGTAGGCATAGGCTACCAGGTCAACACCAAATGAGACCTCATGGACATGGGTGAATCCCAGCTTGCGTATCATGGCTACGAACTTGCGATAGTCAGTGATGTCATCAAACTCTGATGCAATGCTGGGAGCAACCAGGGCAGCGGCCGGACGCCCGGATTGCAGTATTTCCTTTACACGACCCTTCGAATCCATGAACTCGATGGCCCCGGGTGAACAGGCAAGATAACAGAGCCCGCAACCTATACACCTGTCGGCAATAATTACCGGGTGCGCCCGCTCGGGCTTTACCTCAATGGCATTCACAGGGCACGCCCTGACACACGAATAAGAGTTGCGGCACTTATCCTCATTAATGTATATTACCTGATCAGGAATCTTCATAATCAATGCGTTGGTAAACCATGCAGTATCAAGCCAGCTCTCTCTCCAGTATCTTTTCTATATCCTGAGTATCAATGCTGAAGAAAGTCTTTCCGTTGATAATGATGACCGGACCTTCACTGCAATGATTCATGCAACGGGCTCCCCGGAGCATTACCTTGTCATCCAGGTGATTCTTCCTGAGATACTCCTTTATTATATGTACCACCTCCCTGTTTCCTCTTGAAAAACAGGAACTCCCAAGGCAGATCTCTATGTTGTGCGATTGTCCCAATAATCTGATTTCTTATTACATCCTATCTCAAAAGTACAATAAATTTAATCGCTTACATCAATAAACAGCGAAATTCAATAGTTAATTGTTAATAAAATAACATTGTTTTTGAAATAACAACAAAAAGAAGTAGCTTTGTATTTGCCCGGATAAACAGATCGAATTATAAATGAGCAAGATAGAGGAAATATTGAGCCGCTACAGGGAGGGGAGTCATGAAAATCTGATCCCGATCCTTCAGGACGTGCAGGAGTTTGAGGGATATCTCTCTGAGAATGCAATAGTCAGCATCGGCAGGTTCCTGCATATGTCAACCACAAAAATATATGGGCTGGCTACCTTTTATGACCGTTTCAGGTTCATTCCTGAGGGCAGGATCCATCTGAGGATTTGCAATGGGACAACCTGTTTCATCAATGGTTCAGGGGGTGTGGCAGCTGCCGTGAAGGAGGTGCTGGGCATTGAGCCAGGGCAGACAACCCGTGACGGCAGATTCAGCTATGAGCTGACGGCGTGCATGGGAGGGTGTAATGAAGGGCCTGTCATTTATGTCAATGGTAAGTACTCAACTCATATCCGGCCGGACGATATTCCGGAGATGATTGCAAAACTCAAAGCCCTGCCTGACCTGAAATGAAACAGAAAACTGAAACCGGTATGAAGGAGTTCCTCATCAGGGAAGTGCTTCTGCATGCTTCTGACACTCTGCCTGTTGACACGGAGAAGAGGCTCTCGGAGATCCGTCGTGATAAACCTTCAGTTCCTGTCATCTATGTGGCTTCGGGATCGGCTGCAATAATTGCGGGCAGTACAGCCGCGGCAGCAGCTGCAAAGCTGTATGTTGAAGAGATGGGAATCAGGGGAGAGGTGGTGCTCACCGGATGTCATGGTCCTGCTGCTTTCGAGCCGGTGATGTGTGTTCACCTGCCGGGCAAGAACAAACTTGTTTTCAGGAATATAACTGAGGACAAGGTTGAATCTCTTCTCAACGGGGTCTTCCACAATGATATGCCAGAGGAGGATCTCGTTGGCCAGTCAGGCAATTTAGGCTTCGAGGCCTGGCATGATATACCCTTCATTGATGATATCCCGTTCTTCAGGTTGCAGAAAAGGGTTGTGCTGGGTAACTGTGGATGCTATGATCCGGAGAGCATTGAAGAGTATATTGCCCGTGGCGGTTACAGGGTCTTTCTCAAGACCATCCGAAACTACACTCATGAGGAGGTGTGTGATATTGTTGAGCGCAGCGGCCTGCGCGGGCGCAGCGGCGGAGGCTTCAACACCGGCCTCAAGTGGAAGTATGCCCTCAATTCGGCATCTGATAACCGCTACCTGATCTGCAATGCCAAGGAGAGTGATCCGGGTTCATATGCTGACAGGTCAGTCCTTGAGGGCGACCCGCACAGGCTGATTGAAGGCATATGCATTGCTGCGTACGCTATCGGGGCATCCAGTGCGATCATCTATCTGAAGGCAGGCTCACCCCACCCGCTGGCCCGTCTTCGCAAGGCTCTCGCTGCTGCCGCGGAGTACGGTATCACGGGCCACAATATCCTCTCCAGCGGATTTAACCTTGAGATAGTCATCCGGGAGGAGGCAGGAGCCTTCGTGTGCGGAGAGGAGACAGCGCTGATAGCCAGCCT
>JAAZBN010000259.1 GCA_012513795.1 Bacteroidales bacterium | reverse complement strand
GATGATATAAGAACCGAAAAGATCCCTGCCGGGAACCTTATTGCCGGTTACCTGACAGTGAGGGAGAACGGGCAGCAACCCATGGCGGGCAATATCGGCTGGCTCGGCACAGCCGAAGACATAGTCAGGGTAATAGAGGAGCATGATATTGATGAAGTGATACTGGCAATGGAAGAGGATGAGTACGGGATGGTTGAAAATATCGTTGATACGGTATGCTACCGTGATGTGGTGGTCAAAGCTCTTCCTTCCATGCGTGGAATTATCTCAGGTCATGTGGAAGCAGGCCCGATCTATGCCACACCCCTGCTCAGGGTCTCCTACAGGGAGATGCCGCGCTGGCAGGGCATACTTAAACAACTCCTTGATTACTTCCTGTCAGCTGTTGCCCTAATTCTGCTGTCTCCCCTGATGGTGGTGCTGTCAATTATGATCATGCTGTCAGGAAAAGGTCCGGTCATCTACAGGCAGGAACGCATCGGCCGTCACGGGAAACCATTCATGATCTATAAGTTCAGGTCAATGGAGGAGGATGCCGAATCTGATGGCCCCCAACTTGCAGTCAGGGGCGATGCACGAATAACTCCCCTGGGCAGGTTCATGAGGAAGCACCGCTTTGATGAGATCCCGAACTTCATAAACGTGCTGCGGGGAGAGATGTCACTTGTAGGGCCGCGGCCGGAGAGGCGTCACTATATTGAACAGATCAGGGAGAGAGCGCCCTGGTTCAACAGGGTCCTGGCTGTCAAACCCGGCATCACCTGCTGGGGCCAGGTAAAACTGGGATACGCATCTGACCTGGATACAATGCTTGAGAGACTCTCATATGACCTGCTCTACCTTGAGAACATGTCACTGTTCCTTGATATGAAGATCATCTTCTATACCCTTGGAATAATAATCCGGGGAAAAGGATTGTAAATCAGTAGTAGATAGTTATCAGCCAGTCGCCCGGCTCATTGATCACAAAACGCATCTCATAAGTGAATGTGGAAGAGCTGAGCAGGCTGGGAGCCTGGAACCGGACCCTGCCCTCAAACGGGAAAGATGCATGCTGAAATCCCGTGAACGACGAGACGATGCTCTCTTCACCCGAGCTGCCCTGCATTATCAGGCCGTCAACCTCATATGTGGTATTGCCTGAGCGTTCAAACTTGAACGTAACATAACTGTCTCCTTTCCCCTGTTTATGAAATGATGCCCTTCTTATACCTGTCATGTTCTGTATGACATAAGGAGCTACATGCTCTTTGCCAATGTATACATCAGCTCTCCAGTGCCCGTCCTGGATTGAGTCCATCTCATTAACAGGGTAAGTGAATGTTCCGTATCCATCCCTCATTCCTTTCTTCCATTGCCCGGTATAGACGGCTCCCGTTGACCAGGTATATGTACCTTCGCCGTCCGGCAGGCCTTTTTTAAAACTGCCTTTATAGGTATCGGTACCGATGGCCACACCGTCACCATCAGCGAGTCCTTTACGGCACCCTCCCTCATAACTGCCCGACAGGGCAGGCAGAAGGACCTTGCATTCTGACTGCCCGGCAGCGGTAACTGCATAAAGAGCAAAAGTCAGGATCATCAGGATTTTCATTGTCGTTTTCATGTTTTTGAATTAATGGCACTTAACCTTAAACATCCATCAAAGTTAACAAAAAAGCACACTTGTCCACGGAGAAGTAAATAACATCCGGATTTAATCGGGATTTTCCTACCTTTATTTCCCGGATAAATAGCACGAAATATGAAAGCAGCTGTAGTTCTTGCCGGGTGTGGCGTTATGGACGGCGCCGAAATTCATGAGGCCGTGATGACCATGTATGCCATTGACAAAAACGGTGGCTCCTACCGTCTCTTTGCTCCCAACGTGGCACAGCACCACGTTGTCAACCACATTACAGGGGACGAGATGAAGGAGTCACGAAATGTGCTCACTGAAGCAGCACGCATAGCAAGGGGAAAGATCAGCCCTATGACTGACTACCGTGCCGCGGATTTTGATGCACTGATATTTCCAGGAGGCTTTGGCGTGGCTAAAAACCTTTGCACCTATGCCTTCGACGGACCTGACTGCCACGTTGACAGGGTGGTGGAAGAGGCTATTCTGGCAACCCACAGGGCAGGCAAGCCCATCGGCGCCTTATGCATCTCTCCGGTGCTCATTGCCAGGGTCCTCGGTGATGTAACTGTTACAATAGGAAATGACAGAGGCACTACAGCCGATATAGCAAAACTCGGGGGTAAACATGAGAACAAAAGGCATGGTGAGGTGGCCGTTGACAGTAAAAATCTCATAGTCACCGCGCCCTGCTACATGCTTGATGCCACACTGTCTGAGATTGCCCGTGATGCCGAAGCTGTAGTAAAAGCACTGATGGAACTCGCCGGCAGATAGCACTCACAGGCGCCCGGCCTCTATCTCCCTGACCACCTGCTCAATAAGGTAATCGTCGCCATCAGCATCATAGGTTGACTTCAGATTGGCGCCAAAGATACGCGCTATGCCCTGCCAGAAAGTGGCAGAGAATTTTCCCCTGTAGTCCCTGATCAGGTCATATGATGTGTTTTGCGTCTCCCTGTCTATCAGCTTGATGAGTATCTTGCCCTGGGTGAAGGTGAGTTTCCTCATGTCTCCCTCATAGCGCGAGAAAAGATCCTTCTCATATTGCTGCAGGAAATTGCGCCGGGCCCTCTCGCTGGGCAGAATCTCCAACGTCCTGTTAATACGCCCGAATTCATCCCTTACTAACAATGCATAGGGATAAACACGGCGCACATTGTACACCAGCCGGGCATGCCTCCGGTAATCAAACCTAACTCCCCTGGGCATCTTGCCAATGACTGTTACCTCCTTCAGTTCAACCAGAGGATAGGTCTGTCCGTCAAAGGTGGCCGTCTTCAGTACATGCAACAGTTGTAGCACCGTGTCAGCCTGAACCGGATCCTTCTCCTGCCCGTAAATGAATACAGACGGGATGAAAAGCAACAGTATGACAGCCACTCTTCTCATAAATCACCTGCAAATTTAACCAATTGTCGTGCCAAAGGGTTCATGCATCATCAAAAGTGAGTAAAGTCCTTTGCCGTTAAGGGCTGACCACTATCTTTGGAGTGCCGTGAAACCCGTGCCAACAATAGAAGAGCTGAAAGATACCTCGTCATGGGAGAAAGTACTTACCCTGCCTTATGACGAGATCGCTCCTTTTGTCATAGGCCATATCTCCTCAATATCCATACCCATGATGCTGGTCTGGCTTACTGCCATTGCCTCATTGTTTTTATCTGTCTGGTACTGGCCCGGGCTGGTGTTTCCCTCCGAGGATCCCCGCGTTCTGGCAGGACTGACTGTCGGACTGCTTATCATACCGATACTCCTTGTTCCCCTGCACGAGGGATCCCATATACTGCCCTTCTGGCTTGCGGGCGCAAGGGATATACGCTATGGCGTCAATCTCCGCCAGGGCATCATCTATGTTACTGCGCACCGCTTTGTGGTCACGGGAAGAGTATTTGCCATCATTGCTCTCATTCCTTTTGTTTTCATCACTCTTATCCTGGGGATTTTCATTCTCATCTCGCCACTCTGGTGGAAATGGGTTCTGTCAATGACATTGTTTGTGCACACAACCATGTGCACTGGTGATGCAGCCCTGACAGGATTCATGAACAGCTTCGGGAAAAGAAGTGTCTGCACCTGGGATGACGCGGAACTGAAGGAAGCCTACTTCTACGCTTCTGTGCAGACCGCTTAAGAGTGTTGAACAAAAGAAAAACCGTAACACATATTTCATTATTTTGCGGACTCAATAAGATACCTGATGAGCAGCTTTGCCCAAACAATAAGGAAATTTCCCCGGTTATTCTGGATCTCCAATATCATCGAATTGTTTGAACGTTGGGGCTGGTATGCATTCTACAACGGCTTCATAGCCATCTATCTTACTTCTCCGCGAGAAACGGGGGCCCTTGGCTTTTCCAACGTGGAGAAGGGAACCATCATGGGAACCGCCTCCATGATCCTCTATTTTCTTCCGGTGATCACGGGAGCCGTTGCTGACAGGGTGGGATACAAAAAGGTGCTTATAGTATCATTCCTTACCTACATTCTTTCCTTCTTCATGCTGGGTAACTTTCAGACCTTCGGAGCCATCTTTGCGGCATTTATCCTGCTGGCAGTCGCCGGGGCTCTCTTCAAACCGCTTATCTCAGGAACTGTTGCCCGGGTGACAGACAGGCAGACCTCCTCCCTGGGCTTCGGCATTTTTTACATGGTGGTGAACATAGGAGGATTCATTGGGCCCTTCGTGGCAAGCCTCCTGTACAAAAAGAGCTGGGATACAGTTTTCTACATGTCAATAGGAGCCATGGTGCTCAATCTCATCATCACCCTGATATTCTACAGAGAACCGGCAGTCACCCCTGACAGGAAAAGCTTCATGAAAAATATCGGGATAGCATTCAGGAATATAGGGGTGACACTCACTGACTGGCGGTTTTTGCTCTTTCTGCTGATCATAGGAGTATTCTGGACAGCCTATAACCAGCTCTACTATTCCTTCCCGGTCTTCCTGGAATCATGGGTTAATCTTGACGGCATGTCAAAAACTCTTGGCCTTGCCCCGGGAACAATCACCACTGTTACCATCTCTAGCCTGGCTTCGTTCTTCATAATTCTGTTCCAGCTGATAGTCTCCTCAGTTACCGCGAAAGTCAAACCGTTGAACAGTATCATGACAGGCATCTTTATCCTGGCTTTCGGTCTGGGGATGATGTTCGCCAATCTCAACCCATGGATAATAGTTCTGGGTGTGCTTATCTTCGGTATCGGCGAGATGGCCTCATCACCCAAGGTACAGGAATACCTGGGTGGTATAGCGCCCCATGACAGGAAGGCGCTCTACATGGGAACGGCTTTCCTGCCCATAGCGCTGGGACACCTGGGAGCAGGCTGGATCTCAGGCAGACCATATGAAAAAATGGCAGATAAACTGGTATTGCTTAAAAAAGCTGTGGCGGAAAAGGGCTTTGAGATACCGGAGATCTCGGAAAGCTTCACCCAGACCGACTATTTCAACAGGGCACAGGAACTCTTCGGAGTGGATGCGCAGCAGCTTACTCAATACCTGTGGGATACATACAATCCCTCACGGGTATGGGTGCTCTTCACTGCCATAGCCATAGCAGCCAGCGTGATGCTCTATCTCTATGACCGTCTGATCCTTAAAGGCAAAGATGCAGCAGGGAACGGATCCAGGCAGTAGGCATTAGGCATTAGGCAATAGTGAAAAAATCAATCGCAATTCGCAAATCGCAAATCCCAAATATATGAAAATCAAACTCTTTACATTATCGCTTTTATTACTGGGCACCATGTCACTGCAGGCCCAGCGGCGCATGCTCAGCGTACCCGAACTGCCGGGCTACGTTACACTCAAATGCGACTTCCATTCACATACTGTCTTTTCTGACGGCAACGTGTGGCCCACACAGAGGATTGGTGAAGCCTGGCGTGACGGACTTGACGCCATCTCCATCACTGACCATATTGAATACCAGCCCAGGAAACAGTATATACCCACTGACCATAATGCAGCATGGAAGATAGCCGGACCAACAGCAACCGACTACAACATCATCCTCGTTAAAGGAACTGAGATAACCCGGAGCATGCCTCCCGGCCACCTCAATGCCCTCTTCATCACCGAGACAGACTCACTTGACAAGGAAGATTTCATGAAGGTTATCGAAGCAGCAGTTGAACAGGGCGCCTTTATCCAGTGGAACCATCCCGGATGGAAAAGACAGCAGCCTGACGGTATACCCAGGATGTACGATGTGCACCGGGAACTGATTGCTAAAGGATGGTTGCACGGAATTGAATATTACAATGACGTTGAGTACTACCCGCTGGTGATGGATATGTGCCACGACAATAAACTGGCAGTGATGGGCAACAGCGATATTCACGGCGTTATCAGCGAACAGTATGCCGCACCTGAATACTCACACAGACCAATGACACTGGTGTTCGCCAGGGAGCGTACCCATGAATCACTCAAAGAGGCAATGTTTGCAGGACGTACAGCAGTATGGTATGGCGATAACCTGGCAGCCTTTGAAGAGTTTGCAGCTCCGATGTTCAAATCTGTTGTAAAGGCAGGAAAGGTATTTAAAGACAACGGCAAGACCATCAGGTTTGAACTGGCCAACTCATCTGACATCCCGATGAAGCTCTCAGGCGGACCGGAAGGAGCCCCTGCAGCCCTTACAATACCTGCCAGGGGGATGGTGGTTGTCAGCGCCGACAGGAAATATCTCACCGAGCCGTTAACATACAGTGTTGATAATATTATCACCGGCAGCAACAGTGTGCTGCAGGTTGAGATATCACCCGCCGCGCAGTAGAGGGAAACAGAAGAGATGGCTGCCGCACTGCTATCTCAGTGGCACCATCCTGAATGAGTAGCTGTACTTTGTATCCGTGAGGCAGTACTGAGGATGAGTCCTTTCTCCCCAGGAGTTGTCGCCTCCCACTCCCATCTGGCCGTAGTCAATATTCACCCTTACCAGGTCACGCGCGATGACATCACTTATATGTGTGTTGACCAGTTTGGCATCAGGCCTGTAGCCTGCAAGATTGCCGGGCGACTCAAAATCATCATGCAGGTAATTCATGGCAGCGAATGAGAAGATTGGCTCTCCCTCGAAACGCAGTCCCCTTCCTTCACTGTCAGTGATGTTCAGCCACCTGGCATCGGTCTTATATCCATTTTCCTGCGGTCTGACGTAAGGAACGTACTGGTCAGCCACAGTGCTCTCATACACACCCACAAAAGCAGAGGTTTTGCGGTCAGCATAGTTTTCGTGGGGGCCTCTGCCGAACCACATCAGGTCTGTGCAGATGGAGGGAAGAGTCATCTGCATGCCCACACGAGGTATCTCTTCAAGGCTCCTGTCAGTCTTTTCAAGGTCAAAGGAGACCTCTACTGCTCCGTCTGAATGTACTGTGTATTCAGTTACCAGGCCGGCTATCTTCCTGCCGTCGGAACCGGGGATGTCAAAGGTGAATTGTATTACGGCCTGTCCCATTCCGGGCTGACTGATGTATGCTGACTTCATCACTGCATTTTTGCCTGCCTCTTTCCATGGGGCATTTCTCTTTTCCATCCCGTTGCCATAATCGTTGTCCGTAGGAGGCCGCCAGAAATCCGGCACAGGACCAGAGAGAAGCAGCTCCCGTCCGCCAGCCCGGTATGATTTTATGACCCCGGCAGAGATATCAAACACCACTGCAAAGTCTTCACCTGCCACCGTAAGCTCCTGCCCTTCAGTACGGAGATCAAGCAGGGCAAGAGTCCCCTCGTCTGTCTGATCAGCAGGAGTAAAGAAGGGCAGCAGCAACTGCTCGGAAGCATACTGGTGATCCTGCGGGATGATACCCCACTCATCGGCCCTGGTGACGTATAGCTCCAGATGATACTCAGTGTCAGGAGCAGCTGTTATCTCTCCGAAGGGTATCTCCACCGTGACCGAGTCTCCGGGCTCAAGGGAGAGCTGGTTAAGGTGACCTGACCTGAAAAGTACACCGTTGGCAATCACCTCCCAGGTGATGTTAAAAGCCGACAGGTTCGTAAAATCATACTTGTTCCTGATTGTCACCATTCCTTTGGAGAGGTCAGCAGCAGTAAACCCTACATACTGGTAAACCTTCTTCACTTCGGCAAGGCCGGGATGCGGTGTCCGGTCAGGCCCGACCAGCCCGTTGCAACAGAAGTTGCCGTCACTGAACGCTCCAACTTCGCCATAATCACCACCATAGGCATAATACTCCTCACCCTCATCACTGGTCTCAAGCAGACCCTGATCAACCCAGTCCCAGATGAAGCCTCCCTGGAGCAGCCCGTACTTCTCAATCACATCCCAGTAGTCCTGCAGGTTACCGGTACTGTTGCCCATGGCATGAGCATACTCGCACATAATAAGAGGACGGTCAAATCCGGGCTTGCCTTCATTCAGTGCATATTCTTCTATTGTTCCGATCCTCGGATACATAGGGCACCAGATGTCAGTATGCCGCTCGCTGGTACGGGTGGCCTTCTCGGCTCTCTCATACTGTACGGGCCTGGTCTCATCCCTGCTCTTGATCCATTTGTAAGTCTCCACAAAATTCTGTCCGTCACCGGCCTCATTGCCCAGTGACCAGGTGATGACCGATGGATGGTTCTTGTCCCTCTCAACCATCCTCACTGTTCTCAGCATATGCTGTCCGAGCCACTCGGGCCGGTGGGCAAGAGTGACGTCAGGGTGATAACCTATACCGTGTGATTCAATATTGGCCTCGTCAATCAGGTATATGCCGTACTTGTCACACAATTCGTAGAACCGTTCAGGCTGGGGGTAGTGAGAGGTCCTGACGGCATTGATATTATGCATCTTCATCAGCCTGATATCCTTCATCATAAGCTGCTCGTCAATGGTATGGCCATTCACAGGGTCATGTTCATGCATGTTGGTTCCTTTGAGCAGTACCGCCCGCCCGTTGATAAGGAAACGGCCATCTTTCACCTCCGCCGTGCGGAAACCTATCCTGGCCGAAACGCTCTCAAGCACCCGTCCCCTGTTGTCTGCGAGTGTAAGAAGAAGAGTATAGAGCGAAGGAGATTCTGCTGACCATGGTCTGACGTCAGGAATCTCTGCAGTCAATTCAACCAACGCCAGGCTGTCAGCCCGGCCTGCCTCCCTGGTCTCGCCGAAAATCTTGTTGTCACCGTCATAAAGGGAAGCCTCAAGCCTGATAACTGTATGCCGCCGGTCATAGCTCTCGAGATCCACTGACAGATTAAGCAGACCGTCAGAATAGTCATTCACCAGCAAAGCCTTTGCAAAGAAATCGCGGATAAAGGTTTTTGGCCTGGCGTGAAGCCATACCGACCGCTTGATACCGCTGAGGCGGAAGAAGTCCTGGCACTCCAGGTAACTCCCGTCACTGTAACGATATACTTCCACCGCAATATCGTTTTTCCCTTTCCTCAGGAAAGGTGTAATATTAAACTCCGCCGTAGTCTTGCTGTCTTCACTGTACCCGACCTTTTCGCCGTTGATCCAGACAAAAAAAGCGGAACTGACCCCGTCAAAGCTGAGAAAGATCTCCTTGCCATCCCATCCTGAGGGGATGGTAAAGGACCGCTTGTACGATCCGACAGGGTTATCGGAATGGTCAATGTATGGAGGATTCACAGGGAAGGTATAGCCTGCATTGACATAATAGGCCACTCCGTACCCCTCCCGCTCCCAGGTGGAAGGAACAGTAATCTCATCCCATTCACGCGTGTCAAAATCGTTTTTAAAAAACCAGTAAGGTCTATCTGCAGGCGCCGGTGAGTATTTGAACTTCCACTTCCCGTCAAGAGAGAGCACATTTGGTGATTCGCGCCACGCAGCACTTAAGGCGGAGTTGTTATCCGGGTGGCTGATGATTGTGGCATGGGTAGAGACCGTGTTGACCGTATTGATTGTCAGATCCTCCCATTCAGGAAGATTCTTCTCGGTCCAATCCGTGTCACTGTAATCATGGTATCTCTGGCATGAAATGAGCATGGCAGCTGCAATGCCCAGGAATACTAAATATCTCCGCATGACTGATTCCTTTTGGTCTTTACCAAAAATAGGAATAAATCAGGTTCATGTTGCAATATCTTCCGGCCGGTTGATGTTGGTAAGTGTTTTTCTCGCTTCACCGGTCACGGGAAAGTCATAGTAACCGGTATCAACTATCTTGAAGAAATCAATTACTGCAGGACTCCCACCCTGCTCAATGTATGTTACCAGCGACGGGTGGATTCTCCTGCTGTAGATCGAATGAAGAGGCTCCGGGAGACCGTTAGAGCGGGCTGAAAGGATATCTGACGGATTCCTGAGAAAAAACTCAGCCTGCTCACTGATCAATTGCCCGGAAAGCCATGGCATATCACATCCGAAAACGAACAGTGACGGTGATTGTGAGGCTTTAAGGGCAGCTTCGATGCCTCCCAGGGGCCCTATACCCGGATAGTTGTCGGCAACGGTCCGCACGCCGGGCGGGAGAGGGTCACCTGCCGGCCACCCGGCAATGATGATCTCGCTGAAGAGGGGTTCCAGAAGAGCAGTAATACGGGTGATGAGCGGGATGCCGGAGACCTGCATCAGGGCTTTGTTGATGCCACCGAAGCGCAGAGCTCTTCCGCCCGCAAGAACAGCTGCTGATATGTCGGGAAAAGTCTTTTTCAGAACAATCCGCTTATCTGTCCATTGTCATCAATATCTATCTTCTCGGCAGAAGGTGTCTTCGGCAGTCCTGGCATTCTCATTATTGAGCCTGCTATCGGCACAATAAATCCCGCGCCGGCTGAGAGCTCCACCTTCCTTATACGGACGGTGAAGTCCCGCGGGCGGTTACGCTGGGTCTGGTCATCAGAAAGAGATTTCTGGGTCTTGGCTATGCAAACGGCAAGAGTGTCCAGGCCCAGCTCATTTATCTTCTTCATCTGATC
The DNA here is from genome assembly GCA_012513795.1 of Bacteroidales bacterium. Classification (GTDB taxonomy): domain Bacteria; phylum Bacteroidota; class Bacteroidia; order Bacteroidales; family VadinHA17; genus SR-FBR-E99. The sequence continues at coordinate 4,740 of JAAZBN010000259.1, read as the reverse complement.
CCTTGCCTCCAGGGTGTACTCAACATTCCTGGCTCCGTACATGAGGGTTGTGATGGTTTCAATCTTCTTTTCCAGTGACCATGAGAGATCATATAACGGGGTGAAGCAGTCAGTGCATGATTCAGTGGCTTCAATAACGGCATTGGCCAGATCAATGGCTCCCCTCCCGCCGTCAGCCCATGCCGTATTCACAGCTACCTTTACGTTGTGCTCATCACAGTACTTCTTAAGCAACTCAACCTCTGCATCCGTATCGGAGCTGAAACGGTTAACCGCCACCACCGGCCTGAACCCGTAGTAATGCATGTTCTCAATATGCTTGTCAAGATTCTCAAATCCCCTGCTCAGCGCTTCCAGGTTTTCATTGCCCAGTTCGGAGAGTTTTACTCCGCCATGATATTTAAGGGCCCTGATTGTGGCAACAATGACAACCGCATTTGTCTTCAGCTTGCCAACCTGTGACTTGATGTTAAAGAATTTCTCGGCTCCGAGTTCGCTGGCAAAGCCGGCCTCGGTCACCACATAATCACTCAGAGACAATCCCATGCGGGTTGCAACAATTGAGTTTGTACCCTGTGCGATGTTGGCAAAGGGTCCGCCGTGAATGATTGCCGGAGTACCTTCAAGTGTCTGAACCAGGTTAGGCTTAAGGGCATCTTTCAGAAGTGCCGCCATGGCTCCCTGGGCACGGAGGTCACGCGCAAAGACAGGTTTGCCCTCGTAGGTGTAGCCAATGAAGATGTTTCCGAGGCGCTGCTTCAGGTCGCTGATGCTTGTTGCAAGACACAGGATGGCCATCACTTCTGACGCGGCAGTGATGTCAAAGCCGGTCTCCCTTGGGATGCCCTGGGTTGTGCCGCCAAGCCCTATAACAATGTCACGCAACGCCCGGTCATTCATATCCATCACCCTTTTCCATGAGATGGTCCTGGGATCAATACCCAGACCGCCATCAGAGGCCTGAATGTTGTTGTCAATCATAGCAGAGAGCAGGTTGTGCGCCTTCTCAACGGCAGAAAGATCACCCGTAAAATGAAGGTTAATATCCTCCATTGGAATCACCTGGGAGAAACCTCCGCCGGCTGCACCGCCCTTGATGCCGAAGACCGGCCCCAGTGACGGTTCTCTGAGCACTACCGTAGCTTTCTTCCCCAACTGGTTAAGGCCCTGGGCAAGGCCGATGGAAGTGGTGGTCTTACCCTCACCGGCCGGCGTGGGCGTGATGGCAGTAACCAGAATCAGCTTTGATCTGGCGATTTTCTTTTCATCAATAAGCGAAAGAGGGAGCTTTGCCTTGAACTTGCCGTACAACTCCAGGTCGTCCTCTTTGAGCCCTATCCTGCCGGCAACTTCCGTGATCGGCTTCATATCGGCACTCTGAGCAATCTCAATGTCTGTTTTCATAAGGGGAACATTTGTATGAATAAAAATAGAGTAATTTCTTTTTCAAAGAGAACAAATTTTTATTGTGAAAGTTTAGTTCAACAACAGGTTATCTATAAAATTTCACCATGCTCATCCGTGCTTGCCATCATTATCCTCCATGCCCGTGGATAGCCGTTGTTTACACGGTTCCCAAGATTATTCGCAAACCCCAGTGGCACGCCACGATATTTCACCAGTATCCTTCCGGTTATCATAAGCGAGGCATCCGGCGGCTCAAGACGAAGGTACCGGAGAGATTCCTTGAGAGTGAGGGCATGCCCGGGCCATGCCTCCTCCCTTGCTCTCACTGACATGGCGAGGTCATGTGCCGGAATAAGCACTCCGTGCTTCATCTCACCTATCATGGTACCCGACTTGATGACAGGAAGGTTTTTCTCTATGTAACTGTACAGTCCTGCTTCCGCAGCCAACGCAATGATCCTTCCTTCCTGCATCACCACCCTGCTGCGGTCAAAGGAGGCCAGAGGTTCACTCAGGTCAAATGCCCGGGATGACGGTCTGACCGTCGCACTCCTGCTGATCCTTATCTCAGGAGCGCCGCCGGCCCTATGCAGCATTCTTCCTTCATGATCATCAGCAGCTTCTGGTTTGCGCAGGGCGGAAATGAAGAATCCGTCACCCTTTACTCTTCCGGGATGAAAACCGTAACCCTCCACCCCTCTGTAATGTATTTTTACCACCGGGCTGCCCGGAGGCAGATCAACTGTCAGCGGTACGGCGCCGGTATTATCTCTTACCCATGAAATATTTTCTTCGTTTTCCGCGGGATTGAAGGTGCATGTTGAATAGATAAGCACTCCTCCCGGCCTGAGTGCAGGCCATGAATCCATCACTATCCGGCGTTGACGCTCGCTGCAGAGCCTGGCATTCTCTGGTGACCACTCTGCCACTGCAGCTGAATTCCTGAACATGCCCTCCCCGGAACATGGAACATCGGCAACAATAACATCAAAGAATCCGGGCAGCAATGCCAGGCGTGACGGATCAGCAACGGTGACAATTACATTGCCTGTTCCCCACTTGGTAACGTTCTCTGCCAGCACGGAAGCGCGTGACCTTATCACTTCATTGGCTACCAGCAGACCATCATCACCGAGCAGCTGGGCCAGGTGAGTGCTCTTACCCCCCGGAGCACCACATAGATCAAGTACGCGCAGTGCGCTCATGCCGGCTGTCAGCTGCCGGAACATCTCACCCATGAACATGCTCGAAGACTCCTGCGGATAATAAACCCCTGCATGAAATAATGGATCAGCAGTGAAAAGAGGCCTGCCGGGCAGATAATAACCGTCCGGCTCCCACTCTACCTGTTCATAGGCCGTGATCCTGTGCGGCCACTTGAGCCTGTTGACCCGGACCGACGTGACCGCAGACCTGCCCAAAGCATCTGTAAGGCCGTCGGCATCAATGAAGTGCTGGGTTCTGATCCGTTCAGTAAATTCAGGAGGCAGCATATTCAGTCAATATGCTGACAAAGATAATTATTGAAACCTTACCGGGTATAAAGAATACCGTCCCGGTGGTCCGGGACGGTATAAAAATAACCCCTAAAACCTAAATTGTCTTATAATACGGTATTTGTTGTTAACAAATCCATCAAAAGACTAAAGTGTAAGAGCTACACTAATTAGGTATTGGCAAATCTAGGTCAGGTAAGACAGGCTCATGATGACATATATCATGAATAAGTCGATTTAACATTTTTTAGTACCTTCAGGAGATGAGTTCTTTGCCCGCATCCCTGAGCAGGCCTAATGACCATTTAATGATTACGGCAGAGCTTATCAGTGCAGCAATGGCATCAATGTAGGGGAGTCCCCAGATCATGGCAGCGGCCAGTCCTGTTATAGCTGCGACGCTTGTAATGGCGTCAGCCAGAACATGGAGATATGCAGCCCGTATATTTTTATCCGTCTCCTCATGGTCATGATGCAGGAGGAATGCGCTCAGTATGTTTACTCCAAGGCCTATGAAGGCTATCATTATAGCCTCGCGATACTCGATTACCCGGGGGTTGACGAATCTTCCCACAGCGCCGGCGATGATCATTGCCGCGAAGATCAGTAGTATGAGGCCGCTGGTATATCCGGCCAGGGTGAGAATCTTTTCCCTGCTGCCTGTGAAGGATGGGTTTGAAGAGAGCCTTTGTACCAGTACATACGCGGCCCAGCTGAGTCCGATGGCGAGCACATGTGATCCCATGTGTATTCCGTCAGCCATCAGTGCCATTGAGCCGGTAATCCATCCGGCAATGATCTCAATGACCATTGTCACGGCTGTCAGAATAACCACCCAGCCTGTCCGTCGCCTGTTTTTTTCTATTGCTGTCACAGACAATTAACGGTGAGTCAGCCGTAATTGTTTACTCGCTCAATGATAGTTCCCTGCCGGTAAGCCGCAGTCGTTTTGTCATAACGCCGGTGGAACCACCCGCCACAACTACCGTTCCTGGTTGTCCGCCTCCGACGGCCACGGTGAACCATCCCGGCTCAATGACTCGCTGGTCTTTATTGTTAATGATTGAGAACTGATCCGGTTTAAGGATAAACTCAACCTTTCGGCTCTCTCCCGGCTTCAGGGTGACACGCGTGAATCCCTCCAGCTGCCGCAGGGGCCGGGGTGATGATGCCTTCTCATCAGTAAGATACAGTTGTACCACCTCATCCCCGGTAACAGAACCTGTATTGGTAACCGTAACCTTCACCCTGACCTCATTTCCGGCTGCAGTTTTATCAGGCAGTTCAAGGTCAGAATAATCAAAGGTTGTATAGCTCAGCCCGAATCCGAACGGATAGAGCGGGGTACCGGTAAAATATTTGTAGGTGCGGTTGGTCATATCATACTCCTCAAATGGAGGAAGCTGTTCAACTGACCGGTACCAGGTTACGGGAAGGCGTCCGGCAGGGTTATAGTCTCCGAAGATCACATCGGCTATGGCATTACCGCCTTCCACTCCGGGATAACCTGCCAGCAGCACTGCGGCTGCCTGTTCCTGTGCCCGGAGTGATGCCACCGGGCTGCCGGTCATTATCACCACCACCACGGGTTTGCCGGTGGCAAGCAGTGCATCCAGGAGCTCTTCCTGTATTGCCGGAAGGCTGAGGCTGGTGCGGTCACCGCCTTCAAAGCCCTCAAGCTTAACGCTCATCTCCTCCCCTTCAAGCCTGGGCGAGAGTCCCAGGGCCACTATCACTGCATCTGCCGCCGAGGCGGCTTCAACAGCCTCCTGAACCATGTCACCGCGTGGCGGACACCACAGAAGCTCCATGTCAGCATCACCAATGTGATTCCTGT
>JAAZBN010000258.1 GCA_012513795.1 Bacteroidales bacterium | reverse complement strand
GTTAAATGAAGTTTTTGATTATGTTATATATTGAGTTAATCCGCTTACCATAGCAAAGGCAAGATAATAGAAATAGTTGCATGATGTATTACAAGTTTTAACTTTTTTTCTCAATTATTCCTATGCCTGGCCGGTCAGGCAGTAAAATCTTGCCGTCAACAACAGTCATGCCGTCATAGATATCATTGCTGATCAGCAGGTTGCCATCCAGGTCAGCCCAGTCTACAAGTGGAGAGAGCTGGGCAGCCGCAGAGACAGCGCATGAAGTCTCTGTCATACATCCTATCAGCACCTTCATCTGCATCTGCCTGGCCATGGTTATCATCTTGTAGGCGGCATCCATACCTCCACACTTCATCAACTTGATATTGATGCCATTATAAACACCTTTCATGCCCAGGAGCTGTTCCACCGTCTGCAGCGCCTCATCAGCAACAATCGGCAGAGGACTTCTCTCCGTCAGCCAGGCGATATCATCAATCTGCTCCTTAGGCATCGGCTGCTCAATGAAGAGAGCCCCCCTCTCATTAAGATAGTGGGCCATTTCAAGTGCATACTCACGGTCTTTCCATCCCTGGTTCACATCAACAAAGACTGGCACATCGGTAACCGAGCGGACCACATCTATCATCTCCCTGTCATTATCACGCCCCATCTTAATTTTCAGTTGCCTGAAGTCGCCTGCCTCCAGGGTCTTCTCCCTGACCACCTCAGCAGTATCTATTCCGATGGTGAAGCTTGTTACCGGGGCTTTTTGGGGATCAAGCCCCCAGAGCCTGAACCACGGCTGCCCGAGGAGCTTGCCGGTGAGGTCATGCAGGGCAATGTCAAGCGATGCCTTGGCGGCATAATTGCCTGGCATGATGCCATCAATATAGGCAAGTATATCTTCACGCAGGAAGGGATCACTGAATTGCTCCAGGTTGACCTTCGACAGGAAATTGAGTACGGATTCATGGCTTTCACCCAGGTATGGCGGCATGGATGCCTCTCCAAAACCGGTAACACCATCATACTCAATTGTTGTAAGAACCACCGGAGTTGTGGTCCTGGAACTGGAGGCAACAGTGAAGACATGCCTCAACTGCAATTCATAAGGTCTGTAACTGAGCTTCAGCGTTCCGCTCCGCCTTTTAATGGCTCTGGATCTGCCCGCTGCCTGATCAGCGGAAGATGGTTTGCAGCCCACCATGACAGCACCTGCTGCAAGGCCTCCGATCTTGATAAAGTCTCTTTTCTTCATGTAAAAAATATCTGTTTATGTAAGGTCATAAAAACCCTCATGCTCCGTAGCACTTATTTGCTGTTTCTTTGAACGTGCGGGTTTCATGCAATGTTAAAAATACCAGCTGTGACCGGACACTCTCTGCAAACCTTTGCCTTCGGTAAAGCCGGTCACCCGCCTGGCGCCCTGCAGTATGTCAAGCAGACTGGCGCTGTAATTGGTCCTGGTGGAGTCGAAACTATTGATTATCACCATCCCTGAGCCTGATGCGTGAATATATTCAGTGTCCCCGATGTACATTCCTGTATGGGTAATGTTCTTCCTTCCGTTCCTGTCACTGCCAAAATAGAGCAGGTCTCCGGGAATGAGAGTTGCGCATGGTTTTTCAGTATTAACCTCATCACCGTACCTGAACTGGGCGGATGCATCACGGGTCATGATCACTCCGCCGTAATAATATATTGTCTTGGTGAATCCGCTGCAGTCAACCCCTTTGACCGAGGTCCCTCCCCAAAGATAGGGAGTGCCCATAAACAAACGGGCAAAGCGGACGAGTCCGGCAGGTTCTGTGCTGGCGCCCTCAGCCCAGCTCCTGAAATCAGCAGCCTCTTTTTTCTTCACCTCTCCCGTCCTGCCATCAGGAAGAAGAACGGTCCAGTTGTCACCCCTTGATCCGCTCTTAACAACTATTGCCCCGAAAACAATGTCGGATACTGTCTCACCCTTACTGTCAGTGATCACCCCTGTATGACCTGTATAGAACAGCCTTTCATTGCTCTTCCAGGCAGCCATCTCATCATCAGTAAGCTCAGTAATTGTACTGCGGACCCACCCGGTGTATGAATCAGGCGTCTGCACCATGTGCCAGCCGTTTCTCTTGTTCAGTATCTTTACGGGAGTTCCCATAAGAGCCTGTGTTGACAGCTCCGCTGCATGTGAGGGCCTGGTCCTGATATTGCAGGCACTGACGGTTATGAGCCCCCATGGTTTCTGCACCACGGCAGGGTCAGGCAGAACGGTTATGCTGTCAGCATAACTTTCTCCCGATTTTTCCAGCATAGCGATGATGGCATTCTTCGCCTCAGGAAGATCAGTCTCTCCTTTGGCCGTGATAGTTCCGTCATCCGAAACTGACAGCATAACGTCGCAGATCGACTCTGCGCTCTGGGGTACCATCTCAGCCACAATGGAATCAAGCTGCCCCTGCAACACCGCAGGAACCTCCTTTTTCTGGCATCCGGCAATCACAGTGGTACCCAATAACAGGATAAGGTAGTTTGAGAGTTTCATGAAAGTTGTATTACATCTTACAAATCCAAAATTAAATATTTATAAAACTCAAGTCAATAGACAATTGAATTTTATTTAATTTGTGTGAC
>JAAZBN010000257.1 GCA_012513795.1 Bacteroidales bacterium | reverse complement strand
GCATAGACTCCCTTGACGCTTGTCATGAAATGTTCGTCAACAACATAGAAACTCTCATTCTCTTCGGGGTTCAGGGAACCCGTCGGCTTGATTCCCCTGCGGGGCATGCAGTTAACAATGCCCTCGTAGTCATCAATGTTCTCCGGATCAAAGCCGGCTGTGCCTTCTATTGTTTTGACCTTCAGAGAGGCCAGCCTTTTATCGATATATGAGTTGAGATAATCATCCAACGACGGGAACACCTTGTCTGCAGTTTTAAGAAGGGTCACATCCTTTCCTATCAGGGCCAGCATCTGCGAGACCTCGGCAGCCACGGGACCCTCTCCAACAACAAGCAACTTCTGAGGTATCTCCTTCTGCGAGAACATATTCTCGAGGTTGATGATCCGGCTCTCATCACCCACCTTGAAGGGCAGGGGTTTTGGGTATGAACCCGTTGCAATGATTATGTTCTTTGCCTTGAGCATCCGGTTGTCAACCACCACAGTGTCTGCTGCCTCAATGGAAGCGGTCCCGGAAATGGTCTCCACATTGTTCTTCTTCAGCAGGTATTCAACACCCTTGGTAAGGCGACGAACAATTCGTTCCGACCGCTTCACACCTTTCTCCCAGCTGAATGTCAGCTTCTTCGGGTCGAGGCCCTCAACCCCGAAGTCGGCTGCCATGCCGAGTCTGGAAAAATACTTTGCACTTTCGAGCATTGCCTTGGATGGTATGCACCCCCAGTTGAGGCACATCCCGCCAACATGCTTTTTCTCAATCACGGCTGTCTTCAGTCCTGCCTGTCCGGCCCTGATGGCGGCCACGTAACCTGCCGGTCCGGCCCCGATAATTATAAGATCATAATCCATCTCCTGTCTCCTTTTTTATTGTCTCATTATGAGCGACAGAGGGTCTGATACTCCTGCCGCCACATCATTCAGGAACTCTGTTGCCTCTGCACCGTCAACCATCCTGTGATCAACAGATAGTGAAAGGGGCATGACGTTTCCTGCCTTTATCTCACCGTCGGCCACCACCGGCTGCTGGTTGATACGGCCTATACCGAGGATTCCCACCTGCGGGTAGTTTATCACGGGCACTCCGAACCAGCCGCCCAGGGCGCCGTAGTTGGTGATTGTGAATGTGCCGTCCTTCATGTCATCGAGGGTCAGCTTCCTGTCGCGTGCCTTGACTGCTATCTCTGCCACGGCCCGACTCAGCTCCCTGATGCTCAGCTTGTCGGCGTCACGTATTACCGGAACCACAAGTCCATCCTCGGTGCTTACGGCTATGCCGATGTTATAGTAGTTCTTATAGATAATATTGCCCTTTTCGAAGTCCATCTCGGAATTGAGTTCCGGGTGTCGCTTCAATGCCGCAACCACTGCCTTGATAATAAAGGGCAGGTAGGTAAGGCTGAGCTCCTCCTTTTTGTACTCCTCCTTGTAGCGGGCGCGTGCCTCCACCAGTCTTGTAACTTCCGGTTCCTCGAAGAGGGTCATATGGGCTGTGTTCTGCTTAGAGCGCAGCATATTGCGGGCTATTGATTTCCTGATCTGCGTCATTGGTCTGATCTCAATGAGTTCACCCGGGGCTGACTGGGCTGCGGGTGCCTTCGCGGCAGCGGACATAACAGGAGCAGCGGGAGCGTGGAAGTTCTGTATATCGCTCTTCATCACCCTGCCTGCGGGGCCGGTGCCGGTCACCAGGTTGATATCGATGTTCATCTCCCTGGCCATTGCCCTGGCAACGGGTGTTGCCAGCACCTTGCGTCGCTCAGCGGAAGCGGCTGCCGGCTTAGGCTCCGTTCCCTCCTCGCTGGCAGGCAGAAGGGCATTGCCTGATGCCACCTCTATGGTGCCAACCACGCCTGCGCCCTTCTCCTCAACCTGTTCGGGCCCGGTGGAAGGAGCTTCTGCAGCCTCTTCGCCTTCTATCTCAATCTCAACAAGCGTTTCTCCCACGTGGATGGTTTCCCCCACCTTGCCATAGCGCGCTGCAATAACACCTGCACGGGGAGAGGGGATATCCGTTACCACCTTGTCAGTCTCCATCTTTACCAGCGGCTGTCCCACCTTGACGGCAGTGCCCTTGTCAACGTACCACTCGATGATGATACCCTCTGTGAGTCCTTCGCCTATATCCGGAAATTTAAAAATATGTCTCATTACTTCAGAATTTTATAGTTCTTTCAATCTCGTAGAAGATCTTCTCCGGGGTGATCATATAGTGATGCTCGCCCCTGGGGTAGGGTACAATCACGTCAAAGGCAGCCACTCTCTTCGGGGGCGCCTCGAGGTGCAGGAATGCCTCCTCGTTGGCCACTGCCATGATCTCAGAGCCCACACCGAAACTTCGCGGCTCCTCGCCGACAAAGATGAGTCTTCCGGTTTTCTTCACAGAAGCGGCAATAGTCTCCTTGTCAAGGGGATATATGGTTCTCAGGTCTATCAGCTCCACCGAGTATCCTGCCTCTTTCGCCATCACCATTGCCTTCTGCACCTCGCGTATCATGGCGCCGTAAGCAACCACGGTAACATCGGTGCCCTGTGACAGGACCTTGGCTTTGCCGATAGGCACTGAGAATTTTTCTTCACTTACTTCCTGCTTTATCGCACGGTAGATGCGCTTAGGCTCCAGGAAGAGCACGGGGTCATCACTCTCTATTGCAGAGATGAGAAGTCCCTTTGCATCGTGGGGTGTTGATGGCACTACCACCTTCAGTCCGGGGATATGTGCAAAGATTGCTTCCATGCTCTCCGAGTGATGCTCCAGAGCGTTGATACCACCGCCGTATGGCAGGCGTATGACTATCGGCATCTTATAACGGCCGCGCGACCTGTTATGCATTCGCGTTACATGTGATATTATCTGGTTAAAGGCCGGGTAGATGAACCCGCAGAACTGCATCTCTATCACCGGGCGCAGTCCGGCTGCAGCCATCCCTACCGCCGTACCGGCTATGCCTGACTCGGCCAGGGGGGAGTCAAAGACTCTCTCCACTCCGTGCTTCTTTTGTAACCCTTCCGTTACCCTGAAGACACCGCCCTCGAACCCGACATCCTCTCCGTAAACTACTACGTTTTTGTCTTCGGTCAGTTTGATGTCCAGCGCGTCATTGACGGCATTGACTATATTCATTGCTTTCATTTGCGTGCGTTTTTCCATTGTAAGAATTTCTCATGTTCAATCTGCTGGTCGCGGAGATCCTGCGG
>JAAZBN010000256.1 GCA_012513795.1 Bacteroidales bacterium | reverse complement strand
TTTCTCCGTAGTCAAATACATATCCTTATCCAATAGATTGTTAATAAATTCTCCAATTTTGGATCGCAAAGATACAACTCTTATTTGTAATAATTCAAACAATTTGAATAATTTTTTGCATCTGACTACCGGTATTCTCGCTCAGGTCCGCGGGAGGATCCGTAAGGAGAGGTTCCTGTTTAAAAGACGCAACTAACATGCCATAAGTTGCGCCTGCTGAAAACTTTATTTTCCTGTTGATAAGCTGCCGGAAATATTGCGGAAGGATGCTCAGGGTTCAAGGAAGAGTGAGCTTGAGCGACTGATCTTGCTGCCCCGGGAGATGAGTGATGATCCTATGGCGCAGTCAAGGCACCTGTGGAACCTGCATCGCAGGTTCCGCAGTTCAAGCAGGGCCTGTGAGGCGAACGCCGATTCGGGCTTCAGCCCTGCTTTCGCGAAATCGGTCACCACACTGTTCTCCTCCGGCGGCAGCGAATCAAGAATGTCAACGGCGCGGTCACACCACTCCTGCTGCTGTCTTGTTCTGCCATAAACGAAGAGCAATGGCGCTACGGCATTGATGATAAGCAGGTCTACCGACTGCCGGCCGGCTTTTCCTGCTGTTGACTCCACCTCCTTCCCGAACTGGTAGTGGCAGCTCCAGTATCCGGACGCGCTGACAGTAAGCATTTTACGAAGGCTGTCATTATCACGGCACTCAAGGATGCGGGAGAAAAGCCCTTCGCTATGCGTGAGCAGTGCTGCCAGTTGCGATAAACGCACAGTAGGGAAGTTGGCGGGCCTCAGTCTGTGGAATTTCCAGAGCCAGCCGTCAACAGGCTGCAGCGAATATTTGATCCTCAGCACCCGGTACTCCCTGGTAAGGAGCAGGTAATAACTGTCCCTGACAGCCTCACGGAAGAGAGCCTCGTCAAGCAGACCAGCCGTACCAAAGAGCAGCGCCTCAACCTGCAGAAGGTTATCGGAATGCTTTCTTATGATCTTCTGCGGAAGCCGGGTAGCAAGCATCTCAAAGGGATCAGTGTTGACCCGGAAGCCAAAATAGCGTGAGACAAGCCGGTAGAGTGTCTCTTCCCAGTCATTGCCAGTCTTCACGAGAACCTCCCTGATCTCATCGCTCTTCCTTTCAAGGCGTTCAACCGCAACCGTCCACAGCCATCGTTTGACAATCAAGCCGTCAGCCATCCCTATGATTCCGCTGCATGGCAGAGGGGAAGGATTATTGACAAATCCGAGGTAGTTCTCCCAGAGGGCAGGGTCATACTGCAACCGGGCGGTGATCAGACGCCGCCCGGAGGCTGTAAAAACATCTGCATCTTCATTGTGCACTATATGAAGAATCACATTGTCATAGGCGTGATCAGTGTGATGACCATGACGGTACCAGTCCGATGCGTTTATATGTATCTCGGTATTGCCCGCCCACCCGGTACTGCCGATGATAAGCCGGGTATTGAAAAAATCAGGCCCGGAATCCCGGTTGTAATCCCCGGGGGTTATCACCTCAATCTTCCCGGCTTCCCTGTCACACAGGCTCCCCTCTTCAAAAAGCCTGTTTTTCCACAGCCAGTGGAGGAACTCTTCTTTCATGATCGGAAATTTTAGAAATGCAGCTTATCAAATTTAAGCACAAACGGATAAACCAGCAAAAGAATGAGCGACAAACTGACAGCAGAAGTAATTTTCAAGATACAACAAGATGATAGTAAAGAAATTATATTTGCAGTTCTGTTGTTAAAGGGAAATGGATAATCTGAAACAGGAAAAATCAGACTGGAAAAGAGTCTTCACAATCATCTTCACCGGCCAGTTCTTCTCCACCCTGAGCAGTTATGTGGTTGGCTATGCGGTCATTTTCTGGCTAAGTGTTGAAACCCGCTCGGCAGAGGTGCTGGCCTATGCCACCATTGCCTCACTGCTGCCCCAGATGGTACTGGGACTATTTACCGGTGTATTTGTGGACCGCTGGAACCGCAAGCGTACAATGATCTTTTCAGACCTGTTCATTGCGCTGTGCACACTTTTGCTTGCCTCGCTCTTTTTTATCACGGAGCCAAAGATCTTCTATGTCTATCTCCTGCTGGTGATGCGATCTGCCGGCATGGCCTTTCACGTGCCGGCCATGCAGGCTTCTGTTCCGCTGCTGGCGCCGCAGGACAAGCTGATGAAGATAGCCGGGATAAACAACATGATCCATTCAATAAGCACCATAGCCAGCCCCGCCCTGGCCGCCCTCCTTATCAGCCTGTTCAGGCTGCACTGGATCCTGCTCATTGATGTGGCAGGAGCAATCATAGCCGTGATAACCCTCCTGATGGTTATTATACCCAATCCTGAGAAGGGAGAGAAAGCGGCTCCTCATCTGGGCAGGGAGCTGCTGGAAGGGCTCAGGGAGATATACAGCAAGCCGGGATTGCTGTGGCTGTTCATCCTTGCACTGTCAGCCATGTTCTTTATCATGCCGGTGGCGGCACTCTTTCCGCTGATGACCCTGGAGCATTTCAACGGCACAACCTATATGATGAGCATTGTGGAGATAGCATGGGGAATCGGGATGCTGATAGGCGGAGCCATCATCGGACACAAAAGACTCAATAACTATAAGGTGGTTCTTATCAACCTGACCTACCTGGCTCTCGGACTTACCTTTGTTTTCTCGGGAATACTGCCTCCCTCAGGATTTGCATGGTTCGCCGGTGTGACAGTCATAGGAGGCATCTCCATGACCATGTATTCAGGGTCATTTACAGTGATAGTGCAGACCATGGTTGAACCGGCTGCACTGGGAAGAGTCTTCTCTCTTTATGCCAGTATAACTCTGCTTCCATCAATGATAGGCCTTCTGGCCACCGGATTCATTGCTGACGCCATTGGTATAGGCAACGCTTTCATCATCTCCGGCTGCGGCATCTCCCTGCTGGGTATAGCAGCGTTTATCATTCCGCCAATCAGGGCGATGGTGAAGGCGGAGATCAATCCTCAGTCCACAGTCCACAGTCAGCAGTGATCGTATATTACTGCCTACTGGTACTGCCGACTGCCTACTGGTACTGCCTACTGGTACTGCCGACTGGTACTGCCGACTGGCCGTCAGACCTTAAACCTGTCTGCCAGGTAGAGGGCCATCTCCTCCTGCATCTCGCGGGCCTTTTCGCCGGCGACAGAGTCAAAATTCTCGCTGCTGTCAGCATAGATGATGCCCCTGGATGAGTTTACCAACAGGCCGCACTGGCTGTTCATGCCATAACGGGCCACCTCTTCAAGGCTTCCGCCCTGGGCGCCCACACCTGGTACCAGAAGGAAGTGATCCGGGACAATCCTGCGGATATCAGCAAGCATCTCTGCCCTGGTTGCACCAACAACGTACATCAGGTTGTCAGTGGTGCCCCACCGTTGTGACACAGTCAGTACTCTCTCAAACAGCCTCTGACCCTTATCGGTATGGTACTGGAAATCATCCGCCCCCCTGTTTGATGTCAGTGCAAGGATTATTGCCCATCTTCCGGGATAGGAAAGGAACGGTGTAACAGAATCCTCACCCATGTATGGCGCTACCGTAACGGCATCAAAAGGCATCTCACCGAAAACTGCCCTGGCATACATCTTGGAGGTGTTGCCTATGTCACCGCGCTTGGCGTCGGCAATTATGAATATGTTGGTGTCGAGCCTGTTGATATACCTCACCGTTTTGTCAAGCGCAGCCATTCCTGCCGGGCCATACGACTCATAGAAGGCAAAATTGGGCTTGTAGGCCACAGTGTACTCATGGGTGGCGTCAATAATCCGCCGGTTGAATTCAAAAATCGGATCATCCGAACCCGCCAGGCAATCGGGTAACCGCGAAATCTCCGGGTCAAGGCCTACACACAGGAAGGACCTTTTTTTCAGTATCTGCTGATAAATCTCCTTTGATGTCATGATAGAGTGATTAGTAAGCGCTCTCCTTCAGCCGCTCGGCATTCTCAGCCATCTGCAGCTTGTCAATCAGCTCCTGTATATTTCCGTCAAGCACAGAAGTCAGGTTATAGAGGGTCAGGTTAATACGGTGATCAGTCACTCGTCCCTGGGGGTAATTGTATGTGCGTATTTTTGCCGACCGGTCGCCGGTGGAAACCATTGTCTTGCGCTTGTGAGATATCTCATCAAGGTACTTTTGATATTCAAGGTTGTAGAGTCTTGTCCGGAGTTCCCTCATAGCCTTCTCAAGGTTCTTGATCTGCGATTTCTCATCCTGGCATGTCACCACCAGTCCGGTTGGAATATGGGTCAGCCTGATGGCCGAGTATGTGGTGTTGACACTCTGGCCTCCGGGGCCGGAGGAACAGTATGTATCCTTTCGTATATCTTCACTGCGTATCTCTATGTCGAACTCGCCTGCTTCGGGGAGCACGGCCACTGTTGCTGCGGAAGTATGTATACGGCCCTGGGTCTCTGTCTGCGGCACACGCTGTACGCGATGGACACCCGATTCATACTTGAGGATCCCGTAAACGCCGTCGCCTGTCACGTTAAAGACAATCTCCTTATAGCCCCCTGCCGTACCCTCGGTATAGTAGTTGAGTTCCATCTTCCAGCCCATTGACTCAATGTACTTTGAGTACATCCGGTAGAGATCACCGGCAAAGATACTGGCTTCATCTCCTCCGGTGCCGGCACGGATCTCCATGACCGCATTCTTTTCATCCTCGGGATCAGCAGGCAGTAGCAGAAACCTGATCTCCTCCTCCATCTCCGGTATGGTTTCCAGGAGGTTGTCTATTTCAGCCTTTGCCATCTCACGCATCTCCTCATCCTTCTCTGTTGCCAGCAACACCCTGGCGCTATCCAGGTTGTCCAGGGCGCTTTTATACCGCTCGTATGCTTCCACTACCGGTTTCAGCTCCTTGTATTCCTTGTTGAGCTTGATGTACCGCTTCATGTCAGTCATCACGTCAGCTGAGGTCAGAAGCTCACCTACCTCCACAAAACGGCTCTTGACACCAAGAAGCCTTTCCAGAATCATGTTTTTTGCCATCAGATGCCAAATTTCAGGGTGCAAAGGTAATCATTGTAAGGCAATAGGCAAGAGGCAATAGGCATTAGGTCCCGGCCCCGAAAATCGGGGCCGAGGATCCTCGATCCGACGGATGGCGGATCGGGACATTAGGCAATAGTGTAGTTGGCGGTACCGGTTGGCGGTTTGAGTCTCCTCATTCTTCGGAGCCTCAATCCCGCACACGAAGTGTCAGGACGGCAGGCAATCAGTTGGCAGTTGGCAGTTGGCAGTCAGTATGAAAATTCGCCGTTGGAGGTGCGGATGGTCAGGTGCTTGCCCTGGGCGGCCTCACAGCGGCCCACTATGCGCGCTTCAAGATCGAAACCTGCGGCTATGTCAATGACAGCTGTAGCATCGGTTTCGTCAACATAGAGCTCCATACGGTGCCCCATGTTGAATACCCGGTACATCTCCTCCCACGGTGTGCCGGAGCTCTTCTGAATAAGCTCAAACAGCGGGGGAACAGGGAAGAGGTTATCCTTTATAACATGCAGGTCTTCAATAAAATGCAATATCTTGGTCTGGCCTCCGCCAGAGCAGTGTACCATACCGTGAACGACAGGACGCATGGTATCTAGCACCTTTTTTATCACCGGGGCATACGTACGTGTGGGCGAGAGGACCAGTTTTCCCGCATCTGTTCCCGCAACAGGGGTAGAGTCTGTCAGCCTCATCGGTCCGGTGTAAATCAGCGATGCAGGGATTGATCCGTCATAGCTCTCGGGATATAGCCCTGCCAGATATCTGCCAAACACGTCGTGGCGTGCGGAGGTCAGTCCGTTACTGCCCATCCCGCCGTTATACTCAACCTCGTAGGTTGTCTGTCCGTATGATGCCAGTCCCACAATCACATCGCCAGCGCGTATCTCTGCATTGTCAATCACATCCGCTATTGGCATCCGGGCCGTGACCGTAGAATCAACAATCACTGTCCTTACGAGGTCCCCTACATCGGCAGTTTCTCCTCCCGTTGACCAGATACCGATGCCGGCATCCCTCATGCGGGCAAGGAACTCTTCCGTCCCTTCAATCAGGGCACGGATCACTTCGCCGGGAATAAGATTCTTGTTTCTGCCTATTGTTGACGATAGAAGGATATTGTCTGTTGCTCCCACGCAGAGGAGGTCATCGAGGTTCATCACCACGGCATCCTGTGCTATACCCTTCCAGACGGAGAGGTCTCCCGTCTCCTTCCAGTAGACATAGGCGAGAGACGATTTTGTGCCGGCGCCGTCAGCATGCATTATATTGCACCAGTCTGCATCTCCACCCAGGATATCAGGTATGATCTTGCAGAATGCTTTCGGGAAAAGTCCCCTGTCAATATTGCTTATTGCCGCATGCACCTCCTCCTTGCCGGAGGAGACTCCTCTCCTGGCGTAGCGTGATCTGTCACTCATGATACCTGCAGGATGATCATAACTATTGTGCCGGCTCGTAATCAGTCCGCAAAACCCGGAATTCGGTGCGACGGTTTATCTGGTGTGCTATCTCCTTCTGCTCTTCGCTGGCCAGTGAATTAATGTACTGCTCATTAAGCGTAGCGCCTGAACGGAGGAACGGAGCGTTCTTTATTATCTCCTGATCCACCACCTTCGGGTTGGTTTCGCCATAGCCGCGGGCAGTGAGCCTGTCGGCCGCTATGCCCTTGGCAATAAGGTAATCAACCACAGACTGGGCCCTCTTCTGGGAGAGATCAAGGTTAAACTCCTCCGTGTCACGCGAGTCAGTATGAGACATAAGCTCAATGGTCACGTTCGGGTTGTCATTAAGGGTCTCCACAAGCCTGTCAAGAGAGACCATCGACTCAGGCCTGAGATCCCATTTCCCAAAGTCATAGAAGATATTCGGCAGCTCTATGGGTCTGTCAATGGGGGTCAGCTGTATTGTTGCCATAAAATCACGACTTTTGTCCTGTCCCCTCGTGGTCTCTTTTTCCTTGCCGTTCAGGTATCCCTTTCTGGATGCAAGGAATATATAGTCGACCTCCGGACGGAGAGTGAACCTGAAGTCACCCGCGGCGCCTGTCTCTGTTTGCATGTTTGCGCCGTCGCTTGCGATGAGCTGTACGGTGGCACCCTCCACGGGCTGGCCTGTCTTCTCATCCCTGACGAGGCCGGTAATGCTGAAGAGCAGAGGCGGCATCTCAAAAGTATAAAGGTCATCGGCGGTCCTGCCTTTCCTTGAAGAGCTGAAGATGCCTTTCTCTGACCCCCTCTCAAAGGTAATTCCAAAATCGTCTGCGGGGCTGTTCACCGGGGCCATCATATTCTGAACCAGCCACGCGTCACCACCCTGGGGAACAGCCCTGAAGATATCCAGTCCGCCCATTCCTATATGGCCGTCAGAAGCAAAGTAAAGGGTTCCGTCCTCGTGAACGAAAGGAAACAGCTCATTGCCCCGGGTATTGACATCAGTACCCAGGTTCTCGGGGCGAGACCAGGGGCTGCCCGGCGAGGTGCGGGTAGTACGATAAAGATCCTTGCCTCCCCGTCCGCCGGGCATGTCAGAGACAAAGTAGAGAGTCTGGCCGTCAGGAGAGAGCGCGGGATGAGCAGCCACAAGCGTGTCATCCAGGAGCTCAATCTTCTCCGGATCACTCCAGTTGACTCCCTCACGGCTTGAATACATTATCACGCACCCCTTGCTCTCACGCTTGCCCGCCTCGCAGCGTGTAAAGAACACCTCAGTGTAGTCCGATGAGAAGGAAGGTGTGCCATCCTCAAATTCAGTATTGAGAAAATCAACCGGCACGGGAGTGCTCCATTTGCCTTTCTTGTCAAGCCTGGTCTCAAATATGTCAGTAAAGCTCTGGCCGGTGATGCCATGTTCCCTGTTGCCCCTGGCATCATCACGTGAAGAGGTGAACCATAACAGTCCGTGATCATCACGGGCATAGGCAGGACTGAAATCAGAATCCCTTGAATTGACATCCTTCAGCTCCTCCACATTGTATGCTTCCGGTGATGCCTGCCACTCCATAGCCAGTTCGCAGGCACGTATCTGCTGCTCGGTGCGCGGATCCCCGGGAACCAGCTGGCGGTATGCCCGGAACTCCTCTATTGCCTCCGGATAACGTCCCAGCTTCTTGTAACTGTCTGCCAGCCAATACTGCGCCTCGGGCTTCGGGAAAGGCGACCTGACTGCCCTCTTATACCACAATTCAGCATTCTTAGGGTCATTAATCAGCCGGTAACACTCTGATACCATAAATACCATCTCAGCCTTCAGCTGCCTGTCACGGGTCTTTGAGTAGACATCCTTGAAGTGGTCTATTGCATCGTAATAACTGCCGGCTTCATAAGCGGCGTAGGCACGCTCGGTCTTCTGCTTCTGTGCCTGCAGCAGGGATGGAAACACCAGGGCAACTATTATTATAAGAACAACTGTTCTGTTCATTCTGACCGCCATATTGATTTATGCAAAAGTAATTATTTATGTTAACGTACCGATGCTTCATTAAGTACCGGCTACCTTGACCGCCCACAAAAATAATGCCCTCCTTATGAAGGGCATTACCAACCAAAAACCTCATGGAAAAAAAACTGCTATCTGGTAAAAAGAAGCTCGCGGTACTTGGGTAAAGGCCATAGTTCATTGTCAACCACCAGCTCCAGCTTGTCAATGTGAGTCCTGATCTCCTGCAGGTAAGGTTTGACATTTGATTCATAGGCAAGCGCCTTCTTATAGATGTCATCAATGACATTTGCCTTCCTGCGCTGATCTATCATCTCGGTGACCAGTTTCTTTATCATGGATATATGATCAGAAATTGACACTATCAGTTCCTTGCGTGCCCCGGCCAGTCGCAGGAAGTCATTGTCGTCAAAAATCTCCCGCAACCCCCTGACATTATCCACCAGAGAGGTCATGTAATTCACTGCAGTGGGTACAATATGGTTTATTGCCAGGTCACCCAGGACACGTGATTCTATCTGCAGCTTCTTGGTGAACTTTTCAAGTTCCACCTCAATCCTGCTCTCCAGCTCGCGTTGGGTAAGCACGCCTGTGCCGACCAGTGTCCCACGCGACTCAGGGGTGGTGTATGCCTTCAACGTCCCGGGCACGCTGGATTCCGCTGAGAGACCCCTGCGACGAGCCTCTTTATGCCATTCCGCACTGTACCCGTCGCCTTCGAATCGTATCCTTTTGGAGTCGATAATGCACTTTTTAAGTACCTGGAAGATAGCCTCATCACGTTTTCTGCCCTTATCAGTCATGGCATTGACCTCATCAGCGAATGTCATGAGCTGGCGGGCAACGGCTGCATTAAGCACAATCATGGCTGAGCTGCAGTTGGCCGACGAGCCCACGGCCCGGAACTCGAACCTGTTTCCTGTAAAGGCAAAAGGCGAGGTGCGGTTGCGGTCAGTATTGTCAAGGAAGATCCCCGGTATCTTGCCAATGCCCAGCTTGATCTCCGTCTTCTCCTGCGGGGTCATCTTCTTGTCCTTCACCTTGCTGGCAATTCTGTCAAGAATATCAGAGAGGTAACTGCCCAGGAACACCGATATAATTGACGGCGGAGCCTCATGACCGCCCAGCCTGTACGAGTTGTTCTCATTGGTCACGCTAGCCCGGAGCAGTTCCTGATTGTCATTGACAGCCTTGACTACGTTTACCAGGAAGGTAAGGAACTGCATGTTCGTCTTCGGATTCTTGCCGGGGGAGAGCAGATTCACACCAGTATCAGTCATCATTGACCAGTTGCTGTGCTTACCCGATCCGTTAACCTCGGCGAAGGGTTTTTCATGAAACAGGACCCTGAACTTATGCTTCCTGGCTACCCGCCGCATCACATCCATTATCAGCTGATTATGATCAACGGCGAGGTTGGCTTCCTCAAAGACCGGGGCACACTCAAACTGGTTCGGAGCAACCTCATTATGACGCGTTTTTACAGGAATGCCCAGTTTATAGGCCTCAAACTCGAACTCTTTCATGAATGCCTTTACCCTGTCAGGTATTGACCCGAAATAATGATCAGAGAGCTGCTGATCCTTGGAAGAGGGATGCCCCATCAGGGTGCGGTCTGCCAGCATCAGGTCAGGTCTGGCATAATAAAGCGCCTCGTCAATCAGGAAATACTCCTGCTCCCATCCCAGGGTGGCAATAACCTTTTTTACATCCTTGTCAAACAGATGACACACCTCCACGGCAGCCTTGTCAAGTACGGCAAGCGAACGGAGCAGAGGGGTCTTGTAGTCAAGCGCCTCACCGGTGTATGACACGAAAACTGTAGGTATACATAGGGTATTGCCAACAATAAATGCCGGTGACGAGACATCCCAGGCCGTGTAGCCCCTGGCTTCAAATGTGTTCCTTATACCCCCGCTGGGGAAACTCGATGCGTCAGGCTCCTGCTGCACCAACACCTCACCTGAGAATATCTCAATGATTGAGCCCATCTCTCCCCGCCCGACAAATGAGTCATGCTTCTCAGCAGTTGCATCTGTCAGCGGATGGAACCAGTGCGTAAAATGAGTCACCCCATGCTCCAAAGCCCAGGCCTGCATGCCGGTAGCCACCTGATCAGCTATCTGCCTGTTAATAGGCGTACCCTCATCAATTGCCGTCATCACCGCCCTGTAAGCCTCACGGCTCAGGTAACGCTCCATCTTCTGCTTGTCAAAGACATTCTCGGAAAAATAGCTGGAAACCGGCGCGGCCGGAACGGAAACTTCAACAGGCTCCCTGCTGAAAAGCTCCTTTAGTGCACTAAAACGTAATTCTGCCATGATCTGATTTTTTGTCAAAAATAGATCATTTCAGAATACACCCCCTATTTTTGGGGTTATTTTTTGATAATTTATATGTTTTTTGTTGATTACCCCCTATTTTTGAGGGGTAATTTTGATTTTTTAGTCAGTTTTTATGATTGTACGGCATTCTGCACGGGTAAAGATCCCGTATTGTGATTTTTCAAAATCAACCGCCACCACCTTGTACTCGGGAGTAAGGGTAAATTCATCTCCTATGCCGCTGGTAAGGAAATTGATTGCAGCTTCCGGAAAATGGAAGGTGGTATAGATCACGCCCGGCTTGACAACATCTGTCACCTTTACCTTCATGGTGGTTATGCCGCGGGCTGAGAATATCCTTGCATAATCACCGTTCACCAGCCCCTTGGCCTTCGCGTCAAGCGGATGAACGTACAGCAGGTCTTCCGTGACTATCTCACTGTTAGGGGTGCGACGGGTCATGGTTCCGCTGTTGTAATGTTCCAGCAACCGGCCGGTGGTGAGGATATATGGAAAACGCTCCGCGTGTTCATTCAGCTCCGGTGAGATGTCGTAATCCCACGAATGGAACCTTCCCTTTCCACGTTTGAATGTTTCGGTATGCAATATCCTTGTGTCCGTTCCGTCTTCCCTTACCGGCCACTGTTTACCGCTTTTGCCCAGTTCATCCCATCTGACTCCCCTGAAAAACGGCACTATACCGGCAATCTCCTTCAGTATGACATCGGCTGAGTATCCATCCTGATTGTATCCCATCCTCCTCATCATGTCAACCACTATCTGGCCATCGGGTTTTGTTCCTTCAAGCGGCTCCACCACCCTCTGAACTTTCTGTATCCGCCGTTCGCCATTGGTGAAGGTGCCTTCCTTCTCCAGGAAGGATGATGCCGGGAAGATGACGTCAGCGATGCGAGCCGTCTCGGTCATGAAGAGCTCCTGCACCACCAGCAGGTCAAGACCCTGGAGTGAGCTTTTCACATGACAGGTATTGGGATCAGTCTGCAAAATGTCCTCACCCATGATCCACAGTGCCTTCAGGTCGCCCCTGGCGGCGGCAACGAACATCTCGGGGATGCGGTAGCCCGGTACTGACGGGTGCTCCAAACCATAGTAAGCATTATACAGTTCAATGCTGGCCGGGTCGGTGACAGGGAGATACCCGGCGCCCTGATGTGGCTGGATGCCCATGTCTGCAGCTCCCTGTACGTTGTTCTGACCCCGCAGCGGGTTAACCCCGGTCCCCTCCCTGCCTATGTTGCCTGTCATCATGGCAATATTGGAGATGAGGGTGATTGCCTTGGTGGCCTGCCAGTGTTCGGTGACGCCCAGGCCATGAAACTCCATGGCTGACGGCGCCGAACCGTACTCAATGGCTGCAGCCCTCACCTGATGCCGGTCAACACCGCAAATCCTCTCCATCTCATCAATGTCAAGCGCCTCCAGGTATTTTCTGAAACCATCCCATCCCTCAGTCCTGCCGGCGATGAACTCCTCATCAATAAGTCCTTCGGCAAGCAGATAGAATGCAAAGAGGTTCAGTACCGCGACGTTTGAACCGGGATTGATCTGCAGGTGATGTTTTGCCAGCCTGGCTATCTCTATCTTTAACGGGTCAATGACAATCAGGGGCGTACCTGATTCCACCACGGACCTGATGCGTGCGCCCGTCACCGGGTGGGCTGATGAAGGATTTGCACCAATGATCAGGATGCAACCTGTCTTGTACAGTTCATCAATTGAATTGGTGGCAGCGCCTGTGCCGTAAGCCCACTGCATACCCATGGCCGTGGGGGCATGGCACACCCTGGCGCAACCGTCAATGTTGTTGGTGCCGATCACTATCCTGAAAAACTTCTGCATCAGGTAATTCTCTTCATTGGTGCACCTGGCCGAGGAGATGCCCGCCAGCGCATCAGGGCCATACTTTTCCTTTATCTCACTGAACCTGCGGGCTGTATAATCGTATGCCTCGTCCCATGTCACCTCTGTCAGCACCCCCTCCTTTCTGACCAGGGGTGAGCGCAGTCTGTCAGGGTGGTTATAGAACTCAAAGGCATACCGGCCCTTGAGGCATGTATGACCCCTGTTGGCAGCGCTGTCAAGCGGGGCCTGGATGCCCCTCACCACCCCGTCAATAACCTTTACATCGAGGTTGCATCCAACCCCACAGTAGGTACAGGTTGTGCGTACTATGGCGTCAGCCTTGAGGGTCTTGGCCGAGTAACGGTCATAGAGCGCATTGGTAGGGCAGGTCTGCACGCAGGCCCCGCATGATACGCAGGGCGAATCGTGGAAGGAGGTATCAAAGCCCTTGATTATCCGGCTTCCGTCGCCCCTTCCGTATATTCCCAGCACATGTTCGGCCTGCAGCTCATCACAGGCCCTGACACACCGGTAGCATTTAATGCATTCAGTAAGATCTGACCAGACATATGGTCTGCTCCTGTCCCTGTCATGAACGGTGATCTTCTGCCTGTACCGCACCTCTTCAATGCCTGCTGCAGCCACTACTCTCTGAAACTCCGTCGGCACCATCCCCGTCTCCGGCTCAAGTCTGTCGGGCGGATACTCAGAGAGCACCAGCTCAAGGATATTCCTGCGCAGCCTCTTTATTTTTTCAGTGGAAGGATAAATATAATATCCCGGAGCCACGGGTGTATGGCATGATGCCATCACCTTACCGGGCCCGTCCTCCTTCAGGGCCACCTCCACGGAGCAGATGCGGCATGAACCATAGTTCTCCAGGTTATCAGCCTGGCAGAGAGTAGGTATAAGCTCATGACCGGAGTTTCTTCGGACAAACTCAAGGATGGTTTCACCCTCCCTGATCACATAAGGCCTGTTATCAATAAATGCAATCTTTTCCATGGTCATGCCTCTTCATTTGTGAAATATTCCTTCAGTTCATCGCGGAAGTATTGAAGTGCATTCTTCACCGGCAGCGGCAGTCCTCCTCCCAGTGCGCAGAGCGAACCAAGCTGCATTGTATCCAGGAGATCATCAAACAGCTGGCGGTCAATCTTCTCTTTCCCGGCAACGGCACCGGACAGCAGCTCGAGGCCACGTGCTGAACCCAGCCTGCAGGGGAAGCACTTGCCGCACGACTCCTTCCTGGTAAACTCAAACAGATGTTCAAGAAACCTTATCATTGGAAAATCTTCAGGAACAGAGACTATCCCCGCATGGCCAAGAAGGAACCCCTCACGGGCAAACGATTCAAAGTCAAGGGTCAGGTCATCAATTTTTGATGCCGGCACCAGGCCTCCGAGAGGTCCTCCCACCTGGAATGCCTTGACGGGATATCTTGTTCCTCCTCCCATCTCGTCAATGACTCTTCTTAACGGAGTACCCATCTTCACTTCCAGCAGTCCGGCCCTGTTAAACGCGCCGTCAAGCGATACCAGCTTCGTGCCGGGCGACTTCTCAGTGCCCATGGCAGCCCAGGCTCTCCCTCCTTTCTCAAGGATATAGTGAATATTTGCGAATGTCTCCACGTTACTCAGCACCGTCGGCCTGCCGAAGAGACCATATACTGCCGGGAAGGGCGGGCGTGTGCGCACCTCGGGGCGCAACCCTTCAATGGAGTTAAGCAGGGAGGTCTCCTCACCGCAGATGTATGCGCCTGAGCCCTCCACCACATGAAACCGGAACCCTGAGACCGGATCATCGTCCTCGCCGACGGCTATACCGGCAATCCCGAGCTGGCTGACAGCTTCACGTACCCTTCTCACTGCCAGCGGGTACTCTCCCCTGATATATACCACACCCGTATCCGCGCCGGTAATGATGCCGGTCATCAGCATCCCGAACAGTACTGAGTACGGTCTCTCCTCAAGCAACCATTTGTCTGAGAAGGCTCCCGGGTCACCCTCATCGCCGTTGCATACAACATATTTCCTGTCAGCCGCTGCATCACGTGATGAGCGCACCTTGACATGGAACGGAAAGCCTGCGCCGCCCCGACCCCTCAATCCTGACACCTCCAGCTCCTTCAGGGCATGCTCTGCCCTGCCAATCCACAATCGTGCCAGTTTGTAATACTCCCCGACATCACCTGTGGGAGTGATCAGCACCGGCATGTCGGTATTGGAGCTTACTCTCACGTTTGCGGGATGGTCGCCGTTATGGCATAGCCGTATCTCCCCGTTGACCATGAAAGCATCATTGGAATGACAATGACCAAGGCATGTCACAACGCCAATCTCATTCTCACCGTAGCTTTTCAGAAGGCTTCGTTTTACCTCATCACTCTTCCCTGATGTCAGACAGGCAGTGCCGTCACACATATAAACCTTTTTCGCATGATGGGCAGGCTGCAGAAAATCATAAAAGGAACTGGCACTCAGGACGGCAGCGTCACCTGTCATGAACTCGCCGGCTATCGCTTTCAGTCTTTCTTCAGGGTGATTCCGGCCCTCCGGTACCGCTCCGGCAATATTCTCATAAAGGCTGTCTTCCAGACCTTTTCTGGATGAGAGGCCTCTCAGATTCCTGGACATGGCTTTTCATTTTTCATTCTTCCAATATATTAACTTACAGCGTGCCATACCTTAAAAATGAGAATTATCATGTTTACCGGAAGTTAAATTTAATGAGAAGAGAGCGCATCCTTTTGTTTAACTGATTTTTGTTATATTTGTCGCCTGTATTTTTCAAGAGCTAAATTCATTATTTAAATAGTATTCAGATGGCAATACTTCAGGATTTGAGAGAGAAGGCGGGTCCGCTTGT
>JAAZBN010000255.1 GCA_012513795.1 Bacteroidales bacterium | reverse complement strand
CACACGAAATGATTTGTTATTAAATTAATAGAGTTAATTCTATTGCTTATTTTTAGAAGTTAAACGGAACTCCTGAATTTATGGGATACATTAAGTTTGATAAGGCTCAGGTAGTTAACCTTGAGTATTCACTGAGCCGAGAGATAATACGGAGCAACAGGGCAGGAAGTTATTCATCAACAACCATTGTGGGTTGCAACACCCGGAAGTATCATGGCTGGCTTGTATGCCCTGTTGATGAGCTGGGAGGTGAGAGGCACGTGTTGCTCTCCTCTGTTGACACAACAGTTGTAAGTAACGGACAGAGTTTCAATACAGGGATACGCAGGTATCAGGGTGACCACTACAGTCCCAAAGGCCATAAATATGTTGAAGACTTTGATATACAGGATATTCCCGGAATGACTTACAGGGTGGGTAACGTCATCCTTAAGCAGGAGCGTATCCTGGTGCATTATGAGGAGCAGCTGATGATCAGGTATACGGTCATCGACACTGATGAGCCTGTCAGGCTGCAGTTGAGACCCTTTCTGGCATTCAGGAATATACATCAGCTGACGCATGCCAATATGTGGGCCAACACCCGGACGGAGCCTGTTCCGCACGGGGTCAGGATCCGCATGTATGACGGCTTCCCCTATCTTAACATGCAGCTCTCGTGCAAGGCGGAGTTTGTCCCTGTGCCAGACTGGTACCTGGGTGTTGAATATATTGAGGAACAGAAGCGAGGGTATGACTATTCGGAAGACCTGTTTGTGCCGGGCTTTTTCGAACTGACAGCATCAAAGGGCGATGTGATCGTTATGTCAGTCTCTACAAAAGAGGAGAAGCATGCCGGACTCAAGAGCAAGTTTACACGTGCCGTGGCCACCAAGATACCGCGGAGCAGCTTCGGCAACTGCCTGCGCAATGCCGCACAGCAATTCATTGAGAAGAGAGGTGAGAATACAAACATAATTGCAGGGTATCCGTGGTTTGGTTCATGGGGACGTGATACATTCATCGCTCTGCCGGGGCTGGCCCTGGCGCGTACTTCTGAAGATCTGTACGCAGCAGTGCTTGACACCCAGGTAAAACGCATGAAGGGAGGTCTCTTCCCGAATATGGGTGACAATGACAACCCGGCCTTTAACAGCGTAGATGCACCGCTGTGGTTCTTTCAGGCGCTCCACAGTTACGGGCTTGACCATAAGGATACATGGAAACGATATGGTTCTGCCATGAAGGATGTGCTTAATGCATACCGGTCCGGAACCTCATTTGGTATTCATATGAGGGAGAACGGCCTTGTCTATGCAGGTGTTCCGGGAAAGGCCCTCACCTGGATGGACGCTGTGGTTGACGGTGTACCGGTAACTCCCCGCGATGGCTATGCGGTGGAGATCAATGCCTTGTGGTACAATGCGGTATGTTACTCAATAGATTGTGCCAGGGCCGGGAGGGACAGAACCTTCGTTAAAGAGTGGGAGAGCCTGCCTGAACTGATCAAAAGGTCATTTATTGAGACTTTCTGGGATGAAGAACATGGTTACCTGGCAGATTACGTCAATGACAATGAGATGCGGAATATGGAGGTAAGGCCAAACATGGTGATGGCTGCATCTCTTCCGTATACCATGCTCACTATTGACCAGATGAAAAGAATGCTTGACATTGTCAGCCGTATGCTTGTGACCCCGAGAGGGCTCCGTACCCTGTCTCCTTCAGAGGAGGGATATAAGGGTATTTACTGTGGCGACCAGAAAACACGTGACAGGGCTTACCACCAGGGTACCGTATGGCCGTGGCTCATCGGCCCCTTCTGTGACGGATGGCTCAGGGTTTACGGAGAATCGGGGGTGGCCAGGGTACGCAAACTGATAATGGGCTTTGAAGAGACACTGACGGAAGCCGGCATATCAACCGTATCGGAGATCTATGACGGTGATCCGCCGCATTCACCAAGGGGGGCAATATCACAGGCGTGGAGTGTGGGAGAGATACTTCGCATTTTCACCCTGCTTGAAAAGAATTATCCAGAAAACGATATATGATATGCGTGTCCTGATGTTTGGATGGGAGTTCCCGCCTCATATAGCAGGGGGATTGGGAACCGCCAGTTACGGTCTCACCCGTGGTCTGGCCGCCCATAAGGATATTGACGTGATCTTTGTGGTACCGAAGGCTTACGGCGACGAAGACCAGAGTATCGTAAGGCTAATTGGCGCCAATACAATACCTGTTGCCTTCAAGAAGGTTAAATACAGGTATTTTCTTAAACCGGTAGAGAAGATAGAGGTCTTTTCAAAACTGGTCCCGTATACAGATCCTGAAGATTTCTGGAAGATGACACGAGGTGAGATAGCTGATACTGACGTCCTTGTGAAAACCAATTCCCAGGGCAAGGTTGACTTTACGGGAAGCTACGGATCAACCCTGATGGATGAGATACACAAGTATTCGGTGGTTGCCCAGGTTATAGCCTCAGAGAATGAGTTTGACATCATACATGCGCATGACTGGCTGGCATATCCGGCAGGGATAGCAGCCAAGGCCGTATCCGGCAAACCGCTGGTGATACATGTTCATGCCACCGATTTTGATCGCAGCGGCGGGAATGTGAATCCGGTGGTCTATAATATGGAAAAGGAGGGAATGGATGCTGCTGACAGAATCATTACCGTCAGCAATCTCACCCGGGAGATAGTCATCAGCAAGTATAATATTGATCCGGAGAAAGTATTTACGGTTTACAATGCCGTTGAGCCCCTTCACCACTCGGAGCTTGACATACCGGGGAGGGCATATGATGACAAGATAGTTACATTCCTTGGCCGTATCACCATGCAGAAGGGGCCGGAATATTTTATTGAGGCAGCCAGGATGGTCCTCTCGAAGATGCCAAACGTCCGGTTTGTAATGGCCGGATCGGGAGACATGATGGAACGGATGATGCGTCATGCCGCAGCGCTGAGGATAACCGACAGGTTCCACTTCACCGGCTTCCTTCGCGGCAACGATGTATTCACCATGCTCAGAATGAGTGATGTATATGTGATGCCTTCCGTATCAGAACCATTTGGCATTTCACCACTGGAGGCAATGCAATCAAATGTACCGGTAATAATCAGCAAACAGAGCGGGGTGGCAGAGCTGCTCACCCATGCCGTGAAGGTTGATTTCTGGGACATAGAGGCCATGGCTGACGCCATCTACGGTATATTGACATACCCGGCACTGTCAAGAATGTTCATCATGAACGGCAAGGAGGAGGTTGACAAGCTGAAATGGGAGAAGGCTGCCGGCAATGTCAAAGATATTTATTCAGGGGTTTTGCAACAGACAAGATAAACAATATGAGCACAGCACAGAAAAAGGCAATCTGCCTTTATTTCCAGGTTCATCAGCCCTTCAGGCTCAGGCGTTACCGCTTCTTTGAGAT
>JAAZBN010000254.1 GCA_012513795.1 Bacteroidales bacterium | reverse complement strand
GTGCAGACAATCGCCCCCAAGTTCACAGGCCGTTTTAACAAAGGTGTTGATTATGAAGGCGAACCTGATCGCTTTGCCCGGGAATTCGAGGAGGATATCCTGGTGATCAAATATGCAATTATACAGTTTAACCTGCCGGCCGGCCTGAAGCTTAGCGTTCACTCCGGCAGTGATAAGTTCTCAATCTACCCGGTCATCGGCAACCTTATCCGTAAGCATGACTGTGGTCTGCACCTGAAGACCGCAGGCACCACCTGGCTTGAGGAGGTGATCGGGCTTGCCCTCTCGGGTGGCAGGGGTCTGGAGATAGCGCGGATAATTTACCGCAGGGCATATGACAGGCGCGAGGAACTCTGCGGACCTTACGCCAATGTCATAGATATCAGACCCGAGATGCTGCCCTCCCCTGACGAAGTTGATACCTGGGACACACTGAAGTTCGCAGCAACACTGAGGCATGTCCCGGGTGATCCCGATTATAATCCGAGCTTCCGGCAGCTCATCCATGTCGGGTACAAAGTGGCTGCCGAACTGGGGCAGGGGTACACTGATCAGCTAAAGGAAAATGAACAGGTCATTTCAACATGCGTATGGGAAAATATCTACAGGCGCCATATCGTAAGACTCTTCACAACCATATAACGTCAAGACAATGAAAGAGTATATAAACGAAGATTTCCTGCTGCAGGGCGAAGCTGCACGCAGGCTTTACCACGAATATTCAGAGGGATTCCCGATAATTGACTACCACTGTCACCTCAGTCCTGAGGCCATTGCCGCTGACAGACAGTTTGAAGACCTGGGGCAGCTATGGCTTGAAGGTGATCACTATAAGTGGAGGGCCATGAGATCCAACGGTATAGATGAACGATTCATAACCGGGAAGGATACCTCCTTCCGTGAAAAATATGACCGCTGGGCAGAGACCGTACCCATGACCATGCGAAATCCCCTCTATGCCTGGACCCATCTCGAGCTGAAAAGGGTCTTCGGCGTTGGCAGGCTGCTCAATCCTGCCACAGCTGCGGAGATATGGGAGGAGTGCACTGCCCTGCTGCAGCAGCCGGAATACTCGGCTCGCGGATTGATGAAGAAATTCAACGTCGAGGTGATATGCACCACTGATGACCCCATTGACAGCCTGGAGCATCATAAAGCGCTTAAGAATGAGGGCTTTGAGATAAATGTGCTGCCGGCATGGAGGCCTGACAGGGCCATGTCTCCGGAAAATCCGGCGAAATTCATTGAATACATAGGAAAGCTTGAAGAAGCATCAGGTACGGAGATAAAGGGATTTGCCTCCCTGATTGAGGCGTTGCGCAACAGGCACCAGTACTTCGCAGATGCAGGATGCCTTCTGAGTGACCATGGCATAGAACAGTTCCATGCAGATGATTATACTGAAAAGGAGGTTGGCGCCATTTTGCAAAAGGTCCTTGCCGGTACCATGCTGAGCCCGGAAGAGATCTCAAAATTCAAGTCGGCCATGCTCTATGAGCTTGCCGTCATGGATGCCGGGAGAGGTTGGGTGCAGCAGTTCCATTACGGAGCAATGCGCAATAACAACAGCAGGATGTTTGCACAGCTGGGACCTGATACGGGATATGATTCCATAGGCGACTTTACTGTTGCCAAAACGCT